>NZ_JBSHFH010000001.1:0-374685 GCF_053617235.1 Streptomyces sp. NPDC055749 | reverse complement strand
TCAACATATTTGGCGTTGACTTTTGGCACGCTGTTGAGTTCTCAAGGAACGGACGCTTCCTTCGGTCCCGTTTCACCGGGGCCCTCCGGGCGCTTCCCTTCGTTCTTGCGTTTCCGACTCTATCAGACTCTTTCGTGTCCGATTCCCAGTCGAAGTTGGGATTTGCTTTCCAGGAATTCGCTTTCGCGTTTCCCTTTCCGGCGAGTCCGACTCTATCAGATCCTTTCGGGCCTGATTCCCAATCAGTGGGGGCTGTCTTCCCGGCCGTTGGGCCGTTCCGACGAGTGAGACTTTAGCGAATCCCGGGCCCCGACGCTAATCGGGTCACGCTCGTTCGAACGCGGATTCCTCATTTCGCAAATGCGCACAGAAAGCAGTGCGACAGCTGTCGCTCGCTTCAGGTGGTTCTTGCGGAATGGCTGTCCGGGGACCGACCGGGGTCGGCGCTCACGTCGGACAACTCGGAGCACACTACGGATCGGTGCGGGGTGTGTCAACCGCCGGCCGGGGCGCGTCGTCGTGGAAGGCCAGGCGGTAGTCGCGGGGGCTGGTGGAGAGGTGGGTCGCGAAGTGCTGACGCATGGTGATCTCGCTGCCGAAGCCCGTGCGGCGGGCCACTTCGGGGAGCGGGAGGTCCGTGCGCTCCAGGAGCTTCTGGGCTGCGGCGATGCGTTGGGTGATCAGCCAGCGGAGCGGTGTCGTGCCCGTCGTGGCCTGGAAGTGGCGGGCGAAGGAGCGCGGGGACATGCCGGCGTGGGCGGCCAGGGTCGCGACCGTGTGGGGTTCGGCCAAGTGGGTCAGGGCGTGGGCGCGTACCGAGGCCAGGGTGTCGGCGTCGCGGTCGGTGTGCGGGGTGGGGTGCTCGATGAACTGGGCCTGGGTTCCGGTGCGGAACGGGGCCGTGACCATCGACCGGGCGATCGTGGCCGCTGTTTCGGCGCCATGGGTCTTACGCACGAGGTGCAGGCAGAGATCGATGCCGGCTGCGGTGCCGGCGGAGGTCCAGATGTTGTCGTCGTGGAGGAACAGGGCGTCCTGGACCACCGTGACGTGGGGGTGGTGGGTGCGGAGGAGGCCGGTGAGGTTCCAGTGGGTGACTGCCTGGCGGCCGTCGAGCAGGCCCGCCTGGGCCAGGGTGAAGGCTCCTCCGCAGAGCGCCGCGATCGGGGTGCCTGCGGTGTGCGCGCGGCGGAGGGCGTCGAGCACCGGGGCGGGGGCCGGGGTCACGTGGTCGTCCAGGCCGGGGACCACGATCAGGTCGGCGCGGGGCAGCCAGGCGAGGGTGCGGTCCGGGGTGAGGGTCAGGCCGCCGCGGAGCGGGATGGGGGCGGGGTGCGCGGCTGTGCGGCGCAGGTCGAACGCGGGTACGCCGCGGTCGGTGCGGTCGACGCCCCAGACCTCCGTGATGACGGAGACGTCGAAGGCCCTGATGCCGGGGAAGGCGAGGAGTGCGATGCGCGTCGTGGCGGCCATCGTGGCAGTAAATCATCGGTCGATGGCTTTTGTGGTGCTGGGCGGGCGGCGCGCGTCGGCGGAGGATCGGGGCATGGAGATTTCGGAGAACGCGGCGCTGGTTGTGGTGGACGTGCAGGAAGGCTTCGAGGAGGAGGGGCACTGGGGGCCCCGGAACAATCCCGATGCCGATCGGAACATCGCCGGGCTGATCGATGCCTGGCAGTCGAGCGGGCGGCCCGTCGTCTTCGTACGGCATGACTCGCCCAAGCCCGATTCGCCGCTGCGGGTGGGATATCCCGGGAACGCCTTCAAGAGCTATGTGGAGGAGCGGCGGGGTAAGGGGAGCGGGCCCGAGCTTTTCGTGACGAAGAGCGTGAACTCCGCCTTCTACGGGGCGCCCGATCTGGATTCCTGGCTGCGGGATGGCGGAGTCCGGCAGATCGTCGTGGCCGGTATCCAGACCAATATGTGCGCGGAGACGACGGCGCGGATGGGCGGGAATCTCGGGTACGAGGTGTTCTTCGCGCTGGACGCGACGTACACCTTCGACGGAGTGGGGCCCTGGGGGTGGACGCTGGGTGCGGAGGAGCTGGCGCGGGCCACCGCCGTGACGTTGCACGGCGGTGGGTTCGCGAAGGTCGTGCGGAGTGCGGAGCTGGTCGCTGCGGCCGGCTAGGGCCTGTCCGGCGGATCAGGGTCGGATAGGACGCGGCGTCTGGTGCGGTGCATCGCAAGGCGCCGAAGCGTCCTAATAGCGGAGCTATTCGGGCGTTTTGGCAACGCCGCGAGGTGCCGTGCCAGACGCCGTGGCCCCGACCATGATCCGCCGGACAGGCCCTAGCGGTCAGCCGTTGCCGGTGGCCAGTTCGCGGCTCCGGTCGCGGGCGGCTTCGAGGGCGGCGATGAGGGCGGCGCGTACGCCGTGGTTCTCCAGTTCCCGGATGGCGCTGATCGTGGTGCCGGCGGGGCTGGTGACGGCCTCGCGGAGCTTGACCGGGTGTTCTCCGCTGTCGCGGAGCATGACGGCGGCGCCGATGGCGGCCTGGACGATCAGGTCGTGGGCCTGGGCGCGGGGCAGGCCCAGGAGGATTCCGGCGTCGGTCATCGCTTCGACGAGGAAGTAGAAGTACGCGGGGCCCGAGCCGGACAGGGCCGTGCAGGCGTCCTGCTGGGACTCGGGGACGCGGAGGGTCTTGCCGACGCTGCCGAAGATCTCCTCGGTGTGGGCGAGGTGCGCGGGGGTGGCCTCGCTGCCGCCGGAGATGACGGACATGCCCTCGTCCACCAGGACGGGGGTGTTCGGCATGACGCGTACGACCGGAGTGTGCGCAGTGAGGCGCTCCTCGATGAACGCGGTCGTGATGCCCGCGGCGGCGCTGATGACCAGGCGGTCGGCGGTGAGGTGGGGGGCCAGCTCGTCGAGGAGCTTGCCCATGTCCTGCGGCTTGACCGCGAGGATGAGGGTGTCGGCGGTCTTGGCGGCTTCGGCGTTGGTGACGGGCTCGACGCCGTACCTGGTGCGGAGTTCTTCGGCGCGCTCCGAGCGGCGCGCGGTCACCAGGAGGTCGGCCGGGCGCCAGCCCGCCCGGATCATGCCGCTGAGCAGTGCCTCGCCGATCTTGCCTGTGCCGAGGACTGCGACTGTCTGGGTCATGGGTTCACCCTCCGGGCGGTGCTCTGTTCGTCTTTCTCGGCGTCATCCTCGCATCGGGCCGTCAGGCCGTGCGGCGGCGGAGGGTGGCCGCGCCGAGGCAGAGGACGAGCAGTGCGCAGCCGGCGACGACGAGGATGTCGCGGAGGAAGTCGGCGGTGACGTCGGTGTGGCGGAGTACCTGGTTCATTCCGTCGACGGCGTACGACATGGGCAGGACGTTCGAGATCGCTTCGAGTGCGGGGGCCATCTGGTCCCGCGGGGTGAACAGACCGCAGAGGAGCAGCTGCGGGAAGATCACGGCCGGCATGAACTGGACGGCCTGGAACTCGGATGCGGCGAAGGCGGAGACGAACAGGCCGAGGGCCGTGCCGAGGAGGGCGTCGAGCAGGGCGACCAGGAGCAGCAGCCAGGGTGAGCCGACGACGTCCAGGCCGAGTACCCAGACGGAGAGTGCGGTGGCCAGGAGGGACTGGACGACGGCGACGGCGCCGAAGGCCAGGGCGTAGCCGGCGATCAGGTCGCCCTTGCCGAGGGGCATGGCGAGGAGACGTTCGAGGGTGCCCGATGTGCGTTCGCGCAGGGTGGCGATCGAGGTCACCAGGAACATCGTGATCAGCGGGAAGATGCCGAGCAGCGAGGCCCCGATGGCGTCGAAGGTCTGTGGGCTGCCGTCGAAGACGTACCGGAGCAGCGTGATCATCAGGACCGGGATGAGCAGCAGCAGCGCGATGGTGCGGGGGTCGTGACGGAGCTGGCGCAGGACGCGGGCCGCGGTGGCCGTGGTGCGGGCGGGGGTGAGCGTGCGTGGGGTGGCGTTCATCGGGGGGTCTCCTGGCGGCCGGTGGTCGCTGATGCCTGGTCGACCAGGTGGAGGAAGGCTTGCTCGACGGTGTCGGATCCTGTGCCGGTGCGCAGGGCCTCGGGGGTGTCGTCCGCGAGGATCTCGCCCTCGCGCATGAGGAGCAGGCGGTGGCAGCGTTCGGCCTCGTCCATGACGTGCGAGGAGACGAGGATCGTCGTGCCGCGGTCGGCGGCGAGGGTGTGGAAGAGGTTCCACAGGTCGCGGCGCAGGACGGGGTCGAGTCCGACGGTCGGTTCGTCGAGCACCAGGAGTTCGGGCGTGCCGAGGAGGGCGACGGCGAGGGAGACGCGGCTGCTCTGGCCGCCGGAGAGGTTGCCGGCGAGGACGTCCGCGTGGGAGGCGAGGTCGACGTCCTCGATGGCGCGGGTGACGGCCTCCCCGCGGGCGTCGCGGTGGTGGCGGCCGGGCTGGAGGATGGCTGCGAAGTAGTCCAGGTTCTGCCGGACGGTGAGGTCGGTGTAGACGGACGGGGCCTGGGTTACGTAGCCGATGCGGGGGCGGAGGGTGGGGTGGCCGGCGGGGGTGCCGAGGACGTTCAGGGTGCCGGTGACCTTGGCCTGGGTGCCTACGACGGCGCGCATGAGGGTGGATTTTCCGCAGCCGGAGGGGCCGAGGAGGCCGGTGATCCTGCCGGGTTCGACGGTGAAGCCGAGGTTGCGCAGGACGGTGCGTTCGCCGCGTACGACGGTCAGGGTGCGGGCTTCGATGGCGGGGGGCGGTCCGTCCGCGTGCGCGGAATTCATCATGTGATGAATTTTGATCCTGGCGGTGTGCCGGCGTCAAGGGATCCGCGCGGGGGAGCCGGGGCGGGGGTGCTTGCGCGGCTACTTGCGCTTGGGGCGCTTGCGGGCTGCCGGGTTTCCCGTGCGGGCCGCGCGGCGCTTCGTGTACTGGGCGAGCGCGGTCTCGTACTCCGTACGCCGCAGCTTCTCGCCCGGGGCCTCCGTGAGGGAGCGGAAGAAGTACGCGAGCAGGGAGCCGATGAAGCCGATGGACTTCAGGCCGCGCAGGTTGTCCTCGCGGGCCGGGTCCTCGGGCCGGCGGCCGAATCCCTCCCAGGTCTTGCGGAAGGCGATGGCGCTGCAGATCGCGAACATCAGGACGACCAGCATGCCGACGAGACTGCCCACGTCCGCGATCTCCAGGCCCTGGTAGGCGAAGCGGAGGACGAAGCAGGCGGCGACGGCCGCGGCGAGGGAGCCGACGGCGACTCCGGCTCGCCGCAGCCCGTAACCGCCGTCGTGGCCGACCCAGGTCGTGCCGAAGAAACGGATGGGTTCGGGCTGCGGGCCGGGCGCGGTGGCGCCGGAGGGCTTGGTGCCGGGGCCGGAGCCGGGGGTTTCGCTGGTCTCGCTGCTCTCGCTGTTCTCGCTCACGAGGTCGATTATCCCCGGCCGGCCCGGGTGGGTGTCAGTCGCAGCGCGGAGCGACGTACCCGTCACTGCCGGTCTTGACGTACGCGTCCGAGACGAACTCGCCGTCGGCGATGTTGTCCCAGAGGTTGGTGGTGCCGTACGGGCCGGCGATCCACTCCCCCGGCTTCTGGCAGTAGACCGGGACGCTCCATCCGTACGGGAGCGTCCGGACGATGCCGTACTTGGTGCCCGGTCCCCGTCGGACGTTGACCCGGTATCCCGGTGCGATCGGATAGCGCGTCACGCCGTCCGACGCGAGTGCCGCGCTCTCCACAACTGTGTTCTCTTCCGTGGCCATGTGGCCTCCCCCCGTTGGAAACGATCCATGCGACGCGCAGGCTAACAAGCCCCACCCCTATCGCACACACCATCGACTAGGCTCCGTGCGTCGCGCTTGCGGACGAACACACGGGGGTGGGCGATGCCGCCGCTGCGAGGGACCGGATTCGATCCGGAAGCGGAGCATCCTGAGTACGCCGGGCAGTATCGACTCGAGGCATGTCTCGGAGCGGGCGGCATGGGTGTGGTGCACCTGGCGCGCTCCGCGTCCGGGCTCCAGCTCGCGGTGAAGATCGTGCACCGGCAGCATGCGGCGGACCCGGAGTTCCGGGCCCGTTTCCGGCAGGAGGTGGCGGCGGCCCGACGGGTCAGCGGCGCGTTCACGGCGCCGGTCGTCGATGCCGATCCGACCGCCGCGCTGCCCTGGATGGCGACGCTGTACGTGCCCGGCCCGACGCTCTCCGAACAGGTGAAGCGGAACGGGCCGCTGGCTCCCGCCGAACTCCGCAGGCTCACCGCGGGCCTGGCCGAGGCGCTGCGCGACACCCACCGGGCCGGTGTCATCCACCGCGACCTGAAGCCGAGCAACGTGCTGCTCTCCGACTCCGGGCCCAAGGTCATCGACTTCGGGATCTCCCGGCCGTACGACAGTGATCTGCGCACGGAGACCGGGAAGCTGATCGGCTCGCCGCCGTACATGGCGCCCGAGCAGTTCCAGCGGCCCCGCGAGGTCGGGCCCGCCGCGGATGTGTTCGCCCTGGGGGCCGTGCTGGTCCATGCCTCGACCGGGCGGGGGCCCTTCGACTCGGACAGTCCGTACATCGTGGCCTACCAGGTGGTGCACGACGAGGCCGATCTCGCCGGGGTGCCGGCGGATCTGTCACCGCTGGTCGCACGGTGTCTGGCGAAGGACCCTGCGGAGCGGCCCACTCCGGACGAGATCATGACGGCGCTCGCGCTGCATCCTCCGTCGTACGAGGCCGCCGCGTTCATACCGTCGCAGCGGCGGCCGGCGGCGGGATCGGTGTCGGCGGCGTCCGGGGGTGCGGCTGCCCTGGTGCGGGGCGGCTCGGCAGCCTCGGAGAGCTCGGCAACCTCGGAGACCGAGACGCATGTACGGGTGTCCGGTCCCGCTCAGGCGCGGAAACGGAGCGGCGGGGGACGCCGGGCGCGCTGGGCCGCGATCGGTGCGGTGCTGCTGGTCCTCGCCGCCGGGGGCGCCGGTGCGGTCGGGCTCCTGGGCGGGAGCGAGCCTCCGGGCGGGGGCGGTTCGGCCGGGGGCGGGGGCGGCAAGGGGGCGGTTCCGGCTGCCTTCGCGCCGTGGGTGACGCCGTTGCCCTCGTCGGGCGGTTCGACGCCGGTCTGTACGGGAGCGGGCGGCGGGCTGTACTGCGCGGCGGCCGGTTTCGGAACGGCGCGGCTCGATCCGGCGGACGGGAGGGTGGCCTGGTCCCACCGGCAGTCCTCGGGGGACGCGCCGTCGGTGGGGGTGCTGTCGGGCGGAGTCGTCCACGTATCCGATCCCGCCGGCAGGCTCCGGGCGTACGACGCGGACCGGGGCGGACAGCTCTGGGACGCGGACCTGTCGACGTACCTCGGCGTTCCCTTCTCGGCCGGGGACACACTGCTGATGACCCGGGAGAACGGCACAGCCGAAGGGCTGGACGGCAGGACCGGGGCCTCGCGGTGGGCGCGGGCGGTGCCCGGTCACATACGGCCGGACTACGCGCTGTACGAGGACGGGTCCGGGCTCGCGTACGCCTTCGAGCACGCGGCCGACGGCGCCACGACCCTGGTCACGGCCCTCGAAGCCGCCACCGGGCGCACGGCGTGGCAGGACAGGCTGGACGGGACGCTCACGCCCGTGGGGGCGCCCGGTGGCGCGCTGGTGCTGACGGCCATGAACGCGGAGGCCCAGACCGTGGGACTCGTCCGCTACGAGCCGGCGAGCAAGGCCGTCACACGGCTGGAGCTGCCCTTCCGTATGAACGAACCGGAAGTGGTGATGGGCGGGGACACGGCCTATCTGCTCGCGCGCGGCGGATCGCTGCTCGCGATGGACACCGGCCCGGCGGGCGGCAGTGCCGAGCTGTGGCGTCTGGAGACCGGAGCCGGGCGGACCTCACCGCCCGTACTGGCCGGTGGGAACCGTCTGTGCTTCTCGGCGGCCGACGGGCGGCTGCTGGCCGTGGACACGGAGCGCGGAACGCTGCTGGGTCAGACCCGGGCCCGGCTGCGGGCGGGAAAGCTCACGTACGCCTCGGCGCTGCCCGCTCCCGTGGCCATCGGGCGGACCGTGTACGGAACGTCCCCCGACGGTTCCGTTTTCGCCGTCGACGGGCGCCGTCCCGCGGACTGGTGAGGCCCCGGGAGCCGGTCGGTGAACCGGTGCCCGGGGCCGTGAAGTGGAGCGGTCCGGCTGGTCAGCCGAGCTTGGAGACGTCGCGCACGGCGCCGCGGTCCGCGCTCGTCGCCATCGCCGCGTAGGCGCGCAGCGCGGCCGAGACCTTGCGCTCGCGGTTCTTGGGCGCGTAGACGCCGTTCAGTGCCTCGCGGCGGGTGGCCAGCTCCTCCTCGGGGACGAGGAGTTCGATGGAACGGTTCGGGATGTCGATCCTGATCCGGTCGCCGTCCGCGACGAGCGCGATCGTGCCGCCCGATGCCGCCTCCGGCGAGGCGTGGCCGATGGAGAGACCCGACGTACCGCCGGAGAAGCGGCCGTCCGTGATGAGGGCGCAGGTCTTGCCGAGGCCGCGGCCCTTCAGGAACGAGGTCGGGTAGAGCATCTCCTGCATGCCGGGGCCGCCGCGCGGACCCTCGTAACGGATGACGACGACGTCTCCGTGGGTGATCTCCTTGCGGAGGATCTTGTCGACGGCCTCGTCCTGGGACTCGCAGACGACGGCCGGGCCCTCGAAGGTCCAGATCGACTCGTCGACGCCGGCGGTCTTCACGACGCAGCCGTCCTCGGCGAGGTTGCCCCGGAGAACGGCCAGACCGCCGTCCTTGGAGTAAGCGTGCTCGACGGAGCGGATGCAGCCGCCCTCGGCGTCCGTGTCCAGGGTGTCCCAGCGCTCGGACTGCGAGAAGGCGGTCGCGGAGCGGACGCAGCCGGGCGCCGCGTGCCACAGCTCGACGGCCTCGGCGGACGGTGAGCCGCCGCGCACGTCCCACGTCTTGAGCCACTCGGTGATGGTGGCGGAGTGGACGGTGTGCACGTCCTCGTTCAGCATGCCGCCGCGGTAGAGCTCACCGAGGATGGCGGGGATGCCGCCCGCCCGGTGGACGTCCTCCATGTAGTACGTGCCGCCGGGGGCCACGTTCGGCGCGACCTTGGCCAGGCACGGGACGCGGCGCGAGACCGCGTCCATGTCCTCCAGGCCGAAGTCCAGCTCGGCCTCCTGGGCCGCGGCCAGCAGGTGCAGGATCGTGTTGGTGGAGCCGCCCATCGCGATGTCGAGTGCCATGGCGTTCTCGAACGCGGCGCGGGTGGCGATGTTGCGCGGCAGGACGCTCATGTCGTCCTGCTCGTAGTGGCGCTTGGTGATCTCGACGACCGTGCGGCCGGCGTTCTCGTACAGGGCCTTGCGCGCGGTGTGCGTGGCGAGGACCGAGCCGTTGCCGGGGAGGGCCAGGCCGATGGCCTCGGCGAGGCAGTTCATCGAGTTGGCGGTGAACATGCCGGAGCAGGAACCGCAGGTCGGACAGGCGTTCTCCTCGATACGGAGCATGTCCTCGTCCGAGACCTTGTCGTTCACCGCCTCGGACATCGCGTCGACCAGGTCGAGGCTGCGGACCGTGCCGTCGACGAGGGTGGCCTTGCCGGCCTCCATCGGACCGCCGGAGACGAAGATCGTCGGGATGTTGAGGCGGAGCGCCGCCATCAGCATGCCGGGGGTGATCTTGTCGCAGTTGGAGATGCAGATGAGGGCGTCGGCGCAGTGGGCCTCGACCATGTACTCGACGCTGTCCGCGATCAGGTCGCGGGACGGGAGGCTGTACAGCATGCCGCCGTGACCCATCGCGATGCCGTCGTCGACGGCGATCGTGTTGAACTCGCGGGGGACGGCGCCCGCCGCCAGGATCGCGTCGGAGACGATGCGGCCGACCGGGGCGAGATGGGTGTGACCCGGGACGAACTCGGTGAACGAGTTGGCCACCGCGATGATCGGCTTGCCGATGTCCTCGCTCGCTACGCCCGATGCCCGCATTAGGGCGCGGGCGCCCGCCATGTTGCGGCCGTGGGTGACAGTGCGGGACCTCAGCTGGGGCATCGCGCTCGCTCCTTCGACGGAAAAGACTGTCTTCGAGCGTACGCCTCGACTCCACGATCTGGACAGTGTGTCCGGAATGCGGGATGTGGTGCTCGGTGGGTGGGCAGGGTCGGGGTGGTGCGGGGGTGGGCCGCTGCGCGGGGCCTGATCCCCTACCCGCCCCTTCCCGAAACCGGGGCTCCGCCCCGGGCCCCGGTCCTCAAACGCCGGACGGGCTGAATTGTGCCGGACACGTTGAAAAGTTCAGGGCGCGGTCAAGTATCTCTGGAGCGTCGGCGCCACCATCTCGATGATCTTCTCCGGGTCCGCCGACGCCAGCGGTTCCGCCTTGATCACGTACCGGAGGATCGCGATGCCGATCATGTGCGAGGCGGCCAGCTCCGCACGGAACGTCGGATCGGGTACGTCCAGTTCCGCCGCGATCCGCTCCAGCAGCCGCCGCAGCACGAAGCCCCGCAGCACCTTCGCCGCCGCCTCGTGCGTGAGGGCGGAGCGGATGATCGCCAGCAGCGGGGCCCTGGTCGCAGGGTTCTCCCATACGGAGATGAAGTAGCGGGCCAGCCGCTCCCCCAGCCCGTCCATGGAGCCGTCGAGGACCGCGGGGATCACCAGGGCCGGTTCGAAGGAGACCTCGATGGCCGCGGCGAAGACCTCGTCCTTCGTACCGAAGTAGTGGTGGACCAGTGCGGCGTCCACACCCGCCGCCTTGGCGATGCCCCGGACCGAGGTCTTGTCGTAGCCGCGCTCGGCGAATTCCGTGCGGGCGGCTTCGAGGATGCGGGTGCGGGCGTCGGGGCCCGTGGCCTCCGTCGTACGGGAGGGACGGCCACGGCGGCGGGGCGCGGGGGCGTCCGGCGTCATGGGCGGGGGGCCTGCGCGGCCGACGCCAGGTGCAGCCGGGTGAAGGCCAGCGCCTCCGCGAGATCGGCCTCGCGTTCGGCGGAGGACATGGCGCGACGAGTGTTGACCTCGATGACGACATGGCCGTCGAAGGACGTGCGGGCCAGCCGCTCCAGCAGCTCCGCGCAGGGCTGGTCGCCGCGGCCCGGCACCAGGTGTTCGTCCTTGTTCGAGCCCTTGCCGTCGGCGAGGTGGACGTGGGCGAGCCGGTCGCCCATCCGGTCGACCATGGCCAGCCCGTCGGTGCGGGCGGTCGCGGTGTGCGAGAAGTCCACCGTGAAGTGCCGGTAGTCGTCGTTGGTGACGTCCCAGTCGGGGGCGTACGCGAGCATCTCGCGGTCCCGGTAGCGCCACGGGTACATGTTCTCGACGGCGAACCGGACATCGGTCTCGTCGGCCATGCGCCAGATGCCGCTGACGAAGTCGCGCGCGTAGTTGCGCTGCCAACGGAACGGCGGGTGCACGACGACGGTCGACGCCCCGAGGCTCTCCGCCGCGGCCTGCGCGCGCTGGAGTTTCACCCACGGGTCGGTGGACCAGACCCGCTGGGTGATGAGGAGACAGGGCGCGTGCACCGCCAGGATCGGGACCTGGTGGTAGTCCGAGAGCCGCTTCAACGCCTCGATGTCCTGGCTGACCGGGTCGGTCCAGACCATGATCTCGACACCGTCGTAGCCCAGGCGCGCGGCGATCTCGAAGGCCGTCGCCGTCGACTCCGGATAGACCGAAGCAGTCGACAGGATGACCTTCGCATCCGGAACGCGCACCACTGGTTCTGCCACCAGATCAGGGTACGGGCAGCAGTGCGCGTCTCCACGGGACCTTGACCGAAAGTGAGAAGGCCCATGGCGTACGGGCTCGTGGCCGGCGGGGCCGTCCGGGTGGGCGGCCCCCCGAACGCACGGGTCAGTACAGGGCGACCTGCTCCGCCGGAAGGTGGTCCAGCCGTCGCAGGATGACACCCTCGCGCAGCGCCCAGGGGCAGATCTCCAGCTCCTCGACACCGAACAGGTCCATCGCCCCCTCGGCGACCAGCGCCCCGGCCAGCAGCTGCGCGGCACGCCCCTCCGAGACCCCGGGCAGGTCGCCCCGCTGCTCGACGGTCATCGCCGCCAGCTTCGGGACCCACTCCTCCAGCGCCTTGCGGGTCAGGACGCGCTGTACGTACAGACCCTCCGTGGAACGCGCGGCGCCCGCGATCCTGGCGAGCTGCTTGAAGGTCTTGGAGGTGCCGACGACATGGTCGGGGCGGCCGAAGCGGGTGAACTCGCCGACGCTGCGGGCGATCCTGGCCCGCACATGGCGGCGCAGCGCCTTCACCTCCAGCGGGTCCGCCGGGTCGCTGGGCAGCCAGGCGGCCGTAAGGCGCCCGGCCCCGAGGGGCAGTGACACCGCGGCGTCGGGCTCCTCGTCGATGCCGAAAGCGACCTCCAGCGAGCCCCCGCCGATGTCCAGGACGAGCAGCTTCCCCGCCGACCAGCCGAACCAGCGCCGGGCCGCGAGAAACGTGAGGCGCGCCTCCTCCTCGCCGCTGAGGACGGCGAGGTCGACGCCCGTCTCCTCCCGCACCCGGGCCAGCACCGTGTCGGCGTTGGTCGCTTCCCGCACGGCGGAGGTGGCAAAGGGCAGCACGTCCTCGCAGCCCTTGTCCTCGGCGGCCTGGAGCGCACCGGCGATCGTCGACACGAGCCGGTCCACGCCCAAGGGGCCGATCGCCCCGTCCGCGTCGAGGAGTTCGGCCAGCCGAAGCTCCGCCTTGTGCGAGTGCGCGGGCAGCGGGCGGGCGCCGGGGTGGGCGTCCACCACCAGCAGATGAACCGTGTTCGACCCCACGTCGAGGACTCCGAGTCTCATACCCGGAACGCTACTGCTCCGGCGGACTTACTCTTGGCGCGTGCCAAAGACGAAAAAGGCGAAGCCGGACAAAGCCACGAAGAAGCAGAAAACGAAGCGGGAGATGCAGCAGCCGGAAACGAACGGACCCGACAGGTCCGACGAGACGGGGATCGACTTCGCGCGGGCCTGGGTCGAGTTCCCGGACCCCGCGGACGACGAGCAGATCTTCCGCTGCGACCTGACCTGGCTGACCTCCAGGTGGAGCTGCATCTTCGGAAGCGGCTGCCAGGGCATCCAGGCGGGCCGAGCGGACGACGGGTGCTGCACGCTGGGCGCCCACTTCTCCGACGAGGACGACGAGAAGCGGGTCGCCGGTCACGTCGCCCGGCTGACTCCGGACCTGTGGCAGTTCCACGACGTCGGTACGGAGACGGGCTGGGTCGGCGTCGACGAGGACGGCGAACGGCAGACCCGGCGCTGGGAGGGCTCCTGCATCTTCCAGAACCGGCCCGGTTTCGCGGCCGGTGCCGGCTGTTCGCTGCACATCCTGGCGCTGCGGGAGGGCAAGGAGCCCCTCGAAACGAAGCCGGACGTGTGCTGGCAGCTGCCGATCCGTCGTACGTACGACTGGATCGACCGGCCCGACGACACCCGGGTGCTCCAGGTGTCGATCGGGGAGTACGACCGCAGGGGCTGGGGCCCGGGCGGTCATGACCTGCACTGGTGGTGCACCTCGGCGACGTCGGCGCACGGGGCCGGGGATCCGGTGTACGTGTCCTACCGGCCGGAGCTCACCGAGCTGATGGGCAAGCCGGCGTACGACCGGCTGGTCGAGCTGTGCGAGGAGCGGCTTTCGTCGCTGCTGCCGATGGCGCCGCACCCGGCCGATCCGGTCGAGCCGGCCTGACGGGCGGGTGGGCGCGGTTCACTGACGGTCGGGCCGGCGGGCCGGCGGTTTCGTCAGCCCGCCGGGTCCGAGGCGCTCGGGCTGGTCGCCGGGTCGCTCGGGCCGCCGGGGTCGCTCGGGTCGGGTGACGGAGCCGGGTCCGTGGGCGTAGGTGTCGGGTCGGTCGGGTCCGGTGTCGGCTCGGTGGGGGTCGGTGTCGGGTCCGTCGGGTCCGGTGACGGCGTCGGGTCCGTGGGGGTCGGCGTGGGATCCGTGGGCGTCGGGGGCGGCTCCGACGGCTCCGCGGGTTCGGACGGGGTGGCCGGGGCCGAGGGGCCCGTCGGTCCGCCGTGCGGCGGCGCCGTGGCCCCGTACCCGTCGATCGCGACCACGGACCCTGCCGGGGCGAAGCCGACCTGTGCGCGCCACGGTCCGTCCGGTTCCGCCCCGTGGTCCACGGAGACGCGGATCGTGACGCTACGGCCGGGGGCGAGCCTGCCGGACGTGCTGCTGAGGTGGAGCCAGGGTGCGTCCACCCAGGCCGACCAGGAGACGGCTTCGGAGCCGGAGGCCGTCAGTGTGATCGTCGTGAGGTCGCCGGACGAGCGGGCGGTGACGGCCAGGCTGCCGGGGCCCTGCGGACCGCCGGTGCTGATCACCTCTGCCGAGACGTCCGGGGTACGGGCTCCCGCCGTGAAGCGGCCGTTCTTGTCGGGACGGGCATTGCCCGCGTTCTCGTAGTGGTCGTACCCCTCGCCCTCCAGGGCGCCGTCGCTGTCCCTCTCCGTGGCCGCGACCGTGGAACCCGCATGGCCCTCCCCCGTCTGCGGCGCCCCCCGGTAGGCGGCCCACAGGGCGATCACGGGGGCGGCGACGACGGTCGCGACCACCGTGGTCGTCAGGACCCGGGCGCGCAGCCGGTCCCTGCGGGCCGCGTGGTCCTTGGGGTCCAGCGGGAAGCCCGTACGGCCGAAGCGCGGGCCGCCCGACCGGGACCGCTGGGCCTGCGCCATGGCTACCTGGACGGAGGGGCGGGGCGCCTCGACGACCGGCAGCGCGGCGGCGGGGCTGACGGTCGCGCCGGGCCAGGGGCCCGTGGCGCCGGCCCGTTCGGCGGCGCGGCGGCAGCGGGGGCAGTCGTCGACGTGGCGGACGAGTTCGCGGCGCAGGGCGGCGGAGAGCAGGACCTGGTGGTCGCCGGTGAGCCGGGCGACGGTGGGGCAGTTGCCGGTCTCGACGACGGCGAGGGCGGCGCGGGTCCGCTCCACCTCGCAGGCGGCGGCGGCCAGCAGTTCGCGCGCGACGGCTGGTTCGAGACCAAGGACGGCGGCCACGGCGCGCGGGGCGAGCCGGTGGCGTACCGCCAGCTCCAGCGCTTCGCGCTGTTCGGGCGTGGTGCCGGCGGCCTCGGGCCAGGCCAGCTGCGCGAGTTCACGGCGGCGCGCTTCCGCGGCGGGGGATTCGGAGGGCGCCGGGACGGCCGCTTCCTCCGGGCCCGAGCCTCCCTTGGCGGGCTGGCGGTGGGCCTGGCGGCCCCGCTTCTGCTCGGTGAGCTTGCGCAGGCACATCCACCTGGCCAGCGCGTACATCCAGGATTTACGTTCCTCCTCACCTTCCGGGCACCGGCCGTCCTGCCGTTCGGCGACGACGAGGACCGCGCCGAGCGCCTCCGTCGCCGCCTCGTGATCGCACAGCACGGAGAGGCAATAGGTGAAGAGACCGTCGAGATAGGGCTCGTAACGTGCGGGCGTCCGCTGCGCCGACGAGTGGGGGGCGCGACGGTGCGCCCGGTGTGCGCCGGTGGTGTGTGTGGGGGTCTCCAGCCTGGTGCTCGTCACCTGGCGACCGTAGGCAGGGGAAGGCACACCCTTAGCACCCCTTGACCACATTTAATCCTTACGGGTGAACGTATCCCTCAAAAGAGGACAGCAATTCCGGTTTCGGCCGGAAGCCCCTGCGCGCGCCCCCGCGCCGGACCCGCACCGGGCCGCACTGTCGGACCTCACCTATACGGTGGCGCCATGGCTGCCCGTACGAAATCCGCGAAGGACCGGCCGTCCTACCGCTGCACCGAGTGCGGCTGGACGACCGCCAAGTGGCTCGGCCGCTGCCCCGAATGCCAGGCGTGGGGGACGGTCGAGGAATTCGGCGGTGCCCCCGCCGTGCGTACGACGGCCGCCGGCCGGGTCTCCACAGCCGCCGTGCCCATCGGCCAGGTCGACAGCCGCCAGGCCACCGCCCGCTCGACCGGCGTCGGCGAGCTCGACCGCGTCCTGGGCGGGGGTCTCGTGCCGGGCGCCGTCGTGCTGCTCGCGGGCGAGCCCGGCGTCGGAAAGTCGACGCTGCTGCTGGACGTGGCCGCGAAGGCGGCAAGTGAGGACCACCGCACGCTGTACGTCACGGCGGAGGAGTCCGCGAGCCAGGTCCGGATGCGCGCCGACCGGATCAAGGCGATCAACGACCACCTCTACCTCGCGGCGGAGACCGACCTGTCCGCGGTCCTGGGCCATCTGGACGCGGTCAAGCCGTCCCTCCTCGTCCTCGACTCCGTACAGACCGTGGCCTCGCCCGAGATCGAGGGCGCGCCGGGCGGGATGGCGCAGGTCCGGGAGGTGGCGGGGGCGCTCATCCGGGCCTCCAAGGAGCGCGGCATGGCCACGCTGCTGGTCGGCCATGTCACCAAGGACGGCGCGATCGCCGGACCGCGGCTGCTGGAGCACCTCGTCGATGTGGTGCTGTCCTTCGAGGGCGACCGCCATGCCCGTCTCCGTCTCGTCCGGGGCGTCAAGAACCGGTACGGGGCGACGGACGAGGTGGGCTGTTTCGAGCTCCACGACGAGGGGATCACGGGCCTCGCCGATCCCTCGGGTCTGTTCCTCACCCGTCGCGACGCGCCGGTTCCCGGGACCTGTCTGACGGTCACGCTGGAGGGCAAGCGGCCCCTCGTGGCCGAAGTGCAGGCGCTGACGGTCGATTCGCAGATCCCTTCGCCCCGGCGCACGACCTCCGGTCTGGAGACCTCCCGGGTGTCGATGATGCTGGCGGTGCTGGAGCAGCGGGGGCGGATCAGCGCGCTCGGCAAGCGGGACATCTACAGTGCGACGGTCGGCGGCGTGAAGCTGACCGAGCCCGCCGCGGACCTGGCGATCGCCCTCGCGCTGGCCAGTGCGGCGAGCGACACCCCGCTGCCGAAGAACCTGGTCGCGATCGGTGAAGTGGGCCTTGCGGGCGAGGTCAGACGGGTGACGGGGGTGCAGCGCCGGCTGGCCGAGGCGTACCGCCTGGGGTTCACCCACGCGCTCGTACCGAGCGACCCGGGAAAGGTGCCGTCCGGTATGAAGGTCACGGAAGTCGCCGACATGGGCGATGCCCTCAGAGTGCTCCCGCGCCGGTCTCGTCCGGACGGACCACAGGAGGACAATGCGCGCCGGTAGACTTTGCCCTGGTCTCGCCCGCCCGTACGAACGGTATGAGGGACGAACGAGAGGCCCTAAGGGCACCGCAAACCTGTGACCGGAGGAGTGCAGTGGCAGCCAACGACCGGGCAGCATCGCCCGGAAAGTCCGGCCAAGGCACGGGTAACGAGGCGCTGATGCGCGCCTCGTTGAGCGCGGTCGCGCCCGGAATGGCCCTGCGGGACGGTCTGGAGCGCATCCTCCGGGGCAATACCGGCGGGCTGATCGTCCTCGGCATGGACAAAACCGTCGAATCCATGTGTACCGGCGGATTCGTGCTGGACGTGGAGTTCACCGCGACGCGGCTGCGCGAGCTGTGCAAGCTCGACGGTGCGCTGATCCTGGACAAGGACATGACGAAGATCCTGCGGGCCGGCGTACAGCTGGTTCCGGACGCGTCGATCCCCACCGAGGAGACCGGCACCCGGCACCGCACGGCGGACCGGGTCTCGAAGGCCTGCGTCTTCCCCGTCGTATCGGTCTCCCAGTCGATGCGCCTGATCGCGCTGTACGTGGACGGGGAGCGCCGGGTCCTGGAGGAGTCCTCCACGATCCTGTCGCGCGCCAACCAGGCGCTCGCGACGCTGGAGCGGTACAAGCTCCGGCTGGACGAGGTCGCCGGCACGCTCTCCGCGCTGGAGATCGAGGACCTGGTGACCGTCCGGGACGTGACGGCCGTCGCGCAGCGTCTGGAGATGGTCCGCCGGATCGCGACGGAGATCGCCGAGTACGTGGTGGAGCTGGGCACGGACGGCCGGCTTCTCTCCCTCCAGCTGGACGAGTTGATCGCGGGCGTGGAGCCGGAGCGGGAGCTCGTCGTACGCGACTACGTGCCGGAGCCGACCGCGAAGCGGTCCCGTACGGTCGCGGAGGCGCTGACGGAGCTGGACGCGCTGTCCCATCCGGAGCTGCTGGAACTGCCGGTCGTCGCACGGGCGTTGGGGTACAGCGGTTCGCCGGAGACGCTGGACTCCGCGGTGTCGCCGCGGGGATTCAGGCTGCTGGCGAAGGTGCCGCGGCTGCCGGGGGCGATCATCGAGCGGCTGGTGGAGCACTTCGGTGGTCTGCAGAAGCTGCTCGCAGCGAGCGTGGACGACCTCCAGACGGTCGACGGGGTCGGCGAGGCGCGGGCTCGAAGCGTGCGCGAGGGGCTTTCGCGACTGGCGGAGTCTTCGATTCTCGAGCGGTACGTCTAGGGAGCGACGGGAGCAAAGCGGCGCCGGTGCCTCCGGCGACCGCTTCGCCCGCCGGACAGGCCCTAGGGCCTGTCCGGTGGATCAGGGTCGGATAGGGCGCGGCGTCTGGTGCGGTGCATCGCAAGGCGCCGGAGCGTCCTCATAGCGGAGCTATGCGGGCGTTTCGGCAACGCGGCGAGGTGCCGTGCCAGGCGGCGTGACCCCGGCCATGATCCGCCGGACAGGCCCTAGTCCTTCGGCAGGACGAACGAGGCTCGTTGCAGCGGTTCGCCCGGAGCCTTGGCCTCCAGCAGATACGTGCCGGGGCCCGCCTCCGTCGTGGGGGCGGTAGCGCACTTGGGGCTGCTCTTCTTCCGGTTCCACTCCACCGTGTGGACGACCGTCGCACCGGCGGGGATCTTCAGGAACAGGGGGCCGGCGGCGGCCGGGCAGTCCTCGGAGGACCAGATCCGGTCGTCCTCACCGCCGGCCTCCGTGATGGTGAGCACCGCGTTCTTCGGGCCGAGGTCGGCCTTGCAGTCGGTGGCCGTGGTGTTCTTGGCGATCAGCTGGAACACCGGCTTGTCGTCGGGGCCGTAACTGACCTCGGTCTTCAGGGTCAGCCGCAGGGCAGTGGGCTTGCAGTCGGGGAGCGGGGAACCGGCCGGTACCTGCTGGCCCGTTGTTCCGCCGGCGCCCGAATCGCCGCCCGGTCCGGTGCCGGCCGAGGCCGTACCGGAGGACGTGGCACCGTCGGATCCCGCGGTGCCGGCTCCGCCCGTACCGCCGGTCCCGGTGTCGCCGTTGCTGCCGTCCGAGCCCGCGTCGCCGCCGGACTCGTCGCGTCCTCCCGGCTGTTGGCTGATCGCGGGTCCCGAGCCCGAGGGGCCGGGGGTGATCGAGGTGCGCGGGTCGGGCCCGTTGGCCTTCGCGTCGCCGCTGTTCCCGTTGCCCCCACCGGAAGTGACGGCCCATGCGATCAGCAGTGCGAGCAGCGCAGCCAGGGATGCCGCAACTGCCCTCCGTCGCCAGTAGATGGAGGAGGGAAGCGGCCCGACCGGATTGCGCATAGATCCCACGGCGCAAACTCTACGAGAGATCCGGGCCAACTCCCGCCCCACCCGCCGCTCTGATCCTCAAGTTTTGCTGATCATCATCACGGTGATCACTGAAACAGGTCCCGGCACGGCGGTCCCGGCACGGGCAGAGGGGACAGAACGGGTGGCGTCGTCACCTCCTGGGCCCTCCGGAGGGGCGACACCCCTCCGCCCGTGACCATCGCCCCGCCTTCCGTGCCAGGATCGTCGGTGCGATGACTGCCACGACTTCGACACACACGCCCCCCGCATCCCTCCACACCCCCGTCATCGGGTGGTTCGAGCAGCACGCCCGCGATCTCCCCTGGCGCCGCCCCGAAGCGGGCGCCTGGGGTGTGATGGTGAGCGAGTTCATGCTGCAGCAGACCCCGGTGAGCCGAGTCCTCCCCGTGTACGAGCAGTGGATGGCCCGCTGGCCGCGCCCCGCCGACCTGGCCGCCGACGCGCCGGGTGAAGCGGTCCGCGCCTGGGGCCGCCTCGGCTACCCCCGCCGTGCCCTGCGCCTGCACGGAGCCGCGCAGGCGATAACTGAACGGCACGGCGGCGACGTGCCGAGCGAGCACAACCAGTTGCTGGCGCTGCCCGGCATCGGCGAGTACACGGCGGCGGCCGTTGCCTCGTTCGCGTACGGACAACGCCACGCGGTGCTCGACACGAACGTCCGCCGGGTGTTCGCCCGCGCCGCGACCGGCATCCAGTACCCGCCGAACGCGACCACGGCCGCCGAGCGCAAGCTCGCGCGGGCGCTGCTCCCCGAGGAGGACGAGCGCGCGGCCCACTGGGCCGCCGCGACGATGGAGCTCGGCGCGCTGGTGTGCACCGCGAAGAACGAGGACTGCTCGCGCTGCCCCATCTCAGGACAGTGCGCCTGGCTGCTGGCCGGGAAGCCCGCACACCAGGGGCCGCCGCGGCGGGGCCAGACGTACGCCGGTACGGACCGGCAGGTGCGGGGCCGGCTGCTCGCCGTACTGCGTGAGGCGGTGGCACCGGTCGGTCAGTCCGCACTCGACGCGGTGTGGGACGAACCCGTGCAGCGGGCCCGTGCGCTCGACGGCCTGGTCGCCGACGGCTTGGTCGAGCCGCTGCCGGACGGCCAGTACCGGCTGCCGCTGACCTGAGCCCCGCCCCACTCGCCTGCGCTGTTACACAACCGATGGGCAGCCGTGCGTCCGCGTATGGCTGCTCCGGACAGCCTCGTGACAACGCCTCCGTAGCGTCTTCGAAAGCAGTGAAGACGGGGATCCACGGGGACGGAGGCGGTTGTAATGGCGCAGGGCGAGGTGCTCGCATTCGAGGACTACGTACGTACCCGGCAGGATGCCCTGCTGCGCAGTGCCCGGCGTCTCGTGCCCGACCCCGTGGACGCGCAGGACCTGTTGCAGACCGCTCTGGTGCGTACGTACGGCCGCTGGGACGGCATCGCCGACAAGTCCCTCGCCGACGCCTATCTGCGCCGCGTCATGATCAACACGCGTACGGAGTGGTGGCGGGCCCGCAAGCTCGAAGAGGTCCCCACCGAGCAGCTTCCCGACGCGAGCGTCGAGGACGGTACGGAGCAGCGCGCCGACCGTGCCCTGCTGATGGACGTCCTGGGCGTGCTGGCTCCCAAGCAGCGCAGCGTCGTCGTGCTGCGACACTGGGAGCAGATGAGCACGGAGGAGACGGCCGCTGCTCTCGGTATGTCGGCGGGTACGGTGAAGAGCACGCTGCACCGGGCGCTGGCGCGACTGCGTCAGGAGCTGGAGAGCCGCGAGGCGATGAGCCGGGAGGCCCACAGCCGCGAGGCGGACGCGCGCAGCACGCCCGTGCCATCGGTGCGTGCGCACACACCGGCGCGGCAGGACGGGCGTCACGACGAGCGGGGGCGGGAGCGGTGCGCGGCCTGACAGGAATCCGTGCCGGACTGGCGGCGAGCAGCACGGCGATGGCCGGGCTCGCCGCCTTCGGACTGTTCTGCGTCAGCTGTTCCGCGGGCGGTACGGGCACCCGCGACGAGGGCCCGGCCGGTACGCAGCCGGTCGCCCAGGTCACCCCCACGCTCGCCGCCCCGTCGTCGACGGCGCAGCCCACCCGGCGGGTCGACGCCGTGACGCTCCTGAAGAAGGACTCCGAGGTGAGCCCGCAGGTCAGGACCGATCTCAAGCCCTGCTCCGGTGACGAGTACCCCGTCGACACCTCGTACGGATCACTGACCGACGGACCCGCGGCCGATGTCGTGGTCAACGTGATGACCTGCGGTGATTCGGTGGGCATCGGCACCTATGTCTACCGCCCGCGGGACGACGGCTCGTACGACAACGTCTTCGCGGCCGAGATGCCCGCGGTCTACGGGACGATCGACCGCGGTGATCTGGTGGTGACGACGCAGGTGTACGGATCGAAGGACTCGGTCGCGTACCCCTCCGGCGAGGAAGTGATCACCTATCGCTGGGCCGACGACCGGTTCAGCGAGCACGACCGTGTGCACAACGACTTCAACCGGGCCGTCGGCAGCGGGGAGGGCGAGCTCCCCGAGCCGGTGGATCCGTCCAGGAACTGACCGAGAACCGACCGTACGGAAGCAACGGAAAGCAGTCGCATGGCCGAGACCCACGTCCTCTTCGTCGAGGACGACGACGTGATCCGCGAGGCCACCCAGCTCGCGCTGGAGCGGGACGGATTCGTCGTCACCGCGATGCCGGACGGCCTCTCCGGCCTGGAGGCGTTCCGGGCCGACCGCCCGGACATCGCCCTGCTCGACGTGATGGTGCCGGGTCTGGACGGGGTCAGCCTGTGCCGCCGTATCCGGGACGAGTCGACCGTGCCCGTGATCATGCTGTCGGCGCGCGCCGACTCGATCGACGTGGTGCTCGGCCTGGAGGCCGGGGCGGACGACTACGTCACCAAGCCGTTCGACGGGGCGGTCCTCGTCGCCCGCATCCGCGCCGTACTGCGCCGTTTCGGCCATGCGGCGGGTACCGGCGCACAGCAGGGCGGTACGGGCGCCGAGTCCCCGTACGAGGCCGGCGGCGTGCTCGTCTTCGGCGACCTGGAGATCGACACCGAGGGCATGGAGGTGCGCCGCGGAGGCCGGCCGGTGGGGCTCACGCCCACCGAGATGCGGCTGCTGCTCGAATTCTCCTCCGTCCCGGGCACCGTGCTCTCGCGCGACAAGCTGATGGAGCGGGTCTGGGACTACGGCTGGGGCGGCGACACCCGGGTCGTCGACGTCCATGTGCAGCGGCTGCGGACCAAGATCGGGCAGGACCGGATCGAGACGGTCCGCGGCTTCGGATACAAGCTCAGAGCATGAAGGTACGGGCCCTGCGGACCGGCGTCCGCTGGAAGATCAGCATCGCGATCGCCGCTGTCGGCGCGCTCGTCGCGGTGGCGCTGAGCCTGGTCGTCCACAACGCGGCACGCGTCTCGATGATCGAGAACGCGCGCGAGGTGCAGCTGGAACGGCTCCTGTTCGCGCAGCGGCTGTACGAGGCGACGAACGCGAAGAACAACGCGCCCAAGTTCGGCACGAAGCTCAACGACCCGGCGTTGCCGCCGAGCCTGCGCGAGGAGGTCCGCGGCAACCGCCGTGCCACCCACGTCGACGAGTACGAGGACGGCGTGCCCGACGTCTGGGCGGCCGTCCCGCTGGCCAACGGCGACATCCTCTCCCTGCACACCCGGTTCGCCGACCGCAGCGCCACGATCATGGGCGACCTCGACCGGGCGCTGATCATCGGCTCGGTCGCCGTCGTGCTGGGCGGCTCCGCGCTGGGCGTGCTGATCGGCGGGCAGCTGTCGCGCCGGCTGCGGAAGGCGGCAGCGGCGGCGGGCAAGGTCGCGCAGGGCAATACGGAGGTACGGGTCAGGGAGGCCGTCGGCGGAGTCGTCCGCGACGAGACCGATGAGCTGGCCGGCGCGGTGGACGCGCTGACGGACGCGCTGAACGGGCGGATCGAAGCGGAGCGGCGGGTCACCGCCGATATCGCCCATGAGCTGCGCACCCCCGTGACGGGGCTCCTCACGGCGGCCGAGCTGCTGCCGCCGGGGCGCCCCACCGAGCTCGTACGCGACCGGGCGCAGGCGATGCGGACGCTGGTCGAGGACGTGCTCGAAGTGGCGAGGCTGGACAGCGCATCGGAGCGGGCGGAGCTTCAGGAGCTGCCGCTCGGCGAGTTCGTCAGCCGCCGGATCGCCCTGCTGGGCCCGGACGTCACGGTGCGGGTGATCCACGAGTCGTGGGTCTCCACCGATCCGCGGCGCCTGGAACGCATTCTGGGCAACCTGCTGGGGAACGCCGCCAAGCACGGGGCCTCGCCGGTGGAGGTCACGGTCGAGGGCCGGGTGGTACGGGTGCGCGACCACGGGCCCGGGTTCCCGGCGGAGCTGCTTCGGGAGGGGCCGAGCCGGTTCCGTACCGGGAGCAGTGACCGGGCCGGGCACGGGCACGGCCTGGGGCTGACGATCGCGGCGGGCCAGGCGCGGGTGCTGGGCGCCAGGCTGACCTTCCGCAATGTGGCCCCGGAGGACGGTTCCGAGGGGGCGGGCGGCGCGGTCGCCGTGCTGTGGCTGCCGGAGCACGCGCCGACGGACACCGGCAGCTTCCCGGTCCTCCAGCTGGCGGAACAGCGGAGGCCGGACGGGCTCGTGAAGAACAAGCCCGTCCGGCGACTCGGCAGGAAACGTCTGCCGGACGTTCGCTCCTAGACGGTCTGCGACTCCTTGGCCGGCGAGGGCGGCGCGTCGGCGGGGGCCTCCGGGGCCGCGGCGCCCCGCAGCGGGACCTCCTTGACGAACAGCGCCGCCAGCAGGGCGAGCACGGAGACCGAGCCGCCCACCAGGAAGGCGATGTGCGTGCCGGATGCCACGGCGTACTCGTACGCCTCACGCATCGCGACCGGAAGCTTCGCGAGGCTCGCCGCGTCCAGTTGCGCGGACTTCTCCGTGGCGCCTCCGCCGCCGCGCGCGGCCATCTCGTCCTGCACCCGTCCGGTGAACAGCGCGCCCATGATCGCGACACCGAAGGAGCTGCCGAGCGTACGGAACAGGGTGGTCGCGGACGAAGCGACGCCCATGTCCTTGAGCTCGACGCTGTTCTGCGCGACGAGCATCGTGATCTGCATCAGGAAGCCCATGCCTGCGCCGAGCACCGCCATGTAGATGCCGGAGGTGAACCGCGAGGTTCCGGTGTCCATCTGCGCGAGCAGGAACAGGCCCGCCACCATCAGGGCGCTGCCGACGATCGGGAAGATCTTGTACTTGCCGGTGCTGGTGGTGACACGGCCCGCGATCAGCGAGACGATCATCATCGCGAGCAGCATCGGCAGGAGCAGCAGACCGGAGTTGGTCGCCGACGCGCCCTGGACGGACTGCTGGAAGAGAGGCAGGAAGAGCACGGCGCCGAACATCACGAAGCCGGCCATGAAGCCGATGACCGACATCAGCGTGAAGTTGAGATTCCGGAAGATGTGCAGCGGAATGATCGGCTCGGCCGCCTTCGTCTCGACGAAGACGAAGCCGACGAGGGAGGCCACGCCGAGTGCGACGAGCTCCATGATCACGGCCGAGCTCCAGGCGTACTCCGTACCGCCCCAGGTGGTGACCAGCACGATCGCGGTGATGCCCACGGTCAGCAGCCCGGCACCCAGGTAGTCGACCTTCGCCTTCCTGCGCTGCGTCTTCGGCAGGTGCAGTACGGCGGTGACCATGGCCAGCGCGACCGCGCCGAGCGGCAGGTTGATGTAGAAGCTCCAGCGCCAGCCCAGGTGGTCGGTGATGGTGCCGCCGACCAGCGGTCCGCCGATCATGGCGATCGCCATGACGCCGGCCATCATGCCCTGGTACTTGCCGCGCTCCCGCGGCGGCACCAGATCGCCGATGATCGCCATGACGCCGACCATCAGTCCGCCCGCGCCGAGGCCCTGGATCGCCCGGAAGCCGATCAGCTGGCCCATGTCCTGGGCCATTCCGCTCAGGACCGAGCCGATCAGGAAGATCACGATGGAGACGAGGAAGACGCCCTTGCGGCCGTACATGTCGCCGAGCTTGCCCCAGATGGGGGTGGAGGCGGCCGTGGCCAGGGTGTAGGAGGTGACCACCCAGGACAGATGCTCCATGCCGCCGAGGTCGCCGACGATGGTCGGCATCGCGGTGCCGACGATCAGGTTGTCGAGCATGGCCAGCAGCATCGCGATCATCAACGCCAGGATCACCACGCGGACGCTGCGCTCCGGTTTCCCGGGCGCCGTGCTGTCCGCCGCCTTCTTCAGGTCCTCCGCCATGGTCCCCACTCCCCTGCTGCCCATCCGCTGTTCCCCGGCCCACCGAGGGACTTACTTGCCGCCCGGCTAGCTGACTACACTGGGGACGGTAGACCCGTAACTAGCCGGGCGTCAAGTAAGTTTGGGAGAGAGCACCATGAGCATGGGCAGCACGCCTCAGCCGCGGCGCGGCAACACGCGCCAGCGCATTCAGGACGTGGCCCTGGAGCTCTTCGCCGAGCAGGGGTACGAGAAGACGTCGCTCCGCGAGATCGCAGAGCAGCTCGATGTCACCAAGGCCGCCCTGTACTACCACTTCAAGACCAAGGAAGACATCCTCAACAGCATCTTCGAGGACCTCAACCGGCCCATCGAAGAGCTGATCGCCTGGGGTAAGGAGCAGCCGCACACCCTGGCGACGAAGAAGGAGATCCTGGCCCGCTACAGCGAAGCGCTCACCGTCGCCGCCCCGCTCTTCCGCTTCATGCACGAGAACCAGGCGACCGTACGGGACCTGAGCATCGGCGACACCATCAAGAGCCGGGTCATCGCCCTGACCGACCTGATCAAGGACCCCGAGGCGTCACTCACCGACCAGGTCCGCTGCATCAGCGCGCTCTTCACCATGCACGCCACCCTGTTCGCCCTCAGAGACGCCGAAGGCGACCCCGAGGACAAGCGCAAGGCTGTCCTGGAGGTCGCCGTCGAACTGGTCACCCGGGCACACGACCCGGGTCACCCCGCGTAGTTCCCCGTCAGAGCGAGACGTTCACGGAACGCAGGAACGAGACCGGGTTCAGCGCGGAACCGTAGTTCGGGGTGGTCCGGATCTCGAAGTGCAGGTGCGGGCCGCTGGAGTTTCCGGTGTTGCCGGAAAGAGCGATCTTCTGGCCGGTCTTCACGGACTGGCCGATCTTGACGTTGATCTTCGACAGGTGCGCGTACTGCGAGTACTTGCCGTTGGAGTGCTTGATCACGACGGCGTTGCCGTACGCGGGACCGTCGCCGCCGCCGTTCGGGCCGGCCTTGACCACGGTGCCGGCGTGGGCGGCCTCGACCTTGGTGCCGACCGGGACGGCGAAGTCCTGGCCGGAGTGCTTCGCGGCCCAGCGGGCGCCGCCGGTGCCGTAGGTGGCGCTCAGCGTGTACTTCTCGACGGGGGCCTCCCAGGAGGAGGCCTTCTTCTTCGCGGCAGCGGCCTTCTTCTTCGCCGCGGCGGCCTTGTTCTTGGCCGCCTGCTTCGCCTTCGCCGACTTCTCGGCCGCCGCCTGCTTGGCGGACGTGGCCGCCTTGCTCTGCGAGTCCGCCTGCTTGGCGACGGACTGGGCGGTGACGGAGCCGGCGAGAGCCGCGGTGCCGGTGGTGTTCGCCGTACCGGAGGCCGCGAACGCCGCGCCCGCACCGAGCACCATCGATGCACCCACGGAAGCGGCGACCACGGTGCCACGGACTCGGGACAGGGACGGGCGGGCGGACTGCTGGAACGTAACGCGCTTCGACATACGGGGAAGTCCTCCGGTGGTGAGTGGAACCGGCGTTCTGCCGGACGTGCTCCACCTTGGTAACCCGCGCCCCAGGCCCGGCACAAACACCCCATCTACGAAGAAAAGCCGTAGTCGGGGTACCGGGAATCCGTTGCCGACGGCCCGTCGGACAAGCCCTCGCGTAGCCCGGAGAACTATTTTCCGGATCGGGTTTAACCCCAGTTCGAAACGGTCCTAAACGGACACAGCCCGGCCTTCCGGGCACATCGCCCCGTATCGCCGAATGGCCCCTCCCGGCCCGGGACGAAGGTCCCTCCCACGGTCACGGCCCCTACTCCTAACCCGGCTAGTAGGCCTCTTTCGGCCTGTGCGCCTTGTCACCGCCCATGGGACCAAAGACCTTCCGATTCGGGACCTTCGGCACGCACGCTGACCACGCTGACGGGGAAGCGGCCCAGCACAGCCTCGCGCCCTTCGCCGTCCCCCTGCGCACGCTGCGGGCCCGGGGCGGCACCTTCCCCGGGCCCTGGCATCAGGCCAGGCGCTGCTGCTGGTCGACGGCCTGGACGAGGTCCCGCACGAGGACGGCGACGAGGCGCACGACTGGCTGTCGCGGCTGCTGGAGCGCTATCCAGGCGTCCGGTGCGTGGCGACCGTACGCCCGCCGGCCGTCGAACCGGACTGGCTGAAGTCGCAGACTTCGAGGAGTTACGGCTCCTACCGATGCGGAACGAGGACATCCGGTCCTCTGTGGGGGCGTGGCACGGCGTCGAAGGCGTCGGCCTCCGCCCCTGACCGCGGACCGCCCACGGCAAAAGGGGCTGCCCCGGAACCGATAACGGTCCGGGGCAGCCCCTTCGTACTGCTGACTAAGACGCTACGAGGCGTCCTTCGTCATGTTCGGGCCGGCGCCGCCTGCCGCCTGCTCGATCGGAGGAACGTCGGGCAGTGCCGCCTTCTCCTCGCCGCGGAACGAGAACTTCTTCTCCTCGCCCTCGCCCTCGGTTCCGACGACCACGATGTGACCGGGGCGCAGCTCACCGAAGAGGATCTTCTCGGAGAGGATGTCCTCGATCTCGCGCTGGATCGTCCGGCGCAGCGGCCGGGCGCCCATCACGGGGTCGTAGCCCTTCTTCGCCAGGAGCGCCTTGGCCTCGGAGCTGAGCTCGATGCCCATGTCGCGGTCCTTGAGGCGCTCGTCCACCTTGGCGACCATGAGGTCGACGATCTGGATGATGTCTTCCTCGGTCAGCTGGTGGAAGACGACCGTGTCGTCGACGCGGTTGAGGAATTCGGGCCTGAAGTGCTGCTTGAGCTCTTCGTTGACCTTGACCTTCATCCGCTCGTAGTTCGTCTTGACGTCGCCCTGGGCGGCGAAGCCCAGGTTGAAGCCCTTGGAGATGTCCCGGGTCCCGAGGTTGGTCGTCATGATGATGACCGTGTTCTTGAAGTCCACGACCCGGCCCTGGGAGTCGGTCAGGCGACCGTCTTCCAGAATCTGGAGCAGGGAATTGAAGATATCGGGGTGGGCCTTCTCGACCTCGTCGAAGAGGACGACGGAGAACGGCTTGCGGCGCACCTTCTCGGTGAGCTGGCCGCCCTCTTCGTAGCCCACGTAACCGGGGGGCGAACCGAAGAGGCGGGAAACCGTGTGCTTCTCGCTGAACTCCGACATATCGAGGGAGATCAGCGCGTCCTCGTCGCCGAAGAGGAATTCGGCGAGCGTCTTGGAGAGCTCGGTCTTACCGACACCGGACGGACCGGCGAAGATGAACGAGCCACCGGGGCGCTTCGGGTCCTTCAGACCGGCTCGCGTACGGCGGATCGCCTGCGAGAGGGCCTTGATGGCGTCCTTCTGCCCGATGACGCGCTTGTGGAGCTCGTCCTCCATGCGCAGCAGACGGGAGGACTCCTCCTCCGTCAGCTTGAAGACCGGGATGCCGGTGGCCGTGGCCAGGACTTCGGCGATGAGCTCGCCGTCGACCTCGGCGACGACGTCCATGTCGCCGGCCTTCCACTCCTTCTCCCGCTTGGTCTTCGCCGCCAGCAGCTGCTTCTCCTTGTCGCGGAGAGACGCCGCCTTCTCGAAGTCCTGGGAGTCGATCGCCGACTCCTTGTCGCGGCGGACACCCGCGATCTTCTCGTCGAACTCGCGGAGGTCCGGCGGCGCGGTCATCCGGCGGATGCGCATCCGGGAACCGGCCTCGTCGATCAGGTCGATCGCCTTGTCCGGCAGGAAGCGGTCCGAGATGTACCGGTCGGCCAGCGTCGCGGCCTGGACCAGCGCCTCGTCCGTGATGGAGACCCGGTGATGGGCCTCGTAACGGTCGCGCAGGCCCTTGAGGATCTCGATGGTGTGCGGCAGCGACGGCTCCGCGACCTGGATGGGCTGGAAGCGTCGCTCGAGAGCGGCGTCCTTCTCCAGGTGCTTGCGGTACTCGTCGAGCGTCGTGGCGCCGATGGTCTGGAGCTCGCCTCGCGCCAGCATGGGCTTGAGGATGCTCGCGGCGTCGATCGCGCCCTCGGCGGCGCCCGCACCCACCAGGGTGTGGAGCTCGTCGATGAACAGGATGATGTCGCCGCGGGTGCGGATCTCCTTGAGGACCTTCTTCAGGCGCTCCTCGAAGTCACCGCGGTAGCGGGAACCCGCGACCAGGGCACCGAGGTCGAGCGTGTAGAGGTGCTTGTCCTTGAGGGTCTCGGGCACCTCGCCCTTGACGATGGCCTGTGCCAGGCCCTCGACGACCGCCGTCTTGCCGACGCCGGGCTCGCCGATGAGAACCGGGTTGTTCTTGGTACGGCGGGACAGCACCTGCATGACCCGCTCGATCTCCTTCTCGCGCCCGATGACCGGGTCGAGCTTGGATTCACGAGCGGCCTGGGTGAGATTCCGGCCGAACTGGTCGAGCACCAGGGACGTGGAGGGCGTGCCCTCCGCGGGGCCGCCTGCTGTGGCCGCCTCCTTGCCTCCCGAGTACCCGGAGAGCAGCTGGATGACCTGCTGCCGCACCCGGTTCAGGTCGGCGCCCAGCTTCACGAGGACCTGGGCTGCGACGCCCTCGCCCTCGCGGATCAGGCCGAGCAGGATGTGCTCGGTGCCGATGTAGTTGTGGCCCAGCTGAAGGGCCTCGCGGAGCGAGAGCTCCAGGACCTTCTTGGCTCGGGGAGTGAAGGGGATGTGTCCGGACGGGGCCTGCTGGCCCTGACCGATGATCTCCTCCACCTGCTGGCGGACCGCCTCGAGCGAAATCCCGAGGCTCTCCAGGGCCTTAGCGGCGACACCCTCACCCTCGTGGATCAGGCCCAGGAGGATGTGCTCGGTGCCGATGTAGTTGTGGTTGAGCATCCGGGCTTCTTCCTGAGCCAGGACGACAACCCGCCGCGCGCGGTCGGTGAACCTCTCGAACATCGTTAATCGCTCCTCAGAGCGGTCAGGCAGTAAGGGGTCGGTCCCCTCCCTGTCCTTCCGCAGCTTAGTCCCGCAAGCGGGGACCGCTCATTCCAACTGCCGACACCCGTTCTTGGCCTCCTGCCCGGAACGCCGACAACTGCTCCAACCCGATGGTGCGAGACGATGTTCCCGCAGGCCAGGCAGATACCCCTTTCGCCAGTACGCCGATGGCGAACGTGAGACGTATCGACCTGCGTGTCGCCCCTTCCCACTAGGGATGTCTTACCCGCAATCACTGACAGTCCATGCGGCGCGCACCGGTTCCCTCAGCTACGGGCGAACATCTTTGCGCTCCCGTATACGTCCACACGCCCCCGCGACGGCCACTCCGGGCAATCACTCGCGGACTCTGCGTAACCCCGGGGGTGATTCGACGGTTCATCGGGCATGGCCCTCACCGTCCCGCCTCCCCGCTCGTCGCCCGAAGCCGACGACTGGGCGCGCTGGTACGAACGCGAGCTGGGCTGGGCCACGGCCGACGGCCCGCCGGTGCGCCTGCTGACCGGGCTGCGTTTCGACGTGCTGGAGCTGCCTGCCGACGCCGGTCACGCCGCGCTGCGGCGGCTGGGGCGTACGGGCCCTGTGGCGCTGGACGGGCAGCGGATGCGGCTGCTGGTGGCCGCGGGAAGCTCCGATGAGTTGCCGGGGCTGCTCGACTGGCTGGAGTGGGGCGGCATCGCCCTGGATCTGACCGCCGTCGGTACCGGCGGCTGGATCACCGCCCCGGCACCGCCGGGCCGGTCGGCCGGCTCGCCGGGGGCCGCGCTCTGGCTGCGGCCCCCCGAGCCGAGGCATGAGGTCGAGCCGGTGCTCCCGGCTCTCGCCGGCTTCGGGAACAGGGGTGGGGATGTTCCCGATCTCGCACGACTGGTGGACGTGACCGCGACGGAATGCCACCGGGCGCGGCTGACGCGTGCCCGGACCGGGCTGCTGACCGAAAGGCCGACAGCTCAGCCGTTGGCCTTCTCGTAAGCCTCACGGATCTCCGCGGGAACACGGCCGCGGTCATTCACATTGTGGCCGTTCTCGCGGGCCCACTTACGGATCTCGGCAGTGTCCTTGTTGCCACCGACGACGGCGCGGCCCTTGCCACGGCCGGTCGCTGCGCGGCCACCGGTGCGACGGCCACCCTTGGTGTACGGCTCAAGAAGACCACGGAGCTTGTCCGCGTTGGTCGTGGTGAGGTCGATCTCGTACGTCTTGCCGTCAAGTGCGAACGTCACTGTCTCGTCCGCCTCGCCGCCGTCGAGGTCATCGACAAGAAGGACCTGAACCTTCTGTGCCACTGGATTTCCTTTCATCGAAAATGTAGTACGCGGAAAGGAAACCGCTTTTCCCCGGAAAACACAAACCCCTGGGAGAGGTTCAGGAGTGCAAGAACGCGGGAAACATGCGCGATTCGGACATAGGGTTCCGGCGTCTTCTGCCGATCACAGGTGCAGAAGCATCCGGCTGTTGCCCAAGGTGTTCGGCTTCACTCGTTCGAGACCGAGGAACTCCGCGACACCCTCGTCATAGGAACGCAGCAGCTCACTGTAGACATCTGTGTCGACCGGCGTCTCTCCGATCTCGACGAAGCCGTGCTTCGCGAAGAAGTCCACTTCGAAGGTGAGACAGAAAACCCTGCGCACCCCCAGCCAGCGCGCGGTCTGCAAGAGCTTGTCCAGCACTTGGTGCCCCACTCCTGCGCCCTTGATGCTGTGGTCGACGGCAAGAGTGCGCACTTCGGCGAGGTCTTCCCACATCACATGGAGTGCGCCGCAACCGATGACGCGGGCGTCCTCGTCGCGTTCCGCGACCCAGAACTCCTGGATGTCCTCGTAAAGCGTCACCGTTGCTTTGTCGAGCAGGATGCCCTCGGAGACGTACCCGTCAAGGAGACCGCGCACCGATGTCACATCGGTGGTCCTGGCGCGTCGGACGGTGATGGCGGGCCTATTTACCGACGGGTCGGTATGAAACTCGGTATCCGGCTGGGTTTGCGGCAGCTCTGAGGACATGCCCAGACGCTATCGCCCGGTCTCCGGCTCCGTGTCATCGGCCGGGGTTGTCTCACCGGCCGGACTTGCGGGCGCTTCGGGGAAGGTGGGCAGAACCATACGCATCGCGTCCTGGAGAGCCTCGCGCTGTTCGGCCGACATCATGCCGAAGAAGGCGACAAGAGCCGCTGCGGGGTTGTCACTGCGGGACCAGGCTTCGTTCATCAGTGCGGCCGAGTACGCGGCACGGGTCGAGACCGCCGTATATCGATATGCGCGGCCGTCTACTTCCCTGCGTACCCAGCCCTTCTGATGGAGATTGTCCATTACCGTCATGACGGTCGTGTACGCGATGGACCGTTCCTGCTGAAGGTCCTCAAGAACTTCCCGCACGGTGACCGGACGGTTCCATTGCCAGACCCGTGTCATCACGGCGTCTTCCAGCTCTCCCAATTGGCGAGGCACAGCGTCACCTTAGTGCTAGATGTCTGGAATGGACTGTTATTTACACAGCAAAAGGGCGTACAGCTCGTCACTCACGAGCCGTACGCCCTTCTCGGGTCCTGGGTCGGGCGCGGTCAGACGCCTTCGGCCCGTGGGTTCTGGTGGACCGACTCCGCACGGGAGATCGCGGCATCCACGGCCGCGTCCTCCTTGGCCTTGTTCGGACCGCCCTGACTCTTGACGATCGTCACGACAAGACCGATGAAGAAAGCGGCCATCACCACGGGGGGCAGGAGCGCGGATACGTAGTCCATGCCGTCCAGAGTAGCGAGCCCCGCCCGGCCGGAGACCGCGCCCTCCCGGGGAGGGCGCGGCGGACCTGTCATCCCGCGGCGCGTTCCTCGGACGGGGTCACGGGGCGACGGCGGGGCGGGAAGACCTCGGAGGGCTTCGGCATGGGGCGCTCTCCGGGGCGCTCCGCGGGAGCCGGGGGGCGGGCCGGTACCGGCGGGGCCTTGGGGCGGTCGGGTTCCTTGGCGGCGGCGAGGCCGCCCGGCAGGGCGAGCAGGCGGCTGCGGGGGGCCGGGGCCGTCACGGCGACCGCGCGGCCGGCGAGGCGGGCGCGGACCGAGCGCTCCGCGAGCACCTGGCAGCGCTCCAGGAGCGCCGCCGCGAGCGGTTTCCCGCGCAGTGCGCGCAGGGCGGCCAGATCGTCGGGGCGGGGGTCGTATCCGGCGGCCAGGGCGTCCTGGAGGAGCTCCAGGTAGCCGGAGACGGAGCCGGGGAGGGCATCGCGGTAGCGGGCGAGATCGGCGAGCAGGAACGCGCGCAGCCGACCCGCCTCACCGACCGCCTCGTCCACGGCCCCCGCGAGCCGCAGGCAGTCCTGGACATCCTCTTCGGGCAGGGGCGTGGGGTGGAGGGCGATGGCGAGAACGCGTCGGAGCACACGCAGCTCGTCCGCGCTGAACGCCATGCCGCCGCGTGATCCGTAGGGCGTGGGCATAACGCGACAATACGTGCTAAACGGACAAAATCCGCTTAACTGGCCGTCGGCGGCGCGGCGTCCTCCGACGCGCCGCCAGGACCGTTCCCGCAGGTTGCGCCGCGTGCCTCAGAGCCGGGCGATGTTGCGCTCGTACACGAGACGCAGGCCGATGAGCGTCAGCCAGGGCTCGTGTTCGTCGATGACGGAGGACTCCCCCAACACCATCGGAGCAAGGCCACCGGTCGCGATGACGGTGACGTCGTCCGGGTCGGCCGCGAGCTCTTTCTTCATCCGCGTCACGACGCCGTCGATCTGGCCCGCGAAGCCGTACACGATGCCGGACTGCATGGCTTCGACGGTGTTCTTGCCGATGACGCTGCGCGGCCTGGCCAGCTCGATCTTGCGGAGCTGGGCGCCCTTGACCCCGAGCGCCTCCACCGAGATCTCGATGCCGGGCGCGATCACGCCGCCGGTGTACTCCCCGCGCGCCGAGACCGCGTCGAAGGTGGTGGCCGTGCCGAGGTCCACCACGATCGCCGGACCGCCGTAGAGCTCGACCGCGGCGACCGCGTTGATGATGCGGTCGGCGCCGACCTCCTTCGGGTTGTCCGTCAGGACCGGCACACCGGTCTTGACGCCCGGCTCCACGAGGATCGCCGGGACGTCTCCGTAGTACCGGCGGGTGACCTCGCGGAGCTCGTGCAGCACCGCGGGGACGGTCGAGCAGATCGCGATCCCCTCGATACCGTCGCCGAGCTCCACCCCGAGCAGCGGGTGCATGCCCATCAGGCCCTGGAGCAGTACGGCGAGCTCGTCCGCCGTACGACGGGAATCGGTCGAGATCCGCCAGTGCTCGACGATCTCCTCGCCGTCGAACAGGCCGAGGACGGTGTGCGAGTTGCCGACGTCGATGGTGAGCAGCATCAGATGCCGGCCCCATCGGTGTCGCGGAAGTCCAGGCCGATGTCGAGGATCGGCGAGGAGTGGGTGAGCGCGCCGACGGCCAGGTAGTCGACGCCCGCCGCTGCGTAGGCGCGCGCGGAGTCGAGGGAGAGCCGGCCGGAGGACTCCAGCACGGCACGGCCGCCGACGAGGGCCACCGCCTCCTCCGTCTGCGACGGGGTGAAGTTGTCCAGCAGGATCAGGTCGGCGCCCGCGTCCAGGACCTCGCGGACCTGCTGCAGCGTGTCGACCTCGACCTCGATCGGTACGTCGGGGAACGCTTCCCTGACCCGCTTGAACGCCTCCGCCACACCGCCCGCCGCGACCACGTGGTTGTCCTTGACGAGCGCCGCGTCCGAGAGCGACATGCGGTGGTTGACGCCGCCGCCGCAGCGCACCGCGTACTTCTCCATCGCACGCAGTCCGGGGGTCGTCTTGCGGGTGTCGCGGACCTTGGCCTTCGTGCCTTCGAGCACATCGGCCCAGGCGCGCGTGGCGGTCGCGATGCCCGAGAGCCTGCAGAGCAGGTTGAGGGCGCTGCGCTCGCCGGTGAGCAGGTCACGGGTGCGGGTGGTGACGGTCAGCAGCTTCTGGCCGGGGGCGACGCGGTCGCCGTCCTCGACGTGCCGCTCGACCTCGAACTCGTCCGTACAGACGATCGAGAGAACCGCTTCCGCGATGTGGATTCCGGCGACGACGCCCGCCTCGCGCGCGGTGAAGTCACCGGTCACCACGGCGTCCTCGGGGACCGTCGCCACGGTCGTGACGTCCACCCCGCCGTCGAGGTCCTCCTCGATCGCGACATGGGCGACGTCCTCGACCTGGACGGGGTCAAGACCGGCGTCGGCCAGCAACTGGGCGAGGGCCGGGTCCAGACCGCACTCCAGGCCGTCGGGGTCGTACCCGTCGGCGCAGCCGCAGCCGTCGCCGCAGCCGTCCGCGGCGGGAGCGGGCGCGCCGATCTGGATCAGCGGTACGTCCACGGGCGTGGGGCGCGGATTCTCTTCGGGCGTGCTCACGGTTGCGGCTCCTCGGGGGCGTCGGCGTGGTGGTTCGGGGTGCTTGAGCAGTCTGGTGTCTCGGTGGCCCGTACGGGCGGGAATGCGGCGGTCTCCGTACGGCCGACGACCAGCCGCCGGTCGGGGGCGATGCGTACGACGAGGTGGCGGCGCCAGTGCTCGTCGTCCCGGTCGGGCCGGTCCTCGCGCCAGTGGCAGCCGCGCGTCTCCTCGCGCTCACGGGCCGCGGCGACCAGGACCCGCGAGACCAGGAGCAGGTTGGTGGCCTCCCAGGCGTCCACGCCGGGCACGGCCACCTTGGGTTCGGCCGCGTCCGCGTCGTCGGCGGCGGTGCGGTGCAGGGCGTCCAGCTCCTGGGCCGCGGTGGCGAGACTGGCCGCGGAGCGGATGACTCCGGCGCCCCGCGTCATGATCCGCTGGATCGCCGCACGCGATTCGGGGACCAGGAGGGGCGAGGTGCTGCCGCCGACGGGCTCCACCGCCTCCGTACGCTCCGGCCGGTCCCGCACGATGCCGTCCGCGATGCGCTCCGCGAAGACCAGACCTTCGAGAAGGGAGTTGGAGGCCAGCCGGTTCGCGCCGTGCACGCCCGTACAGGCGACCTCGCCGCACGCGTAGAGCCCGGGGACCGTCGTACGGCCGCCGAGGTCGGTGCGGATGCCGCCCGAGGCGTAGTGCGCGGCGGGAGCGACCGGGACCGGTTCGGTGACCGGGTCGATGCCGTGGGCGCGGCAGGCCGCCAGGATGGTGGGGAAGCGGTGCTCCCACATCTCGGCGCCGAAGTGACGGGCGTCCAGATACATGTGCTCGGTGCCGTGCTCGTGCATCCGGCGGGTGATGGCCTTGGCGACGATGTCGCGCGGGGCCAGCTCCGCCAGCTCGTGCTGCCCGAGCATGAAGCGTGTCCCGGACGCGTCGACCAGGTGGGCGCCCTCGCCCCGTACCGCTTCCGATACGAGGGGCTGCTGGCCCTCCGAGTCCGCGCCGAGGAACAGGACCGTCGGGTGGAACTGGACGAACTCCAGGTCGGAGACCTCTGCGCCGGCCCGCAGCGCCAGGGCCACGCCGTCGCCCGTGGACACCGACGGGTTGGTGGTGGCGGAGAAGACCTGGCCCATGCCGCCGGTGGCGAGGACGACCGCGGGGGCACGGACCGCGCCCACACCGTCGTGCTGACCCTCGCCCATGACGTGCAGGGTGACTCCCGCCGTACGGCCTTCGGCGTCGGTGAGGAGGTCCAGTACCAGGGCGTTCTCGATGGTGTGGAGGGCCGCCGAGCGCACCGCCTCGACCAGGGCACGGGAGATCTCGGCGCCCGTCGCGTCGCCGCCCGCGTGCGCGATGCGGCGGCGGTGGTGGCCGCCCTCGCGGGTCAGGGCGATGTCGCCGCTCTCCGTCTTGTCGAAGAGCGCGCCGGTGTCGATCAGCCTGCGCACGGCGTCGGGACCCTCGGTGACCAGGGTGCGCACCGCCGTCTCGTCGCAGAGGCCCGCGCCCGCGACCAGGGTGTCCGCGAGGTGCTGTTCGGGGGTGTCGCCCTCGCCGAGTGCCGCCGCGATGCCGCCCTGCGCCCAGCGGGTGGACCCGTCGTCGAGGCGGGCCTTGGTGACGACGACGGTGGCGAGGCCGGCGGCGGCACAGCGCAGTGCGGTGGTGAGACCGGCCACGCCCGAGCCGACCACGACGACGTCCGCGTCGATGGCCCAGCCGGGGGCGGGGGCGGTCAGCCGTATTCCGGTCACGTGAGGGCTCCGAAGGTCAGCGGGATGTTGTCGATCAGCCGGGTGGCGCCCACCCGGGCCGCCACGGCGAGGATCGCCTCGCCGTGGTCGCGGTCGTCGGGGATCTCGGTGAAGTCCGCCGGATCGACGAGGGCGAGATAGTCCACGGCGAGCGGCGGCTGTTCCCTGGAGGCGTCGTCCAGGACGAGGCGGGCCGCGGCCCGGACCGCCGCGGGGCCGCCGCTGGGCCGGGCCAATGCCACGGCCTGGGTGTCGGCCGCCGCGCGGGACTCACCGAGCGCGGCGAGCCCCGCGACCCGGCTCACGCTCGCCGTGGTGGCCGTCGCGCGCTCGTGCAGTGCCTGCTGGGCGGCCAGCCGGTCGCGGGCCGCGAACAGGGCCCGGGGCAGTGCGAGCGCGGTGTGCCGCTCCTGCGCCGAGAGGAAACGGTTGCGGCTGGAGAGCGCGAGGCCGTCGGGGTCGCGGACGGTGGGTACGCCCGTGATCTCGACGCCGAAGTTGAGATCACGCACCATGCGGCGGATCAGCGCCAGCTGCTGGGCGTCCTTCTGCCCGTAGAGCGCCTCGTCGGGGCGGGTGAGGTGGAGCAGCTTGGCGACGACGGTGAGCATGCCGTCGAAGTGCCCGGGGCGCGCGGCGCCTTCCAGGCGCTCGCCCATGGGGCCCGCGGTGATGCGGACCTGGGGTTCGCCGCCGGGGTAGACCTCGTCGGCCGAGGGTGCGAAGACCACGTCGGCGCCCGCCGCGGCGGCGACCGCGAGGTCGGCGTCGAGCGTGCGCGGGTAGCGGTCGAGGTCGGCCGCCTCACCGAACTGGAGCGGGTTCACGAAGACGGTGACCACGACCTGGCCGGCCGGGCCCGCGGCGGAGCGTGCGGTACGGATCAGGGTGGCGTGGCCTTCGTGGAGTGCGCCCATCGTCATGACGACGACGCGTCGCGCCCCGGCCGGGCGGTGCAGTGCGTGCAGTTCGGACGCGGTGTGCAGGAGGGCGGGAGTGGACTCCGAGGCGGCCTCGGCGCCCGGGTGCGGGGCGCTCATCGGGCCTCCCCCGGTCCGGCGCCTTCGGGGCCGCCCGTGCCGGCGCCCCTGCCGCCGTCGGCCAGGACGTCGAGCAGGTCCTCCGCGAGCTCGGGCTTGAGCATGCCGTGCGCGAGGGCCCGGCCGGCCGTGGCGCGGGCCATCGCGAGGTATCCGGCCACCGTCTCCGGGGCGTGCGCGCGCAGCTCGCCGATGTGCGCCGCGACCGTACCCGCGTCACCGCGGGCGACGGGTCCGGTCAGCGCCGCGTCGCCGGAGCGCAGGGCGTTGTCGAGCGCCGCCCCGAGGAGCGGGCCGAGCATCCGGTCGGGGGCGGAGACCCCGGCCTTCGTCAGCAGTTCCATGGCCTCGGCGACCAGGGTGACCAGGTGGTTCGCACCGAGGGCGAGCGCCGCGTGGTAGAGCGGACGGGACTCCTCCGCGATCCATTCGGGCTCGCCGCCCATCTCGATGACCAGGGCCTCGGCGGCGAGTCTCAGCTCCACGGGGGCTGTGACGCCGAACGAGCAGCCCGCCAGCCGCTGGACGTCGACGGAGCTGCCGGTGAACGTCATCGCCGGGTGCAGGGCGAGGGGCAGCGCCCCGGCCCGCCGGGCGGGGTCGAGCACCTTGGTCCCGTACCGCCCCGACGTGTGGACGATCAGCTGTCCCGGGCGTACGGCGCCGGTCTCGGCAAGTCCCTCGACCAGACCGGGCAGCGCGTCGTCGGGGACGGTCAGCAGCACCAGTTCGGCGCGCGCCAACACCTCGGCGGGCGGCACCAGGGGTACGTCGGGGAGCAGGGCCGCCGCCCGGCGCACCGAGGCGTCGGAGACACCCGACACCGCCACCGGGCGGTGCCCGGCGAGCTGGAGCGCGGCGGCGAGGGCGGGGCCCACCCGGCCGGCGCCGACGACGCCGACCGTGAGGCGGGCGGGGCGGTCCCTCGCGTCGAGGGAGTCCTTCGAAGTTGTCGTATTCACGCGGCGATGGCCTTCCGTTCCAGTCCGCGGGGGGTACCGGACGATATCTCTGCATGCTACGCCAGCGTTTCGCGGTGCCTCACGGCTGTCCACAGCCTGTGGGTAACTCTGCGGCTCCGGCGGAAATCCGGTCGGACGATGTCGGTGGCGCGGGTAATGATCGTCCCATGACGGACACCGATGGGCAGAAGGAGCGGCAGCGCAGGCTGGTCGCGTGGCAGCGGTCCGCGAGGATCCTCTCGCGGTCGTCGGCGGAGGCCACGATCGGCGAGCGGCTGACCGCGCTCGCGGCCGACGCGGGCGCCGTCCACGACCTGGACGACTGGACGGATTTATACGGGGACGGGGTCGTCGGCGAGGTCGAGCGACGGGTTGCCGGACTGCTCGGCATGGAGGCCGCGGCGTTCTTCCCGACCGGGACGATGGCCCAGCAGGTCGCGCTGCGCTGCTGGGCGGGGCGGACCGGCAGCACGGCCGTGGCCCTGCACCCCCTCTCGCACCCCGAGGTGCACGAGCGGGGCGCGCTGAGTGCCGTGAGCGGGCTGCGTACGGTGCATCCGACGTCCGCACCACGGCTGCCCACGGCCGACGAGATCCGGGACTTCCCCGAGCCGTTCGGCACGCTGATGCTGGAACTGCCACTGCGGGACGCCGGTTTCGTCCTGCCCGAGTGGGAGGCGCTGAAGGACGTGGTGGCTGCCGCGCGTGAGCGGGACGCGGTGGTCCACCTGGACGGTGCGCGGCTGTGGGAGTGCGGCCCGCACTTCGGGCGCGAGCTCTCCGAGATCGCCGGTCTGGCGGACAGTGTGTACGTGTCGTTCTACAAGTCCCTCGGCGGTCTCTCCGGGGCCGTGCTCGCCGGTCCCGATGTGCTGGTCGAGGAGGCGCGGACGTGGCGCCACCGGTACGGCGGACAGGTCTTCCAGCAGTACCCGGCGGCGCTCTCCGCGCTGCTGGGCCTCGACCGGGAGCTGCCGAGACTGCCCGCGTACGTGGCGCACGCCAAGGTGGTGGCCGGGGCGCTGGCCGAGGGCTTCACGGAGTCGCGGGTCCCGTGGTTCCGGGTGCATCCGGAGCCCCCGCACACCCACCAGTTCCAGGTCTGGCTGCCGTACGGGGCGGATGTGCTGAACGAGGCCTCGGTGCGGCAGGCGGAGGAGACCGGGGTGGGACTGTTCCGCCGGTGGTTCACCGGGCCGTCGACGCCGCCCGGGGTCTCCTTCACCGAGGTCACGGTGGCCGCGGAGGGTCTGGAGTGGACGGGCCCGGATGTACGGGGCGCGGTGGCGGAGTTCGTGAAGCGGCTGGTGTAGGCAGGCCCTAGGGGCGGGGCTGCGGACGGTTCGCGGCCGTCCGGGTCCGGAGGCGTCTGCGGAGTTCCCTCAGCACCTCCCTGTCGTGCCGGCCGGGTGGCGGCGGAGGCGCTTCACCGTGCTGAGCTGCGCGGTAGCTGTCGAGCATGTGCTGCTGAATGGCGTCCATGACTTCAGGGTGAGCCGGTCGCGGCCGGGCGGCGCGTGGATTGACGAGCACCGTCAAATGGCGCGTGGCCCCGTCCCCGTACCCCGCATCATGGAGGGGTGAGCGTGACCATCGACATCGCGGGCCTGCCCGCCGACCGCATCGTTTTCGAGACCTCGCCCCTCGCCGAGCTGGGGCTGGCCCTGCATGCGCTCTCCGAGCCCGGCCACCATCCGGGACTGCACGGCTGGGCGACCGCGACCTCCGCCGCCCTGGAGCCCGACCTCGCGGACCGGCTGCACGAGGCGGACTTCCTCTGGCGCAACCCCCTCTCGGACATCTTCACTCCGTTCGCCGGGGTGCGCGGCGGTGCCGGCAGGACCGGGGCGAGCCTCGCAGAGGACCTGGACATCCTCGACGAGCTGGACGACGAGCGCTTCGTCGACGCCGCTCTGGAATTCACCTGCGCCAGCCACTACGACATCGGAGCGCGGTCCGCGCTGACGGACGCGACGACGCGGGCCCGCGCACTGGACATGGCCGCCACCCGTGGCCCGCAGCAGCTGCAGTTCGCCCAGCAGCTGCTGGGCGGCCCCGGCTCCGTACGCAGCTGGATCCGGCGCCTCCTGGAGGACTGCGATCAGGCGTTCTTCGAAGACACCTGGCGGCGTGTGCGGGTGCAGCTCGTCGCCGACGCCCGGCACAAGACGGAGCTGCTGCGGCACAAGGGGCTCGACGAGGCGGTGCGCGCGGTCTCCGCCGCCCTTTCGCTGAACGAGAGCGGGACCCGGATCAGTGTCGACAAGCTGACGGAGGACCGGGCCGACGCCACCGACCCTGCCGTCGGCGCCGGGCTGACGCTCATACCGACCGCGTTCGGCTGGCCGCATCTCATGGTGCTGCACGCCCCGGGCTGGCGCCCGGTGATCCACTACCCGGTGCACCGCCCCGAGCTGCCGTCCCCCGCCTCCGTGGAACTGCTCCAGCTCCGGATGGAGGCACTGGCCCACCCGATGCGGATGCGCCTGTGCCGCCACCTCGCCCGTTCCCCGTACTCCACCGGCGAACTCGCCGACTCGCACGGAATCACGGCCCCCGAGGTCTCCCGCCATCTCTCGGTACTGAAGAAGGCCGGTCTCCTCACCACCAGGCGACGCGGCCGGTACGCCCTGCACCAGCTGGACCTGACCGCGGTGAGCCGGCTCGGCAGCGACTTCCTGGAGGGGGTCCTGCGTTAGGGCCTGCCCGCCACGTGCGGATCAGGCGGTTCCGCCGCCGCCGGCCCGGACCAGGCCCGTCTCGTACGCGAGGACGACGACCTGCACCCGGTCACGCAGGTTCAGCTTCGTCAGGATGCGGCCGACATGGGTCTTCACGGTCGCCTCGGACAGCACCAGCCGCGCCGCGATCTCGCCGTTCGACAGGCCCTGGGCGACCAGCATCATCACTTCGCGTTCCCGCTCGGTGAGCTTCTCGATGTGCTTGTGCTTGGGGTCCTTGCCGCTGCTGGGCAGCATCGAGGAGAAGCGGTCCAGCAGCCGGCGGGTGGTGGACGGGGCGACGACCGCGTCACCGCTGTGCACGGCACGGATCGCGGCGAGCAGTTCGCCGGGCGGCACGTCCTTGAGCATGAAGCCGCTGGCTCCCGCCTTCAGCCCGGAGAACGCGTACTCGTCCAGGTCGAACGTCGTCAGGATGAGCACCTTCGGCGGATCGGGCTGCGCGCAGATGCGGCGGGTCGCCTCGACACCGTCCAGTCTCGGCATGCGTACGTCCATCAGCACCACGTCGACGGCGGTGGCGCGCAGCACCTCGATCGCCTCAGCGCCGTCACCGGCCTCGGCCACGACCTCCATGTCCGGCTGGGCGGCGAGCACCATCCGGAACCCGGTGCGCAGCAGCACCTGATCGTCGACGAGCATCACGCGGATCGCCATGAGGTGTCCTGTTCCTGATCAGAGGGTCTGCGGGCTTTTCGGTACGTCTAGTGGCCGGGCTTCAGCGGCAGCAGCGCGCTGATCCGGAATCCGCCGCCGGGACGCGGCCCCGCGTCCAGCGTGCCGCCGACCATGCCGACCCGCTCCCGCATGCCGATCATCCCGTGGCCGGCTCCGTCGGCGCCGCCGTCCTCGTACAGTTCATGCGCCGCGCCGCGGCCGTCGTCCTCGACGAGGAGCCCGAGGCCGTCGTCGAAGTAGACCAGCCGGACGCTGGCACCGGCATCCGGGCCGCCGTGCTTGCGGGTGTTGGTGAGGGCTTCCTGCACGATGCGGTACGCGGTCAGCTCCACCCCGCTGGGCAGGGAGCGCGGAGTGCCCTCGATCTTGAAGTCCACCGCCAGGCCGGTCTGCCTGACCTGCTCGATCAGGTCCTCGATCTGCCCGACATCGGGCTGCGGCACGTACTCCCCGCTCTCCGGGGCGTCACCGGTGCGCAGCACCCCGAGCAGCCTGCGCATCTCGGCGAGCGCCTGGCGGCCGGTGCTCGAAATGGTCTCCAGCGCCTGCCTCGCCTGATCCGGTGTCGCGTCCATGACGTACGCGGCGCCGTCGGCCTGGACCACCATCACCGAGACGTTGTGGGCGACCACATCGTGCAGTTCACGGGCGATCCGGGCGCGCTCCGCGGCCACCGCGACCTTCGACTGCGCCTCGCGCTCCCGCTCCAGCCGGGCGGCGCGCTCCTCCAGCTGGTCGAAGTAGGCGCGCCGGGTGCGCATCGAGTCGCCGAGCACCCAGGCGAGCACGAAGGGCACCGTCATGACGACCACGACGAAGACCGCCTGCACCCAGCTGCCGTTGCTGCTTTCCTCCGGCCAGCGCAGCCGCGAGAGACCGGCCGCGCCGAGACTGCAGACCAGGGCGAGCCGGGACGCCCAGCGCTCCCCGACGCAGGCCACGGTGAAGATGATCACGAGCATCGCGAAGTCCGCGATACCGGGCGGGACGTCCAGCACCAGCTGTGCGATGCCCATCGCGAGGGTGAGCAGCAGCATCTTCTCGGGAGCCCGCCGGCGCAGCGCGACGACGGTGCAGAGGCCCAGGACGATCGGCACCGAGAGGAGGCGCTCCCGCGCGTCACCGGGCGCTTCGGCCACCATCGACACGCCGGAGAGCCCGAGGAGGAAGACAGCCCAGAAACTGTCGACGCCCGTCGGGTGTCTGCGGATGAAGTCGTAGAGGCGCTGCACGTAACCCAGCGTAGGGATAGCTGATCGGTGCCCGGGTCAGCCGGAGGGCCGATCCAGGTCCTGGGACCGTACTCCCCAAGGTGGAGACTTGCCTACGTGACGGATGACTGGTGCGGATGGCGGGAAGCGGCTGAGACCGCTTTGTACGGGGACGAGGGCTTTTACCGGAGGCCGGAGGGGCCGGCGGGACATTTCCGTACGTCGGTGCACGCCTCTCCGCTCTTCGCCACCGCCGTAGCCCGGCTGCTGGCACAGACCGCGCGGGAGCTGGGCACGGACGAGGTCTCCCTGGTGGATGTGGGCGCGGGCCGGGGCGAGCTGCTGACGGGTGTGCTGGCGGCCGTGCCCGCCGGGTTGCAGGTGCGGGCGTACGCGGTGGAGATCGCAGCGCGCCCGCCCGGCCTCGATCCCCGGATCGAGTGGTGCGCGGAGATTCCGCGCGGGGTCACCGGGCTGCTGTTCGCCAACGAATGGCTGGACAACGTCCCGACGGAGATCGCCGAGGCCGACGCCGACGGGGTGGCGCGCTATGTCCACGTCCGGCGGGCGGACGGTGCCGAGCGACTGGGCGAGGCAGTGACCGGGGCGGACGCGGAGTGGCTGCGCCGCTGGTGGCCGCTGACCGATCCCGGCGACCGGGCGGAGATCGGGCTGCCGCGTGACGAGGCGTGGGCGCGGGCGGTCGCTTCACTGGCCGGGGGCCTGGCGGTGGCGGCCGACTACGCGCATGTACGGGAGGCGAGGCCGCCGTACGGAACGCTGACCGGGTTCCGCGCGGGCCGCGAGGTGCCTCCGGTGCCGGACGGCAGCTGCGACCTCACGTCCCATGTGGCGCTGGACGCGTGCGCCGAGGCGGGGAGCGCAGTGGCCGGGGTACCCGCCGAGGTGCGTGATCAGCGTGCGGCGCTCCGGGAACTGGGTGTCAGCGGTGAACGGCCGCCGCTCTCCATGGCGTCGACCGACCCCACCGGCTACGTCCGGGCGCTCTCCGCGTCGGGCGAGGCCGCGGAGCTCACGGCACGCGGCGGACTGGGCGATTTCGGGTGGCTGCTGCAACGCGTGCGGACACCTGTGGGCCCCTCCGGCGTCTGAGGCGCGGGTCAGGGGCGGGGTCCGGGACGGCGCCCCGCGTACCCGGGGGATACTGTCCGGCATGACGGAGACGACGGTCGGCATCGGCGGCGCGGCAGAGAGCACCGACATGGTGCTCAACATCGGCCCGCAGCATCCCTCGACACACGGCGTGCTCCGCCTGCGTCTCGTCATCGACGGCGAGCGGATCCAGCACGCCGAGCCGGTCATCGGCTATATGCACCGGGGCGCGGAGAAGCTTTTCGAGGCCCGGGACTACCGGCAGATCGTGATGCTCGCCAACCGCCACGACTGGCTGTCGGCGTTCTCCAACGAGCTGGGTGTCGTCATGGCCGTCGAGCGCATGCTCGGCATGGAGGTCCCCGAGCGCGCCGTGTGGACCCGGACGCTGCTCGCCGAGCTGAACCGGGTGCTCAACCACCTGATGTTCCTCGGCTCCTACCCTCTCGAACTGGGCGGGATCACCCCGATGTTCCACGCGTTCCGGGAACGCGAGGAGCTCCAGGCCGTGATGGAGGAGATCTCCGGCGGCCGGATGCACTACATGTTCAACCGGGTCGGCGGCCTCAAGGAGGACCTTCCCGCGGGCTGGCTCGGCCGTGCACGGCACTCGATCGCCTCGGTGCGGTCGCGGATGGACGTGTACGACAAGCTGGTGCTCGGCAACGAGATCTTCCGGGGCCGTACCCGCGGGGTGGGTGTCCTCTCCGCCGAGGCCGTGCACGCGTACGGGGTGTCCGGACCGATCGCCCGTGCCTCGGGCGTCGACTTCGATCTGCGGCGCGACGAGCCGTACCTCGCGTACGGGGAGCTCCAGGACACGCTCAAGGTGGTCACCGCCTCCGAGGGGGACTGCCTGGCACGGTTCGAGTGCCTGCTGGGGCAGACGCACAACTCCCTGGATCTCGCGGACGCCTGCCTGGACCGGATGGGCGACCTGGCGCCGGGGCCGATCAACCAGCGGCTGCCCAAGGTGCTGAAGGCCCCGGAGGGCCACACCTACGCGTGGACCGAGAACCCGCTCGGCATCAACGGCTACTACCTGGTGTCCAAGGGCGAGAAGACCCCGTACCGGCTGAAGCTCCGCTCCGCCTCGTTCAACAACATCCAGGCGCTCACCGAGCTGCTGCCGGGCACCCTGGTCGCCGACATGGTGGCCATTCTGGGATCGCTCTTCTTCGTCGTCGGCGACATCGACAAGTAGCCGCCCCCGCAGGACCGGCTGCTACGACGAGACGGCGCTGCGCAGCCCGGCGACGTCCAGCTGCTCGGTCTCGTCGTGGGCGGTGAGGTCGATGACCTTGCCCACGGCACGGTTCTCCGCCGCCCCCGTGCGGTGGGCGGCGAGGACTTCCTCGCCCACCACGTCGGCCAGGTCCTCGTTCTGCACGGACTCGATCGCGGCGTTCGTCTTCTGCGTACCGAAGAAGTCGAAGCTGCCCTGCGGGACGAGGTGGCGGCGGGAGGCCGCGTACGGGACGACGGCCGAAGCGGCCGGGACCGGGCGCGGTGTCTGTACGGGTACGGGCTTGAGCTGCGGGGCGGACAGGGCGGCCGACGGGCGACGGTGCTGGTGGTCGCCCGTCCCGACGGCCGCCGCGTGCTTCCCCTTCGGGCCCTCCGCCTCCGCGTCCCGCGTCCGGGCGCGCTCGGCGAGGTCGCGCTCCCTGGCCTGTTCGGCGGTGTGGCGCGCCTCCTGAAGGGCGGCGTTGCGCGTGAGGTCCCGCAGCGCCTGGGCGGCACGGAGGTACGCGGCCGGGGTGGGCGTGGAACGGGCGGCGGGCAACTCCCTTGGAGCGGTGGCCGCTTCGAGCGCGAGCTGCCTGCGGCCCTCCAGCGCGCTGGCCCGCTCGGTCTCGGCGTTCGCGTACCGGCGCAGCAGCGCGGCGTGTTCGCCCCGCAGCCCTGCGAGCTCCACCCGCTTGCGGCGCAGCTTCGTCTCCAGCCGGGTGCGCAGCTCCCTGGATTCCTCGAGATCGGCCTCGAGCTCGGCTATGCGCTCCTCGGTCTTCCACTCGTCGCTGGCGCGGGCGCGCGTCAGTTCCGCGACTCGCAGTCCAGCGGCCCGGTCCCAGCTGCGCATCAGATACGCGCCGGTGACGGCGGCTGCCGCCGCCGCGGCCACCAGGCCGCGCAGGGCGAGAGGTTCCGCGAGCACCCAGGCGCCGGCGGCACAGACGACCGACACTCCGGCCACCAGGGAAGGGGGCAGGATTCTGTGCAGGGGTGGCGAATGGCGGTGACGTCCACGTGGCATGGCTCGAAATTTACCGTGTGTACGGGTTACTTGGGAGACCGCCCGGCAATCTGTTCCCCGCCGGTTACCTGACGGCCTCCCGAAGCACCCGATTCATCACGCCCTACTTCTTGAGCAAGCCTTTCGCCAGGAGATACTCCTTGGCCACATCGGTGGGCTTGGCGCGCTCGGCGTCGACCTTGCGGTTCAGTTCCGCGAGGTCCTGCGTGGTGAGTACCTTGGTGACCTTGTTGAGCGCGTCGGCAATGTCCGGTGCGCCAGCGTCCTTGGCATTGAGGACCGGCAGGACGTTGTCGGCGTTCTGCAGCTTCTTGTCGTCCTCCAGGAACACCAGGCCGTAACTGTCCAGCACCGCGTCCGTGGTGGTCGTCAGAACCAGCTGGTCCTTGCCGTCCTTGACGGCCTGCTTCGACTGCGGAGTGCCGACGCCCTTGGGGTCGATACCCGTGACATCAATGCCGTACGTCTTCTTCAGACCAGGTGCGCAGAACGGCCGGACCTCGCACTCGTCACCGGCGGCGATCTTCACCTCGATCTTCGACCTGCCGAGGTCGGAAAGGGTCTTGAGGTTGTTCTTCTCGGCGAATTCCTTCGTCACCGCGAAGGCGTTCTGGTCGACGGCGTCGCCCGAGGGGAGCACCTTCAGCCCGAGCGGTTCGGCGAGCCCCGTCAGTGCGCTGACCGTGGCGACGGCGTCTCCGGAGGCGACCGGCTTCTTCTCCGCCTCGCTCGCCCCGTTCACCTTGGCGTTGAGGAATTCGGCGAGCGTCGCCGCGTATTCCGGTACGACGTCGATCTCGCCCTTCTCCAGCGAGGGTTCGTACAGCTCACGGTTCTTCACGGTGGTGATGGATGTGCTGTATCCGGCGTCGCCGAGAACCTGTGCGTACAGCTCGGCGAGCACCTTGGACTCGGTGAACGCCGCGGCGCCCACGACGAGCGAGCCCTTCTTGGAGCCCGAGCCCGACGCGGTGTCCGAACCGCTCTTCTCCTTCTCCAGGCTCTCGCCGCCGCAAGCGGCGAGCGACCCGGCGAGCGCGGCCATTCCGATGACCGCACCCGCTATGCGCGAGGTCCTGCTCATGATGTTCTCCGTCCACAGCGAAAAGGTGACAAAAGCTGCACGGCGTCAGGCACTCCGCCGGCGGCGCAGGGGGGACAGCAGCCGGTCCAGCGCGATCAGCGTCCCCTCCACCACCAGGGCGAGCGCGGCGACCAGCACCGCGCCCGCGAAGACCTGCGCGGTGTCGTACGTGTTGAATCCGGCGGTGATGATCCGGCCGAGGCCGCCGAGACCGACCATCGCCGCGATGGAGGCGGTGGCCACCACCTGGACGGCGGCGGAGCGCAGTCCGGTCATGATCATGGGGTAGGCGAGCGGGAGCTCGACCCGTGCGAAGAGCTGCCCGCCCGACATCCCCATGCCCCTGGCGGCCTCGACCACGGACCGGTCGACCTCGGTCATCCCGACGTAGGCGTTGGTGAGCAGCGGCGGCACGGCGAACAGCACCAGCGCGATGATCGTGGGCCAGTACCCGGAGTTGCGCAGCGGCGTGAGCATGAACAGGGCCAGGACCGCGAAGACCGGCACGGCGCGCCCCACATTGGAGATGTTGACCGCGAGCGCACCTCCCTTGCCGAGGTGTCCCAGATACAGCGCGAGCGGCAGGGCGATCACGCAGGCCAGCGCGAGCGCCACCCCGCTGACGTACAGATGCTCGCCGAGCCGGTGCGCCGCGCCGCTCTCCCCCGACCAGTTGGCCCCGGTGGTGAGCCAGGTCCAGGCGTCGCCGATGACTCCCACGGATCAGCCCGCCTCCACCTTCGCGACCAGTGGCCCGGCCTCGGGGCGGGCCGTCGCGCGTATTCGGGTCCAGGGCGTCAGCAGTCGCTGCACGCCGAGCAGCAGCAGGTCGGCGGCGACCGCCAGCAGCACACAGAGCACCGAGGCGGTCAGCACCTGGGCCTTGAAGAGGCTCGGCAGCGCGTCCTCGATGAGATTGCCGAGGCCGCCCTTGCCGACGAGCGAACCCACGGTCGTCAGCGCGACCGTCGACACCGTGGCTATCCGCAGGCCGGCCATCAGCGCGGGCAGCGCCAAGGGAAGCTCGACCTCCCACAGCAGCCGCGCCGGGCCGTACCCCATGCCCTTCGCGGCGTCCTTCGCCTCCTGCGGCACCGCTTCGAGGCCCGCCAGGATGTTCCGTACGAGAATGGTCAGCGAGTAGAGCACCAGACCGGTGACGACCAGGGCGGCGGACAGCCCGAACAGCGGCAGCAGCAGCGAGAACATCGCCAGTGACGGCACGGTGTAGAGCACGGTCGTCAGACCCAGCACCGGTCCCGCGAAGTGCCGGCCGCGGCGGGCCAGGAGCGCCAGCGGAAAGGCCACGGCCAGCCCGATCAGCACCGAAACGGCGGTGATCCAGATGTGCTGGACGGTCGCATCGGTCAACTCCTGACTGCGGGAGCGCAGATACTCGCCGCAGATCCAGTCGTTCGCCACGAGGCAGTTCTCTCCGGCCACCCGTCCCACCCCCTGATTACCGTCGCGTTCTCCCGAACTGATGTCTGGCGACCCTATCCTCGACCACTGACAATCGCCGAGGCCGTCGCATTCCGGCAACACGGCCTTCACAGAACGCGCGTCACAATGGGGACCCATGATCCGTTTCGAGCACGTCACCAAGCGGTACGCCGATGGCACCACCGCCGTCGACGACCTTTCCTTCGAGGTCGGCGAGGGTGAACTGGTCACGCTCGTCGGACCTTCCGGCTGCGGCAAGACGACCACCATGAAGATGGTGAACAGGCTGATCGAACCCACCGAGGGACGGATATTCCTCGACGGGGAGGACATATCCGCCATCGACCCCGTCCAACTCCGGCGCCGGATCGGCTATGTGATCCAGCAGGTCGGCCTCTTCCCGCACCGGACGGTCCTGGAGAACACCGCCACCGTCCCGCATCTCCTGGGCTGGAAACGCGGAAAGGGACGCGAGCGCGCGGCCGAACTCCTCGATCTCGTCGGACTCGATCCTTCCGTTTATGGCGACCGCTATCCGGAACAACTCTCCGGCGGCCAGCGCCAACGCGTGGGCGTGGCACGCGCTTTGGCGGCCGACCCTCCCGTACTGCTGATGGATGAACCTTTCGGCGCGGTCGACCCCGTCGTACGGGAACGTCTGCAGAACGAATTCCTGAAGCTCCAGGCGCAGGTCCGCAAAACCGTGCTGTTCGTCACCCACGACATCGAGGAAGCCGTCCGGCTCGGTGACCGGATCGCCGTGTACGGGCAGGGCCGCATCGACCAGTTCGACTCCCCCGCCACCGTCCTCGGCGCCCCCGCGACTCCGTACGTCGCGGACTTCGTCGGCGCCGACCGCGGCCTGAAGCGGCTCTCCGTCACCCCGATCGAGGAGAGCGACCTGGACCAGCCGCCGGTCGTCCACCTCGACGACCCGCTCGCGAAGGCGACCGGGCGGCTGCGGGCCGAGGGCGCGCGCTGGGCCGTCGTGCTCGACGGTGACGACAATCTGCACGGCTGGATCCCGGCCGGCGACGCCGCCACCTCGAAGGGAACGGTCCGCGAACACGCCCGCCGCATGGAGGCATGGCTCCCCATCGGCGCACCGCTCAAGCAGGCGTTCGCCACGATGCTCCAGCACGACGCGGGCTGGATCGCGGTGATCGACAAGGAGAGCACCGGCCGCTTCCTCGGCGTCCTCACCCCCGCCCGCCTCCACGAGGCCCTGCGCCGCTCGATCGACGCGGACGCCCAGGACGTGCCGCGCGCCGAGGTGGCTGTGGAGACGGTGGCGAGCGTCACGACTGCGGCCCCGTGACCGCGCCGGCCCGCTCCCGCCGGGTCCTGGGCGCGGGGGACATGCGGCGCGACGGGTCTCCCGGCGGGCCTACGCTGGGCGTATGAGTACGTTGCGCGGACGCGGCACGGTGCAGGACCTGCCGGAGTGGGACCGCTGTGCGGTCATGGGAGTCGTCAATGTGACGCCCGACTCCTTCTCCGACGGAGGCCGGTGGTTCGACACCACGGCCGCGATCAAGCACGGCCTCGTGCTGGTCGGCGAGGGCGCCGACCTGATCGATGTCGGGGGCGAGTCGACCCGCCCCGGCGCCAGCCGGGTGGACGAGTCCGAGGAACTGCGGCGCGTGGTCCCGGTCGTGCGGGGACTGGCATCCGAGGGGGTCACGGTCTCCGTCGACACCATGCGGGCCCGCGTGGCAGAGCAGGCCGTCGCCGCCGGTGCGGCGCTCGTCAACGACGTGAGCGGCGGCCTCGCCGACCCGGACATGGTGCCGGTCGTCGCCGCTGCGGACGTGCCGTTCGTCGTCATGCACTGGCGCGGCTTCAGCGAGTCCATGAACAGCAGGGCCGTGTACGGGGACGTCGTCGCCGAGGTCGTCGCGGAACTGCGCGAACGCATGGAAGCAGTGATCGCGGGCGGGGTGTCCCCCGAACGGCTGGTGATCGACCCCGGCCTCGGTTTCGCCAAGGACGCCTCGCACGACCTCTCGCTCGTCGCCCACCTCGCGGAGCTGCGCGCCCTGGGACGCCCGCTGCTCGTCGCCGCGTCCCGCAAGCGGTTCCTCGGCCACGTCCTGGCCGGTGAGGGGGCCGCCCCGCCGCCCGCCCGCGAACGCGACGCCGCCACGGCCGCGATCTCCGCCCTCTCCGCCCAGGCGGGCGCCTGGGCCGTACGGGTGCACGAGGTACGGGCCACCGCGGACGCCGTACGGGTCGCCCGCGCCATCGAGGGAGCGGCGTGAGCGGGCAGCACGACGAGCACGCCGGGGCAGCCGCCGACATCGAGGCCGTCGAGCAGGCCAACACCGCGTTCTACGAGGCGATGGAGCGCGGCGACTTCGACACGCTCTCCGGCCTCTGGCTGCCGGGCGAGGACCTCACGATCTCCTGCGTGCACCCGGGATGGCCGGTGCTCACCGGCCGCGGCGAGGTGCTGCGCAGCTATGCGCTGATCATGGCGAACACGGAGTACATCCAGTTCTTCCTGACCGATGTCGGCGTCTCGATGACCGGCGACACCGCGCTCGTGACCTGCACCGAGAACATCCTCAGCGGCGGCCCGGCCGAGGAGGGCAACGCGCTCGGACCGCTGGTCGGCCAGCTCGTCGTCGCGACCAACGTGTTCCGCCGCACACCCGGGGGCTGGAAGCTGTGGTCCCACCACGGCTCACCCGTACTGGCCGAAACCGGCGAGGAAGAGGACGAAGAGACACCCACCTGAGTGGGTACGCCTTCGTTGTGGGTTGGTTTCCCGGGCCCCGGGGTATGGGCGGCTACCAGCCCTCCGGGGTTCTGTCCATAGCCCCACGGGCGAGCACTGTCGGTGCTCGCAGGTAGATTCGAAGAGAGGGCACTTCGCCGCCCGCACGCAGCCGGGTGTCCCAACGACCAACGACAGCAGGAGTGATTCGCGTGGATCGTGTCGCGCTGCGCGGCCTCAAGGCCCGTGGGCACCATGGTGTGTTTCCCAAGGAACGGCAGGAGGGCCAGACGTTCATCGTCGACCTCGTGCTCGGCCTGGACACACGGCCCGCGGCTGCCACCGATGACCTGACGAAGACCGTGCACTACGGCGTGGTCGCGGAGGAAGTCGTCGACGTGGTCAAGGGCGAGCCGGTCGACCTGATCGAGACCCTCGCGGAACGCATCGCCCAGCAGTGCCTCAGGCACGAGGGCGTCCAGGAGGTCGAGGTGGTAGTCCACAAGCCGGACGCCCCGATCACCGTCCCGTTCGACGACGTGACCATCACCATCACCCGGAGCCGAGCATGACTGCATTTTCCACCGAGGGGCAGAGCGACCCGACCGTACAGCCGGTTCCCGCGGCCGTGGTCGAGCAGGTGGACGCCGCGGACATCACCCTCTCCAACCCCAAACGGGCCGTGATCTCCCTGGGCTCCAACCTGGGCAACCGCCTGGAGACCCTCCAGGGCGCCATCGACGCCCTGGAGGACACCCCCGGCCTCCGGGTCAAGGCGGTCTCCCCGGTGTACGAGACGGAGCCCTGGGGCGTCGCTCCCGGCTCCCAGCCCTCGTACTTCAACGCGGTGATCGTCGTGAAGACGACCCTGCCGCCGTCCTCGCTGCTGGAGCGCGGCCAGGCGATCGAGGAGGCCTTCGACCGGGTCCGCGAGGAGCGCTGGGGCCCGCGCACGATCGACGTCGACATCGTCGCGTACGCCGATGTGGTCTCCGACGACCCGCAGCTCACCCTCCCCCACCCCCGCGCCCGCGAGCGGGCCTTCGTGCTCGCCCCCTGGCACGACGTGGACCCCGAGGCCGAGCTGCCCGGCGCCGGTTCGGTCGCCGACCTGCTGACCGGAATCGGCGAGGCCGGCGTACTCCCCCGGGCCGACCTGGAACTCCGTCTGCCCGAGTAGTCGTTAGGCTCGACGGACACCACACAGGAATCCACGGACACCCGGCGGCGAAGGGCGGCTCTCGGTGAGGCAACTACGGCTCGGGGTACTGGCCGGACTCTTCGCCGCCGCCGGCGTGCTGTCCTGGGGCGGGGCCCGTCTCTGGGACTCCCTCGGCACCCTGCCGAGCGTCCCCCTCGCGGCGCCGGTCGTGCTGGCGGCCATCGCCGTCATCCTGCTCGCGACGGCGCTCTCCATCCGCACCCGCCTGCGGGCGCAGCGGGAGCGCCGGCCCGGCGCGAAGGGCGTGGAGCCGCTGATGGCGGCCCGCGCGGTCGTCTTCGGCCAGGCGAGCGCCCTCGTGGCCGCCCTGGTCTCCGGGATGTACGGCGGCACGGGCGTGTTCCTGCTCGGCTCCCTCGACATCCCGCCCCGCCGCGAACAGGCCATCTACGCGGGCTTCGCGGTGCTGGCGGGCATCGCCGTCATCGCCGCCGCCCTGTTCCTGGAGCGCGTCTGCAAGCTCCCGGAGGACAAGGACAACGGGAACGACGACCGGAGCGCGGCGTCCGCCTAGGCGGACGCCTCCGACACTCCCGTCCGGGACGCTCCTGTCCGGCGCCCGTCAGCGCGCCATGATGAGGCTCATGGCCTCGGCGCGGGTCGCGGGGTCGCGGAGCTGGCCGCGGACCGCGGAGGTGATCGTCTTCGCCCCGGGCTTGCGGATGCCCCGCATCGACATGCACATGTGCTCGCACTCGATCACGACGATGACGCCGCGCGGCTCCAGGATCTCCATCAGCGACTCGGCGACCTGCGTGGTCAGCCGCTCCTGGACCTGCGGACGCCGCGCGAAGACGTCGACGAGCCGGGCCAACTTGGAGAGCCCGGTGATCTTGCCGCTGGTCGCCGGGATGTATCCGACGTGAGCGACGCCCCTGAACGGCACCAGGTGGTGCTCACAGGTGCTGAACACCTCGATGTCCTTCACCAGCACCATCTCGTCGTGGCCGAGATCGAACGTCGTCGTCAGGACGTCCTCGGGCTCCTGGTACAGCCCCGCGAATATCTCCTTGTACGCACGCGCCACCCGTCCCGGCGTCTCGCGCAGACCCTCGCGGTCCGGGTCCTCCCCGACCGCGATGAGCAGTTCACGTACGGCGGCCTCGGCCCGCTTCTCGTCGAACTCGCCGATCGTGCCCTCGCCGTCCAGCGTCACCGGGTCGGTCATCTGTCCTCGTTCCTTGTGCTGTCGCATGCGCGTGCTTCGCGCCAACCTCGCAGGCATACAGAAAAAGCCGCGCCCCCACAGGCTAAAACCTGGGGGGCGCGGCATCCATTCCGGGCCCGGTGGGACCCCCGTGACGGGGGACACACCGGTGTCGGTACGGGGTCTAGCTCTCCGGACGCTCCTCCGGAATCGCCTCCGTTGCCGGGGTGATGTCCTTCGGTGCGATCTCCGCCGGGGCGGCCGAACCATTGGCGGTGGTGACGCCGTTGGTGAGGGCCAGCTCCTTGGGAGAGAGGACCGGCGGTCGCGTCGACGGCGTGCGCCGTGCGGAACCGGTCCAGGCCGGGCGGGCCGGACGCTTGACGATAGGAGCGAAGATCTCCGCGATCTGCTCCTTGCCGAGCGTCTCCTTCTCGAGGAGTTCGAGGACCAGGGCGTCGAGAATGTCGCGGTTCTCGACCAGGATCTCCCAGGCCTCGTTGTGCGCGGTCTCGATGAGCTTCTTGACCTCTTCGTCGACCAGCGCGGCGACCTCTTCCGAGTAGTCGCGCTGATGGCCGAGCTCACGGCCCACGAACGGCTCGGTGTTGTCTCCACCGAACTTGATCGCGCCGAGCCGCTCCGTCATTCCGTACTGCGTGACCATCGCGCGGGCCGTGGCACTGGCCTTCTCGATGTCGTTCGCAGCGCCGGTCGTCGGGTCGTGGAAGACCAGCTCCTCGGCCGCGCGCCCGCCCAGCATGTATGCCAGCTGGTCGAGCATCTCGTTGCGCGTCGTGGAGTACTTGTCCTCCTCCGGGAGCACCATCGTGTAACCGAGGGCGCGACCGCGGGAGAGGATCGTGATCTTGTGGACCGGGTCCGACTGGGGAGAAGCCGCCGCGACCAGGGCGTGTCCGCCCTCGTGGTACGCGGTGATCTTCTTTTCCTTCTCGGACATGATCCGGGTCCGCTTCTGCGGACCCGCCACGACGCGGTCGATGGCCTCGTCGAGCATGGAGTTGTCGATCAGCTTCTTGTTGCTGCGCGCCGTGAGGAGCGCCGCTTCGTTCAGCACGTTCGACAGGTCGGCACCGGTGAAGCCGGGGGTACGGCGGGCGACGGCGCTGAGATCGACGTCGTCCGTTACCGGCTTGCCCTTCTTGTGCACCTTGAGGATTTCGAGGCGGCCCAGCATGTCCGGGCGGTCGACCGCGATCTGCCGGTCGAAACGTCCCGGGCGCAGCAGTGCCGGGTCGAGGATGTCCGGGCGGTTCGTGGCGGCGATCAGGATGACGCCGCCCTTCACGTCGAAGCCGTCCATCTCGACGAGCAGCTGGTTGAGGGTCTGCTCGCGCTCGTCGTGACCGCCGCCCATGCCGGCACCGCGGTGCCGGCCCACGGCGTCGATCTCGTCGACGAAGACGATCGCCGGGGCGTTCGCCTTGGCCTGCTCGAAGAGGTCACGCACTCGGGAGGCACCGACACCGACGAACATCTCGACGAAGTCGGAACCGGAGATCGAGTAGAACGGGACGCCCGCTTCGCCGGCGACCGCGCGGGCGAGCAGCGTCTTGCCCGTACCGGGAGGCCCGTACAGCAGGACACCCTTGGGAATCTTGGCGCCGACGGCCTGGAACTTCGCCGGCTCCTGCAGGAACTCCTTGATCTCGTGGAGTTCCTCGACAGCCTCGTCCGACCCCGCCACATCGGCGAACGTCGTCTTCGGCGTGTCCTTGGTGATCAGCTTCGCCTTGGACTTGCCGAACTGCATGACCTTGGAACCGCCGCCCTGCATCTGATTCATCAGAAACAGGAAGACGACCACGATCAGAACGAACGGCAGCAGCGAGAGGAGGATCGAGACGAACGGGGACTGCTTCGACGGCGAGACGGTGTAACCCTTCTCGATGTCACCGCTCTCGAACTTCTCCTGCAGCGTGTCCGCCAGCTCGACGCCCTGGTTGCCGATATAGCTCGCCTGGAACTTGCTGCCGGACTCGCCCTGGAGCTTCTGTCCGTCCTTCAGCTCGATCTTGAGAATCTGTTCGTCACCGGTGGTCAGCTTGGCCTGCTCCACCTGGTCCTTGCTGATCGCCTGGATCACCTTGCCGGTGTCCACCGTCTTGTAGCCGCCAGACGAGCCGACGACCTGCATCAACACGACCACGGCGAGGACGGCCAGCACGATCCACATGACCGGCCCACGGAAGTATCGCTTCACGTCCATCCATACGGAGCGAAGTCGCCCCGTCCCTCCTGCCCGTAGGTAAATGCTGCTGTGAGAAAAGACTGTTCTTCGGACGGTACCCCAGCATTGTCACCCGCGACCGCCGGTGACGTCTGACAAACCCGCCTTCGAAGGCTCCAACGGCGGGAAGTCGGTGAGGGTTCCCGTCAGCCGCCGTAGACGTGCGGGGCGAGCGTGCCGACGAAGGGGAGGTTGCGGTACTTCTCCGCATAGTCCAGCCCATAACCGACGACGAACTCGTTGGGGATGTCGAAGCCGATCCACTTCACGTCGATCGCGACCTTTGCGGCATCCGGCTTGCGCAGCAGGGTGCAGACCTCCAGGGAGGCGGGCTCGCGCGAGCCCAGGTTGGACAGCAGCCAGGACAGCGTCAGACCGGAGTCGATGATGTCCTCGACGATCAGGACGTGCTTGCCCTTGATGTCGGTGTCCAGGTCCTTGAGGATCCGGACGACACCGGAGGACTGGGTACCCGCGCCGTACGAGGAGACGGCCATCCAGTCCATGGTGACGGGGGTGGACAGCGCGCGCGCCAGGTCCGCCATGACCATCACCGCGCCCTTGAGGACGCCCACGAGGAGCAGATCCTTGCCCGCGTACTCCGCGTCGATCTTCGCGGCCAGCTCGACGAGCTTCGCGTCGATCTCTTCCTTGGTGAGAAGCACCGACTGAAGGTCGGTGCCCATGTCCTTCTCGTTCACCCGCGTCTCTTTCTTAGCCTGCCGGTCCCGGAGTGGTGCCCCGGGCCGGCCGGCCGTTTCGCCTGCACTTCAGCCGCTTGCGCTACAGCTCTGCCGAATGACCAGTCTGCCACCCTGCCGCTGGGCTTCGACGCGGCCCGGCAGGTTGATGGCGCGCTGGCCGCGCCAGCCGGTGATGAGACGGTCGACTTCCTCGATGTGACGGGCGAACAGCGAACCGGCGGGGGCCCCGGCCTCGATCAGGGCCCGGCGCAGCACTCTGCGGCGCACGGCGGGCGGCAGGACGTAGAGCTTGGCGCACTCCAGCTGCCCCGCGTCGTCGCGTACGGAGAGGTCGGCCTCGGCGGCCCAGGTGTCGAGGGCGTCGGCATCGTCGCGGGAGAGCTGGGCCGTACGGGCGAGGGCTTCGACGACGCCTTTGCCGAGGGCCTTCTCCAGGGCGGGCAGGCCCTCGTGGCGGAGCCGGGAGCGGGTGTAGGCCGGGTCGATGTTGTGCGGGTCGTCCCAGACGGGCAGCGACTGGACCAGGCATGCCTTGCGGGCGGTCTGCCGGTCGAGCTGGAGGAACGGGCGGCGGTAGCGGCCGGCGGGGCCCGACGCGGCGGCCATCCCCGACAGGGAGCGGATGCCGGAGCCGCGGGCGAGACCGAGCAGGACGGTTTCGGCCTGGTCGTCGCGGGTGTGACCGAGCAGAACGGCGGCGGCGCCGTGGCGCTCGGCCGCGGCGTCCAGGGCCTCGTAGCGCGCGTCGCGGGCGGCGGCTTCGGGGCCGCCCTCACGGCCGACCTGCACGGCGACCGCCTCGACCGGGTCGAGGTCCATGGCGCCGAGCCGCCTGACGACCTCGGCGGCGCGCTGGGCCGAGCCCGGCTGGAGGTTGTGGTCGACGGTGATTCCGCCTGCCCGGACGGCGAGCTTGCGGGACTCGAAGGCGAGGGCGGAGGCGAGCGCCATGGAATCGGCGCCGCCGGAGCATGCCACGAGCACGAGTGGGGTATCGGGTCGTTCGGGAAGTGCGGCGCGCTGCCTGACCGCGCCGGCCTCGGCGAACTCGGCCCTGCCGGTCTTGTCGGTGTGGCGATCGTATTCGGTGAGTACGTCGTGGAGTACGCGGCGAACCGCCAGGCGTATCGCCGCGACCGCAGGATGGGGACCCATGTCCGGTGCCCTTCGTGAAGGTTTTTCGGGGGGTGCCTCGGAGGGACGGAACGGTTGAGTTCCGTCACTCAGAGTGCGTCGATGGTGACAGAGCCAAGCTGTTCATCGAGCATTGCACGCCTTCCCATGCCCCTATGGTCCCTCGGATGGGTGATTGAAGGGGCATTCTCCGGCCGGACAGGAGCTACGGGCGGGGCAAGATCACGACTCTGCCTTACGGTGCACCCTCGCGATCCAGTCCGCCGGTTTGGCGATCTCCGCCTTCGTCGGGAGGGTGTTGGGCGAGGTCCAGACCCGGTTGAAGCCGTCCATACCGACCTCGCCGACGACGGCGCTGACGAAGCGTTCGCCGTCGCGGTACTGACGGAGCTTGGCGTCGAGTCCCAGGAGCTTGCGCAGCGCCATGTCGAGGCGGCCCGCGCCACGCGCCCTGCGCTGCTGGAACTTCTCCCGGATCTCGGCCACGGAGCCGACGACCTCGGGTCCCACACCGTCCATCACGAAGTCCGCGTGCCCTTCGAGCAGGGACATCACCGCGGTGAGGCGGCCGAGGATCTCGCGCTGGGCGGGCGTCTGGACGATCTCGACGAGGCTGCGGCCCTCGTCCTCGCCCTGCTCGCCCTCGGGGCGGGCGGCCCCCGACAGCGACTGGGCGGCCTCGCGGAGGCGCTCCAGGACTGTCATCGGGTCGACATCCGTCTCGTCCAGAAACGACTGGATCTCGCCCTTCAGATGGTCACGCAGCCAGGGCACGCCGGTGAACTGGGTGCGGTGCGTCTCCTCGTGGAGGGCGACCCAGAGCCTGAAGTCGTGGGGGTCGACATCGAGTTCGCGCTCGACGTGGACGATGTTGGGGGCGACGAGCAGCAGCCGCCCGCCGCCCTTGGCGGAGGCGGGGAGTTCGCGGGTGGCGGGGGCGAACGTCTCGTACTGCCCCAGCACCCGGGAGGCCAGGAACGACAGCAGCATGCCCAGCTCCACGCCGGTCACCTTGCCGCCGACCGCGCCGAGCACGACGCCGCCCGCGCCGCCGGGGCGCCGGTCCTGCATCTTCTCCAGCAGGGGGCGGAGCAGTTCGCGGAAGCCCGCGACGTTGGCCCTGATCCAGCCGGCCCGGTCGACCACCAGGACCGGGGTGTCCTCCGGTTCGTGGCCTTCCGGGATCATCCGGGTGAAGGAACGGACGTGCTCCTCCGAGGCCTTGGCATGCCGGCGCAGCTCCGCGACGACGGCGCGGGCCTCCTCGCGGCTGATGTCGGGCCCCGGCCGCACGAGTCGGGTCGCGGTCGCCACCGCGAGATTCCAGTCGACCATCTCGGCACCACCGATGCTCGTCATGCGTCAACCGTACGTGAGGGGGTCGCCCGGTGGAGGGGTGTTGGGCGGCTCATCGCGGGCCGTCGACGAGAGCGGTGGCCAGGGTGTCGAGCGAGGACTGGGCCTCGAACGGGGATGTGGTGCCGGTGGCGAGGAAGGCGAACGCGAGGAGGCGGCCCCGCGTGTCGACGACGGTTCCGGCGAGTGTGTTCACTCCGGTGAGGGTGCCGGTCTTGGCGCGGATCAGGCCGGTGCCGTGGGACTTCTCGTTGTAGCGGCCTTCGAGGGTGCCGCTGAATCCGGCGACCGGGAGGCCCGTGAGGACGGGGCGGAGTTCCGGGTGCGCGGGGTCCGCGGCGCGGGCCAGGAGGCCGGCGAGCAGGGCGGCGGCCACCCGGTCGTTCCGGTCGAGGCCGCTGCCGTCGGCGAGATTCGCACCGGCCACCGGCAGGCCGAGTTTCTTCAGCTGCGCGGTGACGGCCCGTCGGCCGCCCGCGAAGTCGGGCCGTTCGCCCGTCGCCAGCGCGGTCTCGCGGACGAGGGCCTCGGCGATGTCGTTGTCGCTGTTGGTCAGGGCCCGTTCGACGAGCAGGGACAGCGGTTGCGAGCGGTGGGTGGCGACCGTACGGGACTTGGCGGGTGCCCGGTGACGCGTGGGCGCGGCCTCGGTGGCGATCCCGGCCTCGTCGAGCAGTCCTGCGAAGGTGCGCGCGGCGTCTCCGGCCGGGTCGGCGGTGCGCGGGGCGGGTCCGCGGGTGCTGCCGTCGAGCCGGCCCTCGTCGATCATGAGGGCGCTGACGGGGGCGATGTTCTCGTTGGGGCCGATGGGGTGCAGCGGGGGCCCGGTGTAGCGGGAGGTGTCGTACGTGAGCCGGACGGTGCTGATCTCCTGCTCCCGCAGGGCGTCCGCCGCGTCGGCGGCGAGGCGGCGCAGGGCGGCCCTGCTGAGCGTGGGGTCGCCCCCGCCGACGAGGGTGAGGGTTCGCGAGTCCGCCGACGCCCGGACGGTCGTGGCGATGCGGTGGCCGGGGCCGAGGGCGCGGAGCGCGGCGACCGTGGTGGCGATCTTCACCGTGGAGGCGGGTGTCATCGGGGTGCCGGTGCCCTGTCCGTACAGCTGCTTTCCGGTGGCCGTGTCGATGACGGCGCCGGTGGGGCGGGTGCCGAGGGCGGGGCCGTTCAGCAGCGGGCCGAGAGTGGCGGCGAGACCGGCCGCGTCCGCCGGCTCCGTCCGGGCGACGGGGCCGCCCACCGCCGTGAGCACGGCGGGGGCGCTGGGGGCGGGCTTCGGCGCGGCGGGCACCGGGCGCTCGTGATGTGCGCCACCTGTACGTTCCCCGGCGACCACCCGGTCCCGCTCGGCCTTACGCTGACCGGAGTCCCAGGGACCGGCGGCGAAGACGGCGCCGGTGGCGACGACCAGGCCGAGCACGGCGGAGCCTGCGACGAGCTGCCAGTTGTGCGACCCGTACAGCATCTTCCGGTTCCTCGGGCCTTTCAGCCTGTCCCACATGTTCAACGGACGGATCGACGGTCTTTCCACCGGCTCGGCCACCGTTGACCAGCCCCTTTCGCGAGCACCCATCTGCGTGGGGGACACTTAATCACCAGTCGTATGTGTTGATCATGGAGGAGCCACCCGTGGAGTTCGACGTCGTTATCGAGATCCCTAAGGGTTCGCGGAACAAGTACGAGGTGGACCACGAGACCGGCAGGATCCGTCTGGACCGTCGACTCTTCACCTCGACCAGCTACCCGGCCGACTACGGCTTCGTCGAGAACACCCTCGGCGAGGACGGCGACCCGCTGGACGCGCTGGTCATCCTGGAGGAGCCGACCTTCCCCGGTTGCCTCATCAAGTGCCGCGCCATCGGCATGTTCCGCATGACGGACGAGGCCGGCGGCGACGACAAGCTGCTGTGCGTCCCGGCCTCCGACCCCCGGGTGGAGCACCTGCGCGACATCCACCACGTGTCGGAGTTCGACCGCCTGGAGATCCAGCACTTCTTCGAGGTCTACAAGGACCTGGAGCCCGGCAAGTCCGTCGAGGGTGCCGACTGGGTCGGCCGTACCGAGGCGGAGGCCGAGATCGAGGCGTCCTACAAGCGTCTTGAGGCGCAGGGCGGCGCGCACTGACGTAACACTTCGCGAACGGGCGGCACACCTTTGGTGGTGTGCCGCCCGTTTGGCGTCCCGGGCCATGTCCGTGCACATACTGGGCACGAGACAGAGCCCTGGGCACAGCCGAGGAAGCGAGCCGAAGAGGAGCGAGGTCGAGTGGTGGCGGAACAGGGCGGTTCGGAGGACCAGAAGCCCCAGTCCGACGAGGCGCGCAGCGCCTTCGTGCCACCCGCGGGCGTGGACCAGCCCGCCGCGCCCGACGAGGACGACCACCCGACCTCGGAATTCGCTCTTCCGGCCGGTCTGCACACCGATCCTTCGGGGCACCCGGGAACGGGCCCCGGCGCCGGTTCCGGTTCAGGTTCGGACACGCTGACGTCCGCCTTCGTGCCGCCGCGCGGCTACAGCGCCCAGCACGCGCAGCCCGCCTTCACCCCGGCGCACGGCAGTCCGATGGTCCGGCTGACCAAGGAAGCGCCCTGGCAGGACCGGATGCGCACCATGCTGCGGATGCCGGTGACCGAGCGGCCCGCGCCGGAGAGCGTCCAGAAGACCGATGACACCGGCCCCGCCGTACCCCGCGTGCTCGACCTGACGCTGCGTATCGGGGAACTGCTGCTGGCGGGCGGCGAGGGGGCCGAGGACGTCGAGGCCGCCATGTTCGCGGTGACGCGTTCGTACGGTCTGGACCGGTCCGAGCCGACCGTCACCTTCACGCTGCTGTCCATCTCGCACCAGCCGTCGCTGGTCGAGGACCCTGTGACGGCGAGCAGGACCGTACGCCGTCGCGGCACCGACTACACCCGGCTGGCCGCCGTGTTCCGGCTCGTCGACGACATCACGCACGAGGACGTCGAGGTCTCGCTGGAGGACGCGTACGGGCGTCTCGCCGAGATCCGCCGTAACCGGCATCCGTACCCCGGCTGGGTGCTGACGGCCGCCGCCGGTCTGCTGGCAGGTTCGGCGTCGGTGCTCGTCGGCGGTGGTGCGCTGGTCTTCATCGTGGCAGCGGCCGGGGCAATGCTCGGGGACCGGCTGGCGTGGCTCTTCGCGGGCCGCGGGCTGCCGGAGTTCTACCAGTTCCTGGTGGCCGCGATGCCGCCCGCGGCCATGGGCGTCCTGCTGACGCTGACCCATTCCACGGACATCCGCCCGTCCGCGGTGATCACCGGTGGGCTGTTCGCGCTGCTGCCGGGGCGGGCCCTGGTGGCGGGTGTGCAGGACGGTCTGACCGGCTACTACATCACCGCTGCCGCCCGGCTCCTGGAAGTCATGTACTTCTTCATCGGCATCGTCACCGGGGTGCTGCTGATCCTCTATCTGGGGGTGCAGCTGGGGGTGGGGCTGAACCCCGAGGAACGCTTCGAGCCCGTCGACCGGCCCGTGCTCCAGATCCTGGCGTCGATGGCGCTGAGCCTGTGCTTCGCCCTGCTGCTCCAGCAGGAGCGTTCCACCGTGCTCGTGGTCACGCTCAACGGTGGTGTGGCCTGGATCATCTACGGGGCCCTGGCCCGCACGGGCGACATCTCACCGGTTGCGGCGACGGCGGTGGCGGCCGGTCTCGTGGGGCTCTTCGGCCAGTTGTTCTCGCGCTATCAGTACACCTCGTCGCTGCCGTTCATCACGGCGGCGATCGGTCCGCTGCTGCCGGGGTCCGCGACGTACTTCGGTCTGCTGGGTGTGGCGCAGGGGGAGCTGGACGCGGGCCTCGCCTCCCTGTCCACCGCGGTCGCGACGGCGCTGGCCATCGCGATCGGGGTGAACCTGGGAAGCGAGATCTCGCGGCTGTTCATGCGGGTGCCGGGGGCCGTCGGCGGGGCGAACCGCCGCGCGGCCAAGCGGACCCGCGGCTTCTGAGCCGGCGGGGCGCCGGACAGGCCCTGGGGGCGGACGGTCCTGTCAGCGCTTGGCGTGCCGGCCGCGCTGGCCGGAGGAGGGGTTTCCGCCGGAGTGCCCGGGGCCGTCCTGTCCGCGCGCGGCTTCCTTCTTCGACTTGCTGCGGGCGCGCAGGAACTCGATGGCGATCGGAAGCACCGAGACGAGCACGATCAGGATGAGGATCATCTCGATGTGCGCGTGCACGAAGTCGATCTTGCCGAGCATGGCTCCGAGCACGGTGACACCGACGCCCCAGAGGATGCCGCCGATGATGTTGTACGTGATGAACGACCGGTAGTTCATCCGGCTGACACCGGCGATGATCGGCGTGAACGTACGCACCACGGGCACGAAGCGGGCCAGGACCAGGGACTTCGGGCCGTACTTCTCGAAGAACTCGTGGGCCTTCTCGACGTTCTCCTGCTTGAAGAGGCGGGAGTCCGGGCGCTTGAAGAGGGCCGGGCCCACCTTGCGGCCGAAGAGATAGCCGACCTGGTCACCGATGATCGCGGCCAGCGCGACCAGGGTGCAGACCAGCCAGAGCGGGTACTTCAGGTCGCCCGTCGTCACCAGCAGACCCGTGGTGAACAGCAGGGAGTCACCGGGCAGGAAGAAGCCGATCAACAGTCCGGACTCCGCGAAGACGATGGCGAGGAGGCCGGGGAGACCGAAGGTGTTGAGCAGATAGTCCGGGTCCAGCCAGCTCGGGCCGAGCGCAAGCGTATTCAAGGGTCCGGGCTCCAGGATCGATCGATGGCGGCTGCGTGGCCGCCCCAAGCTATCAACGCCACGGAGCGCCTCCGGGTTCCAATGGCGTAGGCGAGAATGCACACGGCGCGAACCGGGGCAAAGCTTTTCCCCAGGAGGTGCCACAACGATGGGCATTGAGGACTACGGCGGCGGACAGACGGCTCATGCCGATGTGCTGGTCGTCACCACGAACGACGTTCCCGGACACCAGGTGACCCAGGTGATCGGTGAGGTGTTCGGCCTCACCGTGCGCTCGCGCCATCTGGGCAGCCAGATCGGCGCCGGGCTGAAGTCGATGATCGGCGGCGAGCTGAAGGGGCTGACCAAGACCCTGGTCGAGACCCGCAACCAGGCGATGGAACGGCTCGTCGAGCAGGCCAGGGCGCGGGGTGCCAACGCGGTGCTGATGATGCGGTTCGACGTGAGCGAGGCAGCCGACGTGGGCACGGAGGTCTGCGCGTACGGGACTGCGGCGGTGATCAACAAGCTGTGAGGGGTACGGGGGTGGGGGCGCCCCCACCCCCGTACGACAGGACGGGCCCTATGCCCGGCGTTCGGCGTTGGCGTCGATGGCGTCCCGGAGGTGCTCGGCCAGGCCGGGCCGCATCGACTCGTAGTGGGCGCGGAACCGCGGGTCCGAGACGTACATCTCGCCCAGGCACCGGTGGATCTCCGGCGTGCACTCGTAGAACCACGTGATGATGTGCTGCCGGTGTGCCTCGGCGAGGTCCATCGCGCGCTCACCGGTGGCCGGCTCGCCCGCCTCCATCAGGGCGTCGTAGCGCTCGCCCCAGTCGGCGACCTCCGCCTGCATCCGCTTCCAGTCGTCCTTGGTGTAGCGGGCGACCCTGCGCTGCGACTCGGCGTAGGTCTCGGTGCCGCCCCAGCGGCTCTCGGCCTCCTCCGCGTACGCCTCGGGGTCCTTGCCCCCGAAGACCTCGAACTTCTCCTCGGGTGTGAGGTTGATGCCCATCTTCTTCGCCTCCATGGCTGTTTCGACGGCGGCGGCCATCTTCCGCAGCTCGGCGATCCGGCCGGACAGCAGCTGGTGCTGGCGGCGCAGGTGTTCCTGCGGGTCCGCGTCCGGGTCGTCGAGCAGGACCGCGATGTCGTCGAGCGGAAAGCCGAGCTCCCGGTAGAACAGGATCTGCTGCAGCCGGTCGAGGTCCCCGTCGTCGTAACGGCGGTGGCCCGCGTGGCTGCGCCCACTGGGCGAGAGCAGGCCGATTCCGTCGTAGTGGTGCAGCGTGCGCACCGTCACTCCGGCGAATGCGGCGACCTGGCCCACGGAGTAGCTCACGGCTCCCCGCTCCCTTCTGTTGCTCGGTACGTCCCTCAGCCTGGGACCTGACGCCACGTGAGGTGCAAGCCGGAAATCGAGTGACCCGATGAACACCTTGAGTGTTATGCGGCTTTTACGCCGTTATGGTGAGCCGGTGGCCTCTGAATCGCCTTCCCCCGCGCTCACCGCACCCACACCGGCCCATCGGCTGCTCCTGGTCATCGTGCCCGCCCTCGTCGTGGGAGTGGCCTCGGCGCTCGTGCTGCTCGGCGTCAGCCTGCTCGCGGAAGAACTCCAGGACGTGCTCTGGAAGACCCTGCCGGACGCACTCGGCGTGGGCCGGTTCTCCTCGCTCTGGATGATCGTCATGCTGACCGCGACCGGCCTCGCGGTCGGACTGGTCGTCCGCACCGTGCACGGACACGGCGGCCCGGACCCGGCCACCACCGGTCTGGTGGACGCCCCGATGGCGCCCGGCGTCATCCCCGGTCTGCTGCTGGTGACCGCGCTGGCGCTGGCCGGCGGGGTGAGCCTCGGGCCCGAGAACCCGATCACGGCCGCGAACATCGCGCTGGCCTTCTGGCTGGGCCGCCGTGCGCTGCCCGGGGCGCCCGCCGAGCTGTGGATCTCGCTCGCGGCGGCCGGCACCATCGGCGCCCTGTTCGGCACGCCCGTGGCGGCGGCGCTGATCCTCTCCGAGACCCTGGCCTCGCGCCCCGCCCCCGGAGCACTCTGGGACCGGCTCTTCGCGCCGCTCGCTGCGGGCGCCGCCGGTGCGCTCACCATGTCGCTGATCGCGCATCCGAGCTTCGATCTGTCGCTGCCCGACTACACGGAGCCGGGCTTCGGCGACCTGCTCTCCTCGGTCGTGATCGCCTCCGCGGGGGCGCTGCTCGGTCTGGTTGCGGTGTACGCGTTCCCGGTGGCGCACCGGCTGTTCGGGTCACTGAGGCGTCCGGTGCTCGCGCTGACCCTGGGCGGGCTGCTGCTCGGCCTGCTGGGGGCGCTGGGCGGGCATCTGACGCTCTTCAAGGGGCTCGACGAGGTGAAGGAGCTCGCCGGGGACCCCGGCAACTGGACGGCCGGGGAGTTCGCCGTCATGGCGGTGGTGAAGACGGCGGCGCTCGTCGTGGCCGCGACCTGCGGCTTCCGGGGCGGGCGGATCTTCCCCGCCGTGTTCACCGGGGTGGCTCTCGGGCTCTGCGCGCACGCCCTGGTCGACGCCGTACCGCCCGCGCTCGCCGTGTCCTGCGCGGTGCTGGGTGTCCTGCTCGCCGTGACCCGGCAGGGCTGGCTGAGCCTGTTCACCGCCGCCGTCCTGGTCAGCGACGCGGCCGTACTGCCCATGCTCTGCATCGCCTCGCTGCCGGCCTGGCTGCTGGTGACCGGGCGCCCGCAGATGCAGTTGCGCGAGGACGGTACGCCGCTGAGGTGAGGGAGCGGGCCGGGGCGATTGGAGGCGTTTCTCCGGCGCGCCGGTTGGGGCGGATATCCGTATTGTCGCTTTCGTTCGGTCCCGTCCGGTCGGCATCCCGTCGGGCGCGGACCCCGACCGCCGCCGAGAGCCGAGAAGGGCTGCCCGCCGATGCCGCTTCACAGAGGTGCCCACGGGCACGAGGACGAACCCCCCGAGGAGCGGCGCAGGCTCGCCCTCAACCCGTTCTTCGGCGAGGCCGATCCGGCTGCGGGGATGACGTCGGCGCCGCCGAGGCACCGGCTGCCGGACGGGCCGATGCCGCCGTCGACCGCGTACGGCCTCGTGCACGACGAGCTGATGCTCGACGGCAACGCCCGGCTGAACCTGGCCACGTTCGTCACCACCTGGATGGAGCCCCAGGCCGGTGTGCTGATGGCGGAGTGCCGGGACAAGAACATGATCGACAAGGACGAGTACCCACGCACGGCCGAGCTGGAGCGGCGCTGTGTCGCGATGCTCGCCGATCTGTGGCACGCGCCCGATCCGAGCGCCGCCGTGGGCTGTTCGACCACGGGGTCCAGCGAGGCGTGCATGCTCGCCGGGATGGCGCTGAAGCGGCGCTGGGCGGCGCGGAACCCCGACCGCTACCCGGCCACCGCCCGGCCCAATCTGGTGATGGGCATCAACGTGCAGGTCTGCTGGGAGAAGTTCTGCACGTTCTGGGAGGTCGAGGCCCGGCAGGTCCCGATGGAGGGTGGCCGCTTCCATCTCGACCCGCAGGCCGCCGCCGAGCTCTGCGACGAGAACACGATCGGGGTGGTCGGGATTCTCGGCTCCACGTTCGACGGTTCGTACGAGCCGATCGCGGAGCTGTGCGCGGCGCTGGACGAACTCCAGGAGCACACCGGCCTGGACATCCCCGTCCATGTGGACGGGGCGTCCGGGGCGATGGTGGCGCCGTTCCTCGACGAGGACCTGGTGTGGGACTTCCGGCTTCCCCGCGTCTCCTCGATCAACACCTCCGGGCACAAGTACGGCCTCGTCTATCCCGGGGTGGGCTGGGCGCTGTGGCGTACGGCCGCGCAACTGCCGGAGGAGCTGGTCTTCCGGGTCAACTATCTGGGCGGCGACATGCCGACGTTCGCGCTGAACTTCTCCCGCCCCGGCGCGCAGGTGGTGGCGCAGTACTACACGTTCCTGCGGCTGGGGCGGGAGGGATACCGGGCGGTGCAGCAGGCGTCACGGGATGTGGCGCGCGGGCTGGCTCTCCGGATCGAGAGCATGGGCGACTTCCAGCTCCTCACGCGTGGTGACGAGCTGCCGGTGTTCGCGTTCACGATGGCGCCCGATGTGACGTCGTACGACGTGTTCGACGTGTCGCGGCGGTTGCGGGAGCGCGGGTGGCTGGTGCCGGCGTACACCTTCCCGGCCCACCGGCAGGATCTGTCCGTGCTGCGGGTGGTGTGCCGCAATGGGTTCTCGTCGGACCTCGCGGAGTTGCTGGTGCAGGATCTCGGGCTGCTGCTGCCCGAGCTTCGGGCGCAGCGGCATCCGTTGAGTCATGACCAGGCGGTGGCTTCGTCGTTCCACCACTGAGCGGGGGCAGCGAAAGGCCGGTTCAGCGGCTCAGGTTCTTGAAACGCCGCACCGCCAGGGGGAAGAACACCGCCGTAATCGCCAGCGGCCAGGCCACCGCCAGGAGTTCGGCGTGGTCCGAGGCCCAGGTGCCGCCCGCTCCTCCCGGGTTGCCGAACAGGTCGCGTACCGCTGTCGCCGTCGCCGACATCGGGTTCCACTCGACCACCGCGCCGAGCCAGCCCGGCATCGACTCCGGGGTCGCGAAGACGTTGGAGAGGAAACCCACGGGCCAGACCAGGATCTGCACCGCCTGCACCATCTCCGGCTTGCCCGCCACCATCGCCAGCTGGATGCCGACCCACAGCATCGCGAACCGGAAGAGCAGCAGGAGGCCCACCGCCCCGAGCGCGGCGGCGAGGCCGTTGTGCCAGCGCCAGCCGACCGCGTAACCGACGCCGATCATCACGGCGAGCGCCGCCACCGACTGGAGCATGTCCGCGACGCTCCGGCCGACCAGCACCGCTCCCGAGACCATCGGCATGGAGCGGAAACGGTCGATGACGCCCTTGCCGAGGTCCTGGGTGACGGCGAGCATCGTCCCCTCCAGGCCGAAGGCCATGGTGAGCGCGAGCATGCCGGGCACCAGGAACTCGGTGTTGTCCCCGTTGACGCCCTGGCCGCCGCCGACCAGGTAGTTGAACATCAGGAGCAGCATCACCGGGAAGACCAGGCCGACGACCACCTGGACGGGCTGCCGTGCCCAGTGCGCGAGTTCGCGCCGGGTCATCGTCCAGGAGTCGGCCAGCGCCCAGCCGATACGGCCCGTCCCCGCGACCTTTGTCGTCGCCTTCACCGTTGCCGTGCCCGCGCTCATGCCGCTGCCTCCGCTTCGTCCGCTTCATCCGGCGTCCGGTCCGTGAGGGACAGGAACACCTCGTCCAGGGTCGGGCGCCGGACCGCGATGTCCTCCGCCACGATGCCCGCGTCCTCCAGCGCCCGTACGGTCCGGGTCAGTGCCGCCATCCGGTCCGGCGCGGGCGCGTTGAGCAGGCGCCGGTCCTCGTCCACGACCACGTCGTCCCCGAGAAGCGCGGCCGCTTCCGCGAGCCGGGCCGTGTCACGCAGGACCACGTCGATCCGGTCGCCGCCCACCATCGCCTTCAGTTCGTCGGCCGTCCCGTCCGCGATGGCCCGGCCCCGGTCGATGACCGAGATACGGTCGGCCAGCTGGTCCGCCTCGTCCAGATACTGCGTCGTCAGCAGTACGGTCGTACCGCCGCCGACCAGGGAACGCACCGCGCTCCACACCTCGGCCCTGCCGCGCGGGTCCAGCCCGGTCGTGGGCTCGTCCAGGAAGAGCACCTCCGGGTCGGTGATCAGCGAGGCGGCCAGATCGAGCCGCCGCCGCATGCCTCCGCTGTACTGCCCGACGGGCTTGCGGCCGGTGTCCGCGAGCCCGAATCGCTCCAGCAGCGCGTCCGCCCGGACGCCCGCCCGGCGTGCGCCCAGGTGGTACAGCCGGCCGAACATCTCCAGGTTCTGCCGGCCGCCCAGTTCCTCGTCCACCGCCGCGTGCTGCCCGAGCAGGCCGATCCGCCGCCGGACCTCGCCCGCCTCGGTGCGCACGTCGAGTCCCGCAACCTCGGCCCGGCCCTCGTCGTGCCGCAGAAGCGTCGACAGGATGCGTACGGCCGTGGTCTTGCCCGCACCGTTGGGGCCGAGCACGCCGTGCACCGTGCCCCGGCCGACGGTGAGGTCCAGCCCGTCCAGGGCGCGCTTCTCCCCGTACCGCTTGTGAACGCCTTCCACGACGATCGCGTCGGTCACAATCTCCACCAGCCCTCATGTAGTCAAACTTGACTAGATGGATGAAGGTAACCTGCCCGAATCCATTCGTCAAACTTGATTAGTGGTTGTCCCCGGGATCGGGGACACCTGTCGCGTAGGGGTTCTCCTCGCCCTCGCCGAGCACCCCGACGAACGGCTCCCCCTCACCCGCGAAGGTGTACGCGCCACCCTCGATCCGGGCGATCAGACCGCGCGTCCACTCGGCACCCGAATCCGCCGAGTACACCCACAGATGCATGATCTCCCCGATGTGCCCGAGCGATTCCGGGCCGTCCGCGGGGGTGTAGTGCTCGGTCACGGAGGCCCGCCACGCCTCGATGGCCCTGACCCGCTGCCGCAGCAGCGCGACCGCCTCGGACCGCTCCAGATCGACGATGAAGCCGATCGCGGCCGAGAGCACGTCCATCTTCTGGTCGTAGGACGTGATCGCCTCGCGCAGCAGCGCCAGGAACTCCCGCGTGCCCTCCGCGGTGATCTCGTACTCGGTGCGCGGCGGGCCGCCGGCCGTCGACGGGGCCACCTCGTGGGCGACCAGCAGGCCCTGCTTCGCCATCTGCTTGAGAGCGTGGTAGATCGATCCGGGTTTCGCGTTGGACCACTCGTGCGCGCCCCAGTACTCCAGGTCGTTGCGGACCTGATAGCCGTGCGCACGACCGTGCTGACGCACGGCTCCGAGGACCAGCAGCCGGATCGCGGACATTCCCACACTCTTTCTATTCAACTTTGACTAGGAGCTCTCCTCAGCGTAGCCCGCGTCCAGGGCGACCAGTTCGAAGGCGGTCTTTCCGTCGAGGGACTCCCGGATGATGTCCGCGTGCCCGGCGTGCCTGCCGATCTCCTCCACGAGATGGATCAGCAGCCAGCGCATCGAGACCCGGCCGTCCTTCGGGAACCAGGGCGCCTCGGGGAGCGGGAAGGTGTCGTTCATGCTGTCGACGGAGGCAATGAACTCCTCGGTCTCCCCGGCGACCTTCGCCCAGAAGGCGAGCATCTCGGGGACCGACTCGCCCTCGACCAGCCGGAAGCTGTCGGCCCAGGTCTCCTGGGTGCGCGCCTTCTCGTTCGGCTGCTGCTGGGCCATCCGGAGCCAGTTCAGCTCGGTCTCGGCCACGTGCTTGAGCAGCCCGGAGAGGGAGAGCTCGCTGGCGCTGGGGTGGCTCGCGGCCTGCCCCTCGGAGAGACCGATGACCGAACGGCGGAGGGCTCCGCGCTGCGCCTCGACGAAGGCGAGGAGTGCGCCGCGCTCGTCGCCGTGCGCCTCGGAGGGAACGTGAGTGACCATGGGGACCGCCTCTGGGGAACCGTGCCGGTGTCTTCTTCCTGACACCGACCACACTACGAACCCTTGCGGTCAACTCCTGTCCTCAACGCCCGGGCGTCAGAGGGGAAATTCGGTTCGCCCGTACTGGATGGAGATCCACTTCTGCGTGGTGAACGCCTCCACGGCCGCCTCGCCGTTCAGCCGGCCCATCCCCGACATCTTCTCGCCGCCGAAGGCCACCAGCGGGTCGTCCTGCACGGTGGAGTCGTTGACGTGGAACATCCCGCTCACGATGCGCCGCGCGAAGCGCACACCGCGCTCCACGTCCTTCGTGTGCACGGCGCCGCTCAGTCCGTAGGGGCTGTCGTTGACGATGCGTACGGCATCGTCCTCGCCGTCGAACGGCACCAGCAGCGCCACCGGGCCGAATATCTCCTGGGCCAGCAGCGGGGAGTCCTCGGGCAGCCCGGCCAGCACGGTCGGCTCGACGAGATTGCCGCGCGTACGACCCCTGACCAGCGCCGTGGCCCCGTCGGCGAGCGCCTGGTCGACCAGGGCCGTCAGGGCGTCCGCCTGGAAGGCGCTGATGACCGGGCCTATGCGGGTCTCCGGATCGCGCGGGTCCCCGGTCCTGAGTCCCGCCACCGCGGCGGTGAACCGCTCGGTGAACCGCGCCTCGACCGACCGGTCCACCAGGATGCGGTTGGCCGCCATGCTGACCTGCCCCTGGTACAGGAAGCGGCTGAAGACGGCGGCCTGGACCGCGTAGTCGATGTCCGCGTCCGCGAGCACCACCAGGGCGCTGTTGCCACTGAGTTCGAGGATGACCCGCTTGAAGAGTCCGGCCGCCGTCGCCGCGACATGGCGGCCGACGCGGTCCGAGCCGGTGAACGAGATCACCTTGGGCACGGGGTGCGCGATGAACGCGTCGCCTATCTCCGCGCTGTCCGTGACCACGATATTGAGCAGCCCGGCGGGGAGCCCCGCGTCCTCGAAGATCTTGGCCACCAGACCTCCGCCGACGACGGGCGCGTTCTGATGGGGTTTCACGACGACCGCGTTGCCGAGCGCCAGGGCGGGAGCCACGGACTTCATCGTCACCAGGAAAGGGAAGTTGAATGCACTGATCACACCGATGACCCCGACGGGCACCCGGTGGACGCGGTTCTCCTTGCCGTCCGTCGGCGACGGCAGCAGCCGGGCCAGGGGGCGCAGCGCCTGACCGGCCGCCTCGCGCAGGAATTCCTGGCAGATGCGGACCTCGTACTCCGCCTTGAGGCGGGTGCCGCCCAGTTCGTCGACGATCGCATCGGCGATATCGTCGGCGCGCTCCTCGATGATGCCCAGGGCGCGGGTCAGCACGGCACGGCGTTCGTACGGACTGGAAGCGGCCCATTCCCGCTGGGCGCGTTCCGCCGCGCGGTAGGCCCTGTCCACCTCCAGCGAGGTGGCGACGGTGATCGAGCCCAGCTTCTCGCCGTTGTAGGGATTGATATCGATGATGTCCCACGAGCCGCTGCCGGTCAGCCACTCGCCGTCGATGTACTGGTGGGCCAGTTCATTGAAGTAGGACATGCAATCCCTTACTGCAGGCGCAGACTCCGGCACGCTCCCGGTTCGGCTGATACGACGTCATCGTACTGATAAATCACGTCAGTTGAAGAAGTCCGCGGAGCAGATCGCGGCTTTCTTCCGGGCCCGGGCTGTCCTCGTGGAGCCGAATCATGGCCTTTTCGTACTGAGCGACTTCCTCTGCCTTGTCCAGATAAAGCGCACTTGTCAGCTGCTCCAAATAGACAATGTCCGACAGATCGGATTCCGGGAATCGCAGCATCGTAAATGCACCGCTCTCACCCGCATGACCGCCGAAACTGAAGGGCATCACTTGAAGGGTGATGTTCGGCTGCTCCGACATGTCGATCAGATGCCGCAACTGCGCGCGCATCACCTCGCGTTCGCCGTACGGACGGCGCAGCGCGGCCTCGTCGAGCACGGCGTGGAAGCGGGGGGCCCGCTCGGACACGAGCGCCTTCTGCCGCTCAAGACGCAGCGCGACCCGGCGGTCGATCTCCGCCGCGGGAGCCCCGCGCATGCCGCGGGAGACCACGGCATGGGCGTACGCCTCGGTCTGCAACAGGCCGTGGACGAACTGGACTTCGTAGATCCGGATGAGCGATGCCGCCCCCTCCAGACCGATATACGTCTGGAACCAGCCAGGCAGCACGTCTCCGAAGCTGTGCCACCAGCCCGCCACGTTGGCCTCACGGGCCAGGCCGAGGAGGGAGTCGCGCTCCACCTCGTCGGCGACACCGTAGAGCGTGAGCAGGTCCTCGACGTCCCTGGCCTTGAAGCTCACCCGTCCCAACTCCATGCGGCTGATCTTCGATTCGGAGGCGCGGATGGAGTAGCCGGCCGCCTCACGGGTGATGCCGCGCGACTCGCGCAGGCGCCTGAGCTGTGAGCCCAGCAGGATGCGCCGCACCACAGATCCACTCGACTCGCCTGCCGGCACTGGTCCAACCCTCCCCATCGCTTCCCGGACACCCGAGGCCCCCCTGAACCCCGAGTGCCGGATTCTGCCACCAAAACGCTTCAGCCCGTACTCATTCGATTACGGAAATGGGAAGACTTGCAGAAAGCTTCGAATCTGCACATGGGAAGAAATGAGTAAGAACCGGCACGCTGTCGGGCAGGTCCGGCGCGTGCACGTGCATCTGCCCTTGCATCTGCCCTGCGCATTCGGAACCATGGTCCTCGCGCACCTGCGTGCTCGTTCGTGTTGTGCCGCTGTACCCCCCGCAGTACCGCTACAGGCAGTGCCGCTACAGCCGCGAATCCCGGGAGTGCCTCGCATGGGGACGAATGGATCGACGATGCTCGAGCCGTTACGGCAGGGGCTTCCACCAACCGACCCCTCAGCGGTCGCCGGGACGGCCTCCTGCACGCTGCCGGCCCGCTACGAGGCGGTGGGCGGCGCACGGCAGTTCACCAGGAAGACGCTCGCCCAGTGGGAGTTGACCGAGCGGTTCGACGACGTCGCCCTGGTCGTGTCCGAACTCGTCACCAACGCGCTGCGCCACGCCCTGCCGGCGGACGTCGCCCGGGACCCGCACGACCCGCCCGTTCGACTGCACCTGATGCACTGGACGTCACGCCTGGTGTGCGCGGTGCGCGATCCCAGCCGGTCGGGTCCGGTGGCCGGTCAGGCCGCGGACTCGGCGGAGTCGGGTCGTGGCCTGTTCCTGGTGGAGTCCTTCAGCGACTCCTGGGGCTGGCACCCCTCCCCCGTACTGGCCGGGGAGAAACTGCCTCCGGGGGCACTGCGCGGCAAGGTGGTCTGGGCCCTGTTCCGGCTTCCCGACGGCACGACCGACGACGGCTCGTAGCGCCCGGGGCTCACAGGAAGGGCCTGCCCGCCGCGGCTCTCGCGGGAAGGGCCGCCCGCCGCGGTCAGCCGCCTGTCGCCAGGTGGTCGAACTCCCCGTCCTTGACGCCGAGCAGCAACGCCTCTATCTCAGCGGGCGTATAGACCAGAGCGGGCCCGTCGGGGTGGCGCGAGTTCCGCATCGCCACATTCCCTCCGGGCAGTTTGGCGAACTCCACACAGGAGCCCTGGGAGTTGCTGTGTCTGCTCTTCTGCCAGACGACTCCGCGAAGCTCTGTGGCCGCCATGCCGTTGTACACGTGGTGCACAGGACGCTCCCCGAGTTGCAAGGTGCAAGTGTCAACTAGCTCGGATCATAGCTCTGTTCATATGCCAATGCATGAGCAGATGCACGTGCACGCGGGGTGTTCCTTTGATTACAGCTTCCCGCCCCACCTGCCCACCCTCTCGGTGAAGAGACGAAGGGCACGTCTATTCGGCTCCCTCTCAAGGGAGTTGCTTCTTCCGCGCTGGTAGTTTGGCGCGGTCTTTCGACCGCAAATCAGCAGGGGGAAGTCCGCATGGACAGGTTCGTACGTACCGGAGCCGTCGTTGCCGCCGGCCTTGTCGCCGCACTCGCACTGACGGCCTGTGGCAGTGACGGCGACAGCGACGGAGGCGGCCGAAAGGGCGGCTCGGGCAAGGATTCCGGTTCTGGTTCCGATTCAGGTTCCGGTTCGGGCTCGGGTTCGGGCTCGGGTTCCGGGTCGGGCGGCGCCGACGCCTCGGCGCTCGAAGGCACCTGGGCGGGACTCACCGACGGGAAGTCCGTCGCACTGTCGGTCGCCTCGGGCAAGGTCGCGCTCGTCGCCGAACAGCACGTCTGCCAGGGCGAGGTGAAGGACCACGGCAAGGTGATGCTGACGCTGAAGTGCACCGACGGCAACACCGACCGGACCATGGGGTCCATCGAGTCCAACGACGGCAAGACGCTCGTCGTCTCGTGGGATGCCGGGGCGATGGACACGCTCACCAAGACCGATGTGAGCGCGCTGCCCACGGAACTGCCGGGCCTGCCCACTCCCTGACGACCGCGGCTCAGCCCTTGGCCTTGCCCGTGTCCAGGCTCCGCGAGAACTCCTCCAGGGCTTCCAGGAGCAGACCGGCACCCTCGCGCACCACGGGGTCGTGCATCGGGGCAGGGACATCCGTACCGGCTTCCGCTCCCGTCACGGCGTGCGAGCCCGACTCGTCGGTGTCCCAGTGGGCCGCCGCTTCCCGTACCGCTTCCCACTCCGGTACGCGGCGTTCCCGCACCGCTTTGGCCCCCTTCTCGGTGGCCTTCCGCAGGGCCGCGGCCAGCTCGGCGGCTCCAGGTACGGGGGCGGCCGAACCCGCGGGCAGATGCGCCTCCAGCACCATCGCGGCCCGGCCGAGCCGCCCCAGTGCGTGCTGGGCGCCGTCGGCGGCCGACCGGGAGATGCCCCGGTGGCGTACGGGCTCGTGCTGAGCCGTCGCCAGCGCCTCCTGCCAGGCGACCCGGGCCTCCCGGGTCGCCAGCAGAGCGGAGCGCACGTCCTCGTTGCTCCTGGCCGCCGGGTCGGCGTACTGGTCGACGACCGTGGCCGCGTACCGGCCGTCCGAGGTCAGCCAGGCGGCGAGGCGGTTGCGCAGCCGGGGAGTCTCCCAGGCCGGATAGATCGCGTACGAGACCATCGCGAGGATGCCGCCGGCGAGGGTCAGGCCGATGCGTTCGGATACGGTCTGCGACCAGTCGTCGCCCGCCATGCCGAGCAGGAAGACGACGTACGCGGAGACGCAGATCTGGCTGATCACGTAACCGGTGCGCATCAGCAGATACATCAGCAGGGCGCAGACCACCGCCAGGACGGCCGAGAGCGTGGCGTCCGGCCGCGCGGTCTGCACGATGGCGCTGGCGAGCCCGACCCCGACGACGGTGCCGCCGAAACGGGCCACGGAACGGGAGTACGTCTGCGAGAAGTCCGGGCGCATCACCATGACGGCCACCATCGGTGCCCAGTACCCGTGGCCGAAGGGCAACGCAACGCCGACCAGATAACCGGCGGCGACGACCGCCGAGACCCGGATGGCATGGCGCAGGATCGGCGAACCGCGCCGCAGCTCGGCGCGCATCGACCTCAGCACGACGGGGACCAGCCGCAGCAGCGTGGGGCGGCGGCGGTGCGGGGTGTCCGCGGCGGCGGTCTCCCCGTCGCCGGTGCCGCCGCCCTCGGCGATCTCGATGACGTCGTCGAGCAGGGCGGTGAGCCGGTCGGCGGCGCGGCGGGGCGGGCCGGTGAAGATCACCTCGGTGTCCGGGGTCCTGAGCGCCGAGAGGGCGGGTGCGGGGAGCCGCACCGGGTCGCCGTGCCGGATCGCGCGGGCCGCGGCGTCGAGCACGGATGCGGCGGCGGCGAGCAGTTCCCGGGCCCGGTCGCGTTCGGGCCCTTCCGCCGGGACGCCCAGGGCGGGGTCCGCGAGGGAGGCCAGCACGGGCCTGATCCGTTCGGCGACCCCGCGGGCGCCGTGCAGTTCGGCCGGCCTGCGGCGGGCCTGCCGGGGCGTGACCGCGGCTGCGCTGCGGGCGGTCATCATCAGCACCGGATCGAAGTCGGCGAGTGGGTCGTGCCGCAGCCTTCGGGCGTAGTCGCCCACGCCTGCGAGTGCGTCGGCGAGCGCGTCCCGCTGGGCGCCCCATCTGCGTACCGGAAACAGGACGATCAGCGCGGCCTGGACCACGCCGCCGACCGCGATCATCGCGGCGTGCACGGCCGCTTCGGCGACGGAGGTGGGCAGGGTGATCGTCACCAGCATGATCGCGACGTTGGACGAGGCGATGATGCCCGCCGTCGGGCCCGCCGCCCAGGCCAGACCGGAGACGAACGTCCAGAGCACGAGCAGGGCGACGAACAGGGCGGTGTGCGAGACGGTGAGGTAGCCGATGAAGGTCGACACGGCCAGGCTGGCACCGGAGACCAGGGCGAGGACGGGCCTGGGCCGCCAGCTGCGCTGGAAGGTGGCGATCGCCGCCTGGTACGCGCCGAACGCGGAACTGGCGGCGATCACGGGTCCGAAGAGCGCCAGGCTCGTCCCGAGGACGAGGGCGAGTCCTGCGGCCCCACGGATCGCGATGAGCGGTTCGAGGCGCCGCCGCTCGAACGTCAGCCCCGAGCGGGCGGTCTCCTTCAGCGCCCGGAGCCAGCTCATGCGCAGAGCCTAGCCGCAATGACGTACAAGACCGACTTGAGCGAACTTAAGGGAACTTAGGTGGCGATTGCGACTTAACGGTCAATCCCCGGTCCGCTTCTTCCCATGCGGGCCCGGTCCGCGGCGGCCGTGCCGTGGGTCCAGCCGTCGAGGTCCGTCGCACCGCGCACCCGTGTGGTGGTCGTCTTCGGGAACATCCGCTCGGCCGTGTCGGTGACCGCTACGTCGCGGGCGGCGAGGACCGGCAGCAGGCTGCCGGGAGCCGCGTGCTCGGTGCCGCCGCCGGTGTGGCCCAGGGTGTCGTCGCCCGCGTCGGCCGCCGCGGTGACCCGGGCGGTGTCGGACGCGAGACGGCTGCCGAGCCGTTGGGCGTACGCCATCAGGAAGGACTGCCTGAACGCCTTGGTCCGCTTGCGTCCGCCGGCGCGCTGACCCGCCTCGGCCTTCGTCATCGCGGACGTGCCCTGGACGAGCAGCGAGGTGAAGAGCAGTTCCACGGCCTCCAGGTCCGGTTCGAAACCGACGACTGTCGTGAAGCCGAAATCGCTGTTCCACACGCCCTGGCAGCGGTTCGCGGAGGCCACGGCGTCGAGGAGGATCGCCTTCGCCGTCTCGTACGGTGCGTCGACCCCGATCCGGCAGGCGCCCGGCGTCTCATCGCTGTGGGTACGGGCGGCGAGCAGGGCCTCGTCGATGCTGTGCCGGGCCATCAGTTCCTGCGCCTTGGTGGTGAGGGCCTCGGCCTCCTCCGGGAAGCCGGTCCCCTCCGCCTTCGCGAGCAGTGCGCGGATCCGCGTGAGCATGCGGGACTCGCCGTGGGCGGGCGGCGCGTGGAGGCGGTCGGCGGCGGTCCCGGGAGCCGGGCCTACGGGCTCGATGACGGGCAGGCGCAGGAGCAGGCGGTACAGGCCGAGGAGGGCGGAGGCGTAGGAGAAACGGTCGGGCCGGTTCCGGGGGGCGGGGGCGGGGAGCGCGGCGAGCTGGTCGGCCCAGCGGGGCGGGAGGTGCGGGTAGCGGGCGGTCTCGGCCGCGATCAGGGCGGCGGCGAGGGCTGCCCCGCCCTCGTCGAGCTCCCGCCGGACGATGCGGACGAGGTCGGCGGGCTGCCAGCCGCGGGCCCAGGCGCGGCGGATGAACTCCTCGCCGCGGGTGTGCGTCTCGTCGTCGGCGGTGGGGGCTGCGGCGAGGAGGGAGGCGCCGGTGTCGAGACCTGTGTCGTCGTCCGAGTACAGGGCCGTCGCGAATGCCTGGTCGATCACCGGTTCCATGAGGTCAGGGTAGGTGCCGGGGGCTTGCGCGGTGCGGGGGGAGGGCGCCTGCGGCGGGCTGTTCCCCTACCCGCCCCTTCCCGAACCTGGGGCTCCGCCCCAGACCCCGCGCCTCAAACGCCGGCGGGGCTGGGAAGCATCAGCACCAGCTTCCCCCGCACATGACCCGCCTCGCTCAGCCCGTGTGCCTTCGCCGCGTCGGACAGTGCGAACGTCTGCGCCACCGGCACCTTGAGCTCCCCCATGGCCGCCAGGCGGGCGTTGTCCTCCAGGAGTTCGCCTCCGGGGACGCCGCCTCCGGAGGAGAACCTCACTCCCAGCTTCCCGGCGTCGGGGTCGGCGATCGTGACGATCCGGTCCGTCGTGCCGCCGCGCAGCTCGATGGAGTCCGGCAGTGCACCACGGCCCGAGGCGTCGAAGACCGCGTCCACGCCCTGCGGGGCGACCTGGTGGACCCGGTCGGTCAGCCCCTCCCCGTACGCCACCGGGACCGCGCCCAGGACCCGCAGGTAGTCGTGGTTGGCCGGGGACGCCGTGCCGATCACCGTCGCGCCCCGGGCCGTCGCCAGCTGGACCGCCGCGGAGCCCACCGCTCCGGCCGCCCCGTGCAGCAGCAGGGTGTCGCCCTCGGTGACCGAGAGTTCGTCCAGTACCCGGGCGGCCGTCGCGGAGGCGACCGGCAGGGCGGCGGCGGCCTCCCAGCTCAGTTCCGCCGGTTTACTGGCGATGGCCCGCACGTCCGCCAGCGCGTGGGTGGCGTACGAGCCGGTGGCGCTCATGCCGAGGACCTCGTCGCCCGGCGCGAAGGCCGTGACCCCCTCGCCCGTCTCGTCGACCACTCCGGCGAACTCGATGCCCGGTGTCGCGGGCAGCGGCGTCGGGAAGACCTGCTCCAGCCAGCCGTGCCGGATCTTGTAGTCGATCGGGTTGACCACGGTCGCCCTGACCTGGACACGGACCTGGCCGGGGCCGGGGTGCACCTCGTCCACCCAGGCCAGGTGCAGCACCTCGGGACCGCCGAACCGCTCGTACACGATCGCTTCCATGCGTCGATCCTCACGGCCCGGATTCGGTCCGGCGACCCGGAGCCGCCGTCCGGGCCGTTGTCAGTGCCGGGTGCCAGACTCGATCCATGACCGATCGTTGGGCTCTGGCCACGGCAGAGGGCGGCGGTGCCCTGCTCGTACCGCTGGACCGGGACGGGCTGCCCGCCGGTCCCGTCCTCGCCGAGCCCGACCTCGTCGAGGCCGTCCGGTCACGGCCCGACGTGGCGCGCTGGGTCTGGCGGTCGACCGCCGAGATCTATCCACGGCTGCTCGCGGCGGGCGTCCGCGTGGAGCGGTGTTACGACGTGGAGTGCGCCGAGCTGCTGCTGCTCGGCCACGAGGGGCGCTTCGGGGAGCCCCGCTCCGCAGCCGCTGCCTGGGCCCGCCTGCGGAACGCACCCGTGCCACCCGACCCGCCGCCCCGGTCCGCGGAGCCCGGATCGCAGTCCTCCCTCTTCGAGCCGCAGTCGGGCACGGACGTGCCCTTCGACGCGCTGCTCGCCGTCTACGCCGAGCAGGTGCGCCGCCATGACAAGGCGCTGCACCCGGACAGGATGCGGCTGCTCACCGCGTCCGAGTCGGCCGGAATGCTCGTCGCCACCGAGATGAACAGGGCGGGCCTGCCCTGGCGTGCGGACGTGCACCGGGACCTGCTGCACGAGCTGCTGGGCGAGCGGTACGCGGGCGGCGGGGAGCCCCGCAGACTGGCCGAGCTGGCGGACGAGGTGTCGGCGGCGTTCGGCAGGCGGGTGCGTCCCGATCTGCCCGCCGACGTACTGAAGGCGTTCGCCCAGGCCGGGCTCAAGGTGAAGTCGACCAGGCGCTGGGAGCTGGAAGAGCTCGACCATCCGGCCGTGGAGCCGCTGATCGCGTACAAGAAGCTGTACCGGATCTGGACGGCGCACGGCTGGAGCTGGCTCCAGGACTGGATCCGAGACGGCCGCTTCAGACCGGAGTACCAGCCGGGCGGCACGGTCAGCGGTCGCTGGACGACCAACGGCGGCGGGGCCCTCCAGATCCCCAAGGTCATACGGCAGGCCGTCGTCGCCGACGAGGGCTGGCGGCTGGTCGTCGCCGACGCCGACCAGATGGAGCCGAGAGTCTTGGCCGCGATCTCCCGCGACCGGGGGCTGATGGAAGTGGCCGGCCATGACGGCGACCTCTACAAGGCGCTGTCCGACCGGGCGTTCCACGGCGACCGCGACCACGCGAAGATCGCCCTGCTGGGCGCGATCTACGGACAGACGTCCGGCGACGGCCTGAAGAATCTGGCCGCGCTGCGCCGGAGGTTCCCGCAGGCCGTGGCCTATGTCGACGATGCGGCGAAGGCCGGTGAGGAAGGCCGTCTCGTACGGACCTGGCTGGGCCGGACGAGCCCTCCGGCAGCCGGGGCCGGGGAGGCCGACGAGGCGGGCATCCCGCAGGAGAGCGAGGAGTTGGCCGGCGGCGCTTCCGGGGACACGGAGTTCACCCCGGGCTACGCCTCGTCGAACGCCCGGGCGCGGGGCCGCTTCACGCGGAACTTCGTGGTGCAGGGCAGCGCCGCGGACTGGGCGCTGCTGCTCCTGGCCGCGCTGCGGCGGACGCTCGCGGCCGGGCATCTGCGCGCCGAGCTGGTCTTCTTCCAGCACGACGAGGTGGTCGTGCACTGCCCGGCCGAGGAGGCCGAGACCGTGGTGGAGGCGATCCGGGCCGCCGGGGAGCTGGCCGGGCGGACCGCCTTCGGCGAGACACCGGTGCGGTTCCCGTTCACCACGGCGGTCGTGGAGCGGTATTCCGATGCCAAGTGAGGCTGTGGAAGGGTCCCGTCCGCGCGGTGGACCGCGTGGACGGGACCCTTCGGGGCGGTGGTGCGCCGCCTGCTGCCGCGTCTACCCGCGTTCCCACAACGCGGGGACCTGGGGCGGTTCCCAGCCGGCCATGGCCAGGTGGCCCTGCAGACAGCGGTAGGCGACCCCGCCGTAGGTGACGCGGTCTCCCGCGCGGTACGAGGTCCCGGCCGACCAGGTCGCGCCGGGAGGGTCGGTGGGCGGATCGGTGGGCGGATCGGTGGGACCTGGTGTCTGGGCGACGTCGAGGACGAAGTCGAAGGTGCCCTGTCTGCCGTTCCCAGCGGTGCGCACATTCATCAGGAGCGCCGGGTCGAAGAGGGAATCGGTGGCGTTGCGCGGCTCGTTCGGGAAGTACAGCTGGGTGGTGAGGACCGGACGGCCCGGAGCCTGGGCCTTCACATGGATGTGCCGGGTGCGTCCGGGATAGAGACCCGCCACGACCGTGGTGAGCGAGAAGGCCCCGTTGGCATCGGTGAACTGGTGGCCTCGGAAGGCGTAGCCCGCCATGTCGTACGCACCGTTGGTGTCGGCCTGCCAGAAGTCGAGGAGCACTCCGGGGACCGGACGGCAGGCCCGGCCGAAGACATAGCCGCTGACGGTCAGCGGTACGCCGGGGGTCCCCGCCGTCACCAGGCTGGTGCGCCGCGGGGAGTTCGGCCGGAAGTACGGGCCCTGCATCTGCGGCGGCGTCGGATCGTCACCGTCGTCGCAGGCGGGTGTGAGGGCGAGCGGCCGGTTGTCGGAGCCGGTGTCGCGGGCGAGCGCGACGCCTCCTCCGGCGAGCAGCGGGGCGGCGCTCGCGACGATCGCGGCCTTGAGAAGGCTCTTGCGGCTGATCCGGCGGTCCCTGGCGGCCTCGGGAAGATCGTCGTTCGGGATGCCGTCGCTTGCTGGTGAGGTCATGACGTACTCCTCGGAACGGGGAGAGGACAGGGCAGGTCAGATCCGCTGCCACAGTGCCGGCACGTTCGGCGGCTGCCAGCCCGCCTGGGCCGTGTGGCCCTGGAGGCAGCGGTAGGTCGCGCCGCCGTACGTGACCGTGGCACCGGCGGCGTACGCCGTGCCCGCGGCCCAGGTCCCGCCCGGCTCGGTCGGCGGGTCCGTCGGATCGGTGGGCGGATCGGTCGGTGTGCCGCTGGTCATCAGGGTCAGCCCGTATACCTGGAGCGCGGCGTTCAGCGGCTGGAAGTACGTCGTACCGCCGGAGGAGCAGTTGCCCGAGCCGCCGGAGGTGACGCCCTGCGCCTGGCTGCCGGAGAGGAACGAGCCACCGGAGTCGCCGGGTTCGGCGCACACGCTGGTGCGGGTCACCGGGGAGATGGTGCCCTCCGGGTAGGTGACGCTGGTGTTGCGCTGCTGGATGGTGCCGCAGTGCCAGCCGGTCGTCGAACCGGAGCGGCAGACCGAGGCGCCTTCGAGCATCTCGGTGGAGCCGGTGACGGTCACGTCTCCCCGGCCGTAGCCGTTCACCAGGGCGCGCGGGGTCCAGTTGGCGTTGGTGGCGACCCAGGCGTAGTCGCGGCCGGGGAAGGTGGACGCCTGGAAGGAGCCCTGGGCCTGCTGGTTGACACCGGTGGTCGTCGTGCCGGCCCGGCCGCAGTGCCCCGCGGTGACGAAGCCGTTCTGCGTACCGCGCTTGACGGGAAAGCCGATGGAGCAGCGGCCCGAGCCGTTCATGTAGTACGCGTCGCCGCCACGCAGGTCCGCGAGGGGCCGGGGCCGCTCGGTGGACCGGTTGACCTCCACCATGGAGCGGGAGACACCGGCGGCGTCGAGGAAGGTGTTCGCGGCAGAGGCGTCCGCCGCGTTGACGACGACCCGGTTGGTGCGCACGTCGACGTACCAGGAGGGCACGTTCCTGGGGGACTTGTTACGCGCCGCGCTGTCCAGCGCGGCCTTGGCAGCTTCGAGGCGGTCCAGGCTGTGGCCGACGACCTCGGCCTCGGCGCCCGCCGCGGTGATGCGCCCGGCCTCCGCGGCGTCGGTGGTGGCGACGGTGAGGGTCGCGCTGTCACCGCTCACCCTCGCTCCGGCGAAGCTGGCGCCGAGGGACTTCTCCAGACCCGCGGCGACGGCCGCGGCCCGGTACTCGTTGCCTATCCGGCTCCTGGCCTCCTTCTCGCTCAGGCCGAGGTCGCGCCGCATGGCCTCGATCAGACCGGGTGACACCTGCTCGGCCGCGACCGCGGAGGGGGTGGCGGTGCCCGTCGGATCGGCCGAAGCGGTTCCGGTCAGACCCGCGAGGGCGAGCGCGCCCACCGCCACGGTGGCGGTACATGCGGCGAGTGCGCGTCTGCGGAGTGCGGTGGTCTCCACGTAACTCTCCTTGGTGTGAGGGGTGCTGGGCTCCGTGGCGGGGAGCCGGGTCGGGGATTGCCCAAAACGTAGCCGCGCGCACGACGCCCGAGGAGATCCCGTCCGCCCCCTCACTTCGCGTTATGGGGTGTCCCCGGCGATGCCCCCAGCGGTGTCCCCGGCGATCTTCCGCGCCGTACCGGAAGCCCGGCCCGAAACCCCGCCCTGAAGGCGCGCTATAGGCTCCGCGCATGGCGACGCACGAGCACGAGATCACCGCACCCGTCGACCTCTGCGGGCCCGATGGCCGGCTGAATCCGGTGGCTGTCGGCTGGTCCAGGCAGCCACTGCACCGCGCCAACCTGCGCGGCTGGGGCCGGACGAAACGGTGGGAGTACTGGTGCGTGACCACGCCCACCCATCTCGTCGCGCTGACCGTGAGCGACCTCGACTTCCTCGGCCTGAACACGGTCTACGTACTTGAGTACGGGCCCGGGGGACGTGAGTTGGAGCGCACCGCGATCGTCCCCGGCGCCCGTGGCATCGCCCTCCCGGAGTCGATCGCCGGAGCACCCGGCTCCGCCGACGTGGTGGTCGGCCCGGCCCGGCCGGTCCGTGGCGCGGTGCGGATCGAGATCCGCGACGAGCCCGGGGGCACCCGGCTGCGCGCCCGTTGCCTCACCCCGGACCGGCTGCCCGTGGAGGTGGACCTGCTGGTCGACCGCCCGGCCGGTCACGAATCGCTGTCCGTCGTCGTGCCCTGGAGCAGCACGCGTTTCCAGTACACGTCCAAGCAGACGGCGCTCCCCGCGACGGGCTCGGTCCGGATCGGCACCGACGTCCTGCCGTTCGATGCGGAGGACACCTGGGCGGTCCTCGACCACGGCCGCGGTCGCTGGCCGCGCTCGGTCGACTGGAACTGGGGCGCGGCCTCGGGCCGTACCGACGGCCGGACCGTGGGCCTCCAGTTCGGCGGGCGCTGGACCGCGGGCACCGGTTCGACGGAGAACGGTCTCTGCGTGGACGGCCGGCTCACCAAGATCGGCGAGGAACTGGAGTGGAACTGGTCCGCCGACGACCTCCTCTCCCCCTGGACCGTCCGGACCCCGTCGTCGGACCAGGTGGATCTGGCCTTCACCCCGTTCCACAACCGGGCCACGCGCACGGAGGCCGGACTGATCGCCAACCGCACCGACCAGTGTTTCGGCCATTACGACGGCCGTATCCGCACCGACGACGGCACCGAGACCGTCGTCGAACGGCTGCTGGGCTGGGCCGAAGACGTGCACATGCGCTGGTGACCCCCCTCCGGCGTGGGTCGAGCCACATGCACCGGTGACTCCCCCTCCGGCGGCGGCCCGGGTAGGTTCCCCTCATGCACACAGGCCAACCGCTGGGCTCAGGACGCACCGCCGATGTGTACGAGATCGACGAGTCCTGGGTCCTGCGCCGCTACCGCGACGGCACCGACGCCACGCCCGAACTGGCCGTCATGGCGTACCTCGCCGCCTCCGGCTTCCCGGTCCCCCGCATAGGCCCGCCCGCCGGACCCACGATGCCGCTCTCCGATCTGGTGCTGCAACGGCTGACAGGACCGACGATGGCCGAGGCCCTGCTCGCGGGCACGCTCAGCGGGCCGGAGGGCGCCGAGACACTCGCGCGGCTCCTGCGCGAACTGCACGCGATCCCGCCCCGGCTCTCCCACGACCCGGACGACCGGATCATCCACCTCGATCTGCATCCCGAGAACGTCATGCTGACGCCCGCCGGGCCGGTCGTGATCGACTGGAGCAACGCCGCCGAGGGGCCGCCGGGCCTCGACCGGGCCATGTCGGCCCTGATCCTGGCGCAGGTCTCGCTCGACCCCGCGTTCCCGGCCGGAGCCGACGTACGCGGACTGCTCGGGGAACTGCTCGACCGGCTCGCCGATGACGGTGGCGTACCCGCCGATGCCCTCGCCCGCGCCAGGACGCTCCGCGCGGCCGACCCGTGCCTGACCGGACACGAGCTGGCGGTACTCGACGAGGCGGCGGAGCTGGTCGCCGCGGCGGCGGGCTGACCCGCCCGCGTAAAACACCCCCCGTAACTACCCGCGCAGGTACGCCAGTACGGCGAGCACCCGGCGGTTCGTCTCATCCGTGACCGAGAGGTCGAGCTTCGTCAGGATGGAGCCGAAGTGCTTGCTGACCGTGCCCTCACTGACCGACATCGCCTGCGCCACCGAGGCATTCGAGCGGCCCTCGGCCATCAGCGCCAGCACCTCCTGTTCCCGGGCGGTGAGCCGGGACAGCGGATCGCGTCGGTGCCTGAGCAATTGGCGTACGACCTCCGGATCGACCACGGTGGCGCCGCCCGCGACCCGCTGGAGCGCGTCGACGAACTCCTCGACGTTGCCGATCCGCTCCTTGAGGAGATAGCCGACACCCGTACCGTCGGACGAGTCCAGCAACTCCTCGGCGTACGCCCGCTGGACGTACTGGCTGAGGACCAGGACAGGCAGCTGCGGCCGCGTCTCGCGCAGGGCGACGGCGGCCCGCAGCCCCTCGTCGGAGAATCCGGGCGGCATCCGCACATCGGTCACGACGATGTCCGGACCGTGTTCGTCGACCGCCGCGGTCAGCTCGTCGGCGGTGCCGACGCCCGCCACGACCTGGTGACCGAACCGCTCCAGCAGACCGACGAGGCCTTCCCGCAGGAGCACGCTGTCCTCGGCCAGCACGATGCGCAACATCAGATCCTCAAGGCGGAATCGGGTACGTCCAGCCGGAACACCGTCGGTCCTCCGGGCGGGCTGGACAGTAGCAGGTGACCGTCCAGCACGGACACCCGGTCGGCCACCCCCTGGAGCCCGGTGCCACCGGCCGTGTCCGCCCCGCCCGCCCCGTCATCGCGCACCTCGACGACCAGCATCCCTTCCGCCACCCGGCCGTTCACCTCCGCCCGGCTCGCCCCGCTGTGCTTGGCGACATTGGCAAGGGCCTCGCAGACCGCGAAGTACACGGCCGTCTCGACGTGTTCGGGGAGGCGGCCCGGCAGCTCGAACTCCACGTCGACGGGCACCGCCGACCGGTCCGCGAGATCCTCGACCGCCGCCTGGAGACCGCGGTCGGTGAGCACCTGCGGATGGATCCCCTGGATCAGTTCCCTGATCTCGACCAGCGCGGCCCGCGCCTCGTCGTGCGCCTTGGCGAGCAGACCGCCCAGCGGCTCGGCCGGGCTCTCCAGCCTGGCCAGGCCCAGCGTCATCGACAGGGCGACGAGCCGCTGCTGCGCGCCGTCGTGCAGATCGCGCTCGATCCTCCGGCGCTCCGCCTCGAAGGCGTCCACCAGCCGCATCCGTGACCGTCCCAGCTCGACGATCCTGGCGTCGGTCCCGCCGCCGCCCGCCGACAGCATCCACCGGGTCAGCGCGCCGCGTGCCGCGGCCACAAGACCCACCGGATAGGCGAACACGGGCAGCAGCACGGCCCCGAGAAGCGCCGCGGCGAATGCCTGCGGGTACGTCTCCGCAAGACCGAGCTTCAGTACGCGTACCTCGTCGCCGCCGGTGACCGCGGCCATCACGACCGGCGTCGAGAGCAGCCCGCCGCAGACCGCGAGCACGGTCCCGATCACCAGCGCCTCCAACGGCCACAGCACCCAGGCGAAGAGCATCGCGAAACCCAGCTCCCGCCAGGTGGCCCGCTCCCTGAGCCGGGTCCGCACCCACGCGGCCAGGCCGGTGCGGTCCGGATCGCGGTGCGGATCGCCGATCGGGGCGGGGTCGATCAGCCGCAGCCGCCGACGCTCCAGCGCGGCCACCGGGATGCCGGTGAGCGCGAGCATCAGGAGCAGCGGAATCCCGATGAGTACGAGGGTCAGCGCACTGCCCACGACCGCGAGCAGCAGTACGCAGCCGAGGACGGCAAGCCCGATGGGAACACTGCTGAGCAGATAGAGCGCCGAACGCCACGGCCACCCGCCGAGGAGGTAGCGGGGCCGTCGAAGTGCCTGACCGATGCTGAGGGAGCGCATGAGCGCACGGTAGAAGGTGCTGGTCACGGGCGACCACCCAGCTGGCTCCACCATCTGCCGGCAACTGAGTGGAGGTGGAGCTACCTCCACCTCCAGGACTCCCCCTCGCTGCGATGTGCGCGGCGCGCGGCGCCGGTTGACTCGTCACCATGAATCAGCGACCAGCCGCCAACCCGCCGGCCGTGCGGCTCAGTTCGGTCACCCGCTCCTTCGGGAAGCGGGCCGACGCCGTCACCGCCCTCGACAACGTGAGCCTCACCATCCCCGGTGGCACCTTCACCGCCGTCATGGGGCCTTCCGGTTCCGGCAAGTCGACGCTGCTCCAGTGCACGGCGGGCCTGGACCGGCCGACCGGCGGGCGGGTGTTCCTCGGGGACACGGACCTGACGGAGCTCAGCGAGCGGAAGCTGACTCTCCTGCGCCGCGACCGCATCGGCTTCGTCTTCCAGGCGTTCAATCTCCTGCCCTCCCTCACGGCGGCGCAGAACGTGGCGCTCCCGTTGCGGCTGGCGGGCCGGCGGCCCAAGCGCTCCGAGGTGCGTGACGTACTGGAACAGGTCGGCCTCGCCGACCGGGCCGGACACCGGCCCAGCGAGATGTCCGGCGGTCAGCAGCAGCGCGTGGCCCTGGCCAGGGCCCTCGTCACCCGCCCCGAGGTGCTGTTCGGCGACGAGCCGACGGGCGCGCTCGATTCGCAGACCGGAAAAGAGGTGCTGACGCTGCTGCGTTCCATGGTCGACCGGGGCCAGACCGTGATCATGGTGACGCACGATCCGGTGGCCGCCTCGTACGCGGACCGGGTGGTGTTCCTGGCCGACGGGTCGGTGCGGGACGAGCTGTACGAGCCGACGGCCGAACAGGTCGCCGCGCGCATGACCGCACCGGCGGTGGTCCCGTGCTGAGCCTGGCACTGCGCTCGATGCGGACCCGCTGGGTCACGTTCATCGGCTCGTTCATCGCTCTCGCCCTGGGCGTCGGCCTGATCGCCACGACCGGCATGGCGCTGGCGGCGACGTTCAGTGCCCCGGAGCGCGGCCCCGAACGGTTCGCCGCGGCCCCGGTCGTGGTGCGGGCCTCCGACACCCTGCGTGTCGGGACGCAGATCGGGGAACGTACGCAACGACTGGCCGACCCCCGCCCGGTGCCGTCGGACCTGGCCACCCGGCTCGCCTCTCTCGGCCGCACGGTGGAGGACCGGACGTTCCCCGTCCGGATCTCCGGAGAGGACGTCGTCGGCCACCCCTGGTCGGTCGCCGCCGCCACCCCGTACCGCCTCTCCGCCGGCCGGGCCCCGCGCGCACCCCACGAGATCGTGGTCACCGCGGACTCCGGCACCGGCCCGGGCGACCGCGTCAGCGTCACCACCGCCGGGACGGTCGTCGTACGCACGGTCGTCGGCACCGTGCCCGCCGCGGACTTCGAGACCGCCGTGTTCTTCAGCGACGCCGAAGCCGCCCGTATCTCCCCGCCCGTCGACGCGGTGGTGGTGCACGCCGACCCGGCCGCCGTCCGCGCAGTGGTCGGGGCGGCTCCCGGCATGACGGTCCTCACCGGCGACGAACGCCGCAGGGCCGACCCCGATCCCGACCGGGACAGCGAGGCGCTGGTCGCCGTCAACGCCATGCTCGGCACGGCGGCGGGCATCACCGGTTTCGTGTCCGTCTTCGTCGTCGCGTCGACGTTCTCCTTCACCGTGGCCCAGCGCAGGCGCGAATTCGGGCTGCTCCGCACGGCGGGGGCGACGCCGGGTCAGGTACGGCGCATGGTCGTCGCCGAGGCGCTTCTCATCGGAGTCCTGGCCTCGGCAGCGGGCTGTCTGCTCGGCAACGCCATGGCCCCCGTACTCGCCTCCTGGATGGTCGACGCGGCGATCGCACCGTCCTGGTTCGCCATCGGCGACGTGACCTGGCCGCTGCACACCGCCTTCTGGACGGGACTGCTCGTCGCGATGGCCGGTGTAGTGGTCTCCTCCCACCGGGCGGGACGCATCGGCCCGACCGAGGCGCTCCGCGAGTCCTCCGTCGACAGCCGGGCCATGCCGCTGAGCCGTCTCCTCGTCGCCTCCGCGGTCCTGCTGACCGGCCTCGGACTGCTGGGCTGGGCCCTGGTCACCGACCCGGGGGACGTACTGAAGCGGAAGACGTACATCCTCCAGCCGATGTGGCTGATCGTCGGCTTCGCACTGTTCGCGCCGCTCCTGGTCCGCCCGCTGACCCGCCTGCTGACCTGGCTGCCCGCCCGCCTCCCCGGCGCCACGGGCCTGCTCGCCCGGCAGAACGCCTCCACTTCGGTACGCCGCACGGCGGCCGTGGCCGCGCCCGTCCTCATCACCGTCGCCCTGGCCGTCTCCCTGCTCGGCACAGTGGCCACCATCAACGGGGCCAAGGCCACCGAGGCGGCGGCGCAGACGAGCGCCGACTACGTGGTGGACGCGGGCGGCAAGGGCCGCACACTGGACCCGCGCTTCGTGGACCGGGCCCGGAGCATCCCGGGAGCGGTGACCAGCGCCTCACGTTCCACCGCCGTCACCGTCCTCGAAGAGGGCACCGCGCTCATCAGGTCCGAGGCCCGAGCCGTCGACCCCGCAGCACTGGCCCGGCTCGCGCGCCTCCCCGTCGTCTCCGGCTCCCTCACCGATCTCGACGACGGCTCCATCGTCGTCAACGAGGAGTGGGAGACCCGGACCGTCGGGCAGCGGGTGAGCGTCTGGCTCGGTGACGGCCGCAAGGTGTCGCTGCGCATCGCCGCGGTCCTGCGTGTCGGCACGGGCTCCAACGGTGTGTACGTGACCCCGAAGAACGCGGCCGGCGCCGGAATCGACCGTATCGACGTCAGACTCCGTACGGGAGCGGACCGTTCGGCCACCGCCGCCCTCCTGGCCGAGGCGGGACGGGCGACAGCCACCCCCGTCCTCACGAAGGACGCCTGGGTGACCGAGCACTACCCGCGCACCAGCGAGAACACCCGCATGGGCCTGTTCCTGATCCTCGGAATCGCCCTGCTGTACACGGGCATCGCCCTGGCCAACACCCTGGTGATGGCCACCTCGGACCGGGTACGCGACCTCGCGGCGCTCCGTCTCACGGGCGCCACGAAACCGCAGGTCCTGCGCCTGATCGCCGTAGAAGCCCTGGTGGTCGTGGCCGTGGGCGCCGTCCTGGGCGGTGCGGTCGCCGCCCTGAACCTCCTGGGCGTCAAGGGCGCCCTGGAACTGCTCTCGGTGAGCTCACCGGTGATCGTGCCCTGGGGCGCCGTGGGCGCGATCCTGGCGGCGAGCGCGGCGCTGGCCACGGTCTCCGCCGTCCTCCCGGCCCTGGCGGCCCTGCGCACACGGCCGGTCGAACTGGCCGGCATGCGCGAATGACACCGCCTCAGCGCTCAGCCCTTCACTCGCCGGTCACCACGGGCCGGTCCGGCGAGGGAAGGCCCCACTCGCTCCAGGACCCGTCGTACACGGACAGCCCGCGATACCCGGCCAGTTCGGCGCCCAGCGCCAGTACGCAGGCGGTGACCCCCGACCCACAACTGAAGACCAGCCTCTCCCGCTCCCCCGCGAGTTCCGCGAAGGCGGCCCGCAGCTCCGCGACCGGCAGCATCCGCCCCTCACGCTGAAGCTCGACGAAGGGCAGGTTCACCGCCCCGGGCATATGGCCGCCGCGCAGCCCGGCACGGGGCTCGGGCGCCGTACCGGAGAACCGCTCCCGGGCGCGGGCGTCGAACACGACGGCGCCCGGGTCGGCGAGCGCCGCCAGGACCTCACCGCTCCCGACCACGAACCCCGCACGCGGCCGGGCGGTGAAGTCCCCCTCCGGCCCGGCCGGCACCGGCCCGCCGCTCTCCAGAGGCAGCCCGGCCTCGGCCCAGGCGGACAGCCCGCCGTCGAGCACGGCGACCCGGTCGAAGCCCATCGCGCGCAGCATCCACCAGGCCCTGGCACTGGAGTAGATCCCCGCAGCGTCGTACACGATCACGGTGTCGGAGTCCCGGACGCCCAGCACCCGCATCTCCCGGGCGAAGTCATCCGCGCCGGGCATGGTGTGCGGCAGCGGCCCGGAGTGATCGGACAGCGCCCCGTCGATATCGAAGACGCGGGCCCCCGAAATCCGCTCCCGCGCGCTCCGGTTGGCGCCCACGGAAGCATCGAGCACCACGATTCCCGGCTGCCCGAGCCGCTCCGCGAGCCACTCGGCACCTACCAGCGGGCCGGGGAGGAACCCCGGCAGCTCCGGCACATCCACGTCTTCTCCCACCCCTGAAAAAGCAGACCCACAGTGATCGCATCGCCGTGTGCCCGCCGCTGCCGCCGAGAGACATTGTGCCTGACCAGCCTCGGTAGCCGAAGCGAAATCGATCACTCTGAGTCACGAGAGAGTGGGCGACTCAAACGCTGTCAAAAAGGAGCCTCTGCTCCCCCGGGAATGGGTGCCCGCGGCCGCATTCCATGACGCACGGAACGACACGCAATCGAAAGCGTGAACAGGAGTCAGAGAGTCGCCCGTACGGACTAAATGCACGTCAACTACCTGCCACCCGCGCCTTATTCAGCTGCAAGCAACGCCGGAAAGGCGTCGCCATTTCCCCCGTCCGTGCGGCCAGGCGGCCTACTTTTCACACTTTCCCCCCTGTGCCAAGCATCACTTAAGCAGCCTTTAGGTATGTTTCTTCTCAGATCGACCGCCCGGTCGATCGCCCCCGAAAACAGGAAGACGTGAGATGAAGAATCGCTCACTCGCAGTGACTGCCGCTGTTGTCGGCGCGGCGGCCCTCACCGCGACCGGCATCAACTACGCCGTTGCCTCCGACCAGGCCGCCCCGACCTCCAAGCGCTCCGCTCCTGTCGCGGCTCCGGCCGCCGGCCCGGCCGCCGCTCCCGCTGCCGCCCCTGCCGCCCCCCGCGGCGGCAGCGGCAAGGACGACTACCACCACGAGGGCAGGATCCACATCAACGAGCGTTCCTACTCCGCGGAGTCGGACGGTTGCACGATCGCTGTCAGCGGTCTGGGTGCCGAGAGCTTCAACGTCCGCAACGACACCAAGAAGACCGTCGAGGTCTTCAGCGGGGCCACCTGTGACAACGGGGCGCCCATCGCCACGGTCGGACCGTTCAGCACCAGCAACGGCGTCTCGCCGGACGAGATCGACGGCGGCCTGTCCGTCGAGGACGGCGTCGTGGGCAGCTTCCGCGTCGTCGACGGCCACCACAACAAGTGGTAACAGCGTCACTTGCACGCCGCCGAGCCCCCGGCCCGCTGGAATCGGGCCGGGGCCTCCGGTACAGGCGTGCACCTGGCCGAAAGCCGGTCAACGGTGGCAGCGGCTACGAGCAAGCCACCCGTGAACGGTTCGGTATTTTCAGCACGATACTAGACGTTCGGCGCATATTACGCGCGTCGACGTAGGTGGTCTGGTACCGGCAGTTGATCCCGACCATGTCCAGGCGGGCCATTTCCTGATGGGAAGGCCCGAGAGGTGATCGGCAGCCGGCGGCGCATACGAGCCGCCGCCGGCTGCCGGGCGTGACCGGCCCCGTCCGATGCGTACTCCTCGAACTGCTCCTCGAACTGCGAGAGTTTCATGAAACTGCACAGCGGATCATTGAGAATGGTTAAAGACCCGAATACCGCAGCGCTTGCGAGGCGGCTTGACGGGTGCATCGAGGATGCGGAGTACTGGGCGAGGAGAATGCCGAGGGAAGTCTCTTTCCTGGTGGATCGGGCCCGGAAGTGCAGTGTCGCCGCGGGAGTGCTCAGCTTCTCCACCAGCCTTCTGGCCTGGCCCCTGGTCGCTCAGTCCGCACCGTTCGCGGCGCAGGTGGTCATCTCCGGACTTTCGGGTCTGGCCGCTCTGGCGATCACCGCCCCCTACGCCAGCGGTCTGAGTGACCGCGGCGATGAATCCATCGAGCTCTGCCACGCATACGGGGTGATGCATCGTGAACTCCTCGACGCAAAGGCCCGGCTGGCCGGTGGGTCCAGGCGGAATGTTTCCCAAGTATCTGACGTCATCGCGAAGTTCGAGTGCGTCCAGGAACGCAGAGATGCGCTTCGGTTGTCAGCCGGACCCCGGCGGGAACGGATCACCTCCGCGGGTCCGGAACAGGTGCCGGTAGTTCCGGCCGCCGGATCTCCGGAGGTGGCACGGCCGTTGCCACCACTGTCGCCGTCGGTGCCGCCAGTAGCGCCAGTGACACCAGTGACGCCAGTGCCATCGGAACCCTCGGTGACGCCAGTGACGCCAGCGCCGTCGGAACCCTCGGTGCCGTCAGGACCCTCAGTGCCCTCCGTGCCGTTGAGCCGCAGCTCCAAAGCAGCCGTCGAAGAGGAGGCGCGCGCCACGCTCGCCCACATGCTGATGAGCCGGTCGGAACCGCAGGGTGTAGCCCTGGGCCCCGAGGCCTGGACACCCGTGGCCGTACTTCACCCGACTCTGCCCGGCCAGTCGTCGCGGAGTCACGGCCGAGGCAGCTGGGGAGAATTCCTTGGAACCCTGGTGGAAACCGGGCACAGCGCGACACTCCTGGGGAAGGACTCCACGAACGCGGTAGCGGCGTATCTGGGCTTCACCGAACGCGCCGCGAAACAGGGCAGCAGCGACCAGGCCAGGTGACGGAACAAGAAAAAGCCCAGGTCAGATATTTCTGACCTGGGCTTTCGATGAGCCGCCTTCGGGATTCGAACCCGAGACCTACGCATTACGAGTGCGTTGCTCTGGCCAACTGAGCTAAGGCGGCACGCCCTGTCGCACCATGGTGCGATCAGCAGCGGGCCCAAGTCTACACAGTTTCCGGGGGTGGTCCGTACCGGCCGCCCCCGGAGCCGTATCCGCAGGTCAGCGGGTGGTCATCGGCCGGTCATGAGCACTTCTTGCCGTCCGTGGGAGGCGTGCCCTCCAAGAGGTACGTGTTGATCGCCGTGTCGATGCAGTCGCTACCCCGGCCGTACGCCGTGTGGCCGTCGCCCTCGTAGGTGAGGAGCGTGCCGGAGGAGAGCTGGTCCGCGAGCGACTGGGACCACTTGTACGGGGTGGCGGGGTCCCGGGTGGTGCCGACCACGACGATCGGCGGTGCGCCCTTCGCCTCGGTGCGGTGGGGGGTGCCGGTGGGGTCGGCGGGCCAGTAGCCGCAGTTCAGGGCCGCCCAGGCGAAGCCCGTGCCGAAGACCGGAGACGCCTGCTCGAAGCTGGGAACGGCCTTCTGGACGGCGGCGGGCGCGTCGAAGGCCGGGGGCAGGTCCAGGCAGTTCACGGCCGCGTTGGCGTACATGAGGTTGGCGTACGTGCCGTTCGGCTCGCGCTCGTAGTAGCTGTCGGCGAGCGCGAGGAGCCCCGAGCCGTCGCTGCGCCCGGCGCCCGCCAGCGCCTCACGGAGCTGCGGCCAGGCCGCCTCGTCGTACATGGCCGCGATCACCCCGGTCGTGGCCAGTGACTCGGTCAGCTTCCGGCTCTCGCCGGTCGGGACCGGCTTGGCGTCCAGATCGGTGAAGAGCTGCTTGAGCGCGGTGGCCGCCGCGTCGGCGGACGTGGTCCCCAGCGGGCAGTCCTCCTGCTTCACGCAGTCCGCCGCGAAGGACTGGAACGCCGCCTCGAAGCCCGCTGTCTGGTCGCGGTTGATGTCGATGGCGGGAAGGGACGGGTCCATCGCACCGTCGAGGACCAGTCGGCCCGCCCGGTCCGGGAACAGCTCCGCGTACGTCGCTCCGAGGAAGGTGCCGTAGGACGCCCCGACGTAGTGCAGCTTCTCGTCGCCCAGCAGGGAGCGCAGGATGTCCATGTCACGGGCAGTCTCGACCGTGGAGACATGCGGGAGGATCCTCGGGGAGCGCTTCTCGCAGCCGCCGGCGAACTTCTCGAAGGCGGCGCTCAGCCTCGTCACCTCGGCCTCGTCGTCGGGGGTCTGGTCGACCTGGGTGTAGGCGTCCATCTCCTTGCCTGTCAGGCACTCGACGGGCTCACTGCGCGCCACTCCGCGCGGGTCGACGGCAACCATGTCGTAGCGGGCGCGGACCGGTGCCGGATAGCCGATGGCCGCGTACCCCTGGAGATAGCCGACGGCCGAACCGCCGGGGCCGCCCGGATTCACCAGGAGCGAGCCGATCCGCTTGCCGGGTCCGGTGGCCTTCTTACGGGATACGGCCAGCTTGATGTCCCCGTCGTCGGGGTTCGCGTAGTCCAGCGGCGCCTTCATGGTGGTGCACTGGAGGCCCTCCACACCGCAGTCCCGCCAGCTCAGCTTCTGCGCGTAGTACGGCTTGAGGTCCTTGGGGGCCGCGGCTCCGGCGGCCGACGCACCCGTCGCCGACGTTCCGCTGCTGCAGCCGGAGACGAGGAGGCCGGCAGTGCCGAGCGCGGTGGCAAAGATTCGGAGCAGGCGCCTGGTGTCCATCCCCGGAGCGTAGCCGCCGGGTGACGACTCGTCCGATTCCCTGCTCATTCGGGTGAATGCCCGCCTCACCTCCCCCGCTGTGGAGCGACGTCAGCCGGCCCGGAGCGCCATCGTCATCGCCTCCACCGCGAGCAGCGGCGCCACATTGCGGTCGAGAGCCCGGCGGCAGGCGATCACCGCCTCGATCCGGCGCAGGGTGCGCTCGGGGGTCGACGACCGGGCGATCCGGTCGAGCGCGTCCCCCGCGTCGGCATTGGCGATCGCGATCCGCGAGCCGAGCTGGAGCGCGAGTACGTCGCGGTAGAAGCCGGTCAGATCGGTGAGCGCCAGATCGAGGCTGTCGCGCTGCGAGCGGGTCTTGCGGCGCTTCTGTCTGTCCTCGAGCTCCTTCATGATCCCCGCGGTCCCCCGGGGCATCCGGCCACCGGCGACCGCGCCGAGAGCCGCCTTCATGTCGTCGGTCTCCTTGACGTCGACCTCGTCCGAGACCTGCTTGGCCTCCTCGGTCGCGGTGTCGATCAGCTCCTGGGCGGCCTTCAGACAGCCGCCGACGTCGTCGATCCGGAGCGGGAGCTTCAGCACGGCGGCACGGCGGGCCCTGGCCCGCTCGTCCGTGGCCAGCCGGCGGGCCCGGCCGATGTGGCCCTGGGTCGCACGGGCGGCGGACGCGGCCCGCTCGGGGTCGATGCCGTCCCGCCGGATCAGCACGTCGGCGACGGCGTCGACCGGCGGTGTGCGGAGCGTGAGATGGCGGCAGCGGGAGCGGATCGTGGGCAGGACGTCCTCCAGGGAGGGCGCGCAGAGCAGCCACACCGTGCGGGGGGCGGGCTCCTCCACCGCCTTCAGCAGGACGTTGCCCGCGCCTTCGGTCAGACGGTCGGCGTCCTCCAGGACGATGACCTGCCAGCGGCCGACGGCCGGGGACAGCTGGGCCCGGCGGACCAGATCTCGGGTCTCCTTCACGCCGATCGACAGCAGGTCGGTGCGGATGACGTCGACGTCGGCGTGCGTACCGATCAGGCTGGTGTGGCAGCCGTCGCAGAATCCGCAGCCCGGAATGCCGCCGAGGGCCCGGTCGGGACTGGTGCACTGGAGCGCGGCGGCGAAGGCACGGGCGGCGGTGGACCGCCCGGACCCGGGCGGTCCGGTGAACAGCCAGGCGTGCGTCATCTTCGAGCCCGGGGGCACGGGCTCACCCGTGGAGATGGCGGTGACCAGCGCATCGGCGTCCCGGGCGGCGGCAGCGAGCTGCTCCTGGACCCGGTCCTGTCCGACGAGGTCGTCCCATACGGTCATGGGTCACCGCCCTTCCGGTGGTGTGGTGGTGCTGCGAGCCGCGGACTCGGGGTGCTCCGCGGCCTGTGGTCGAACCGGATTCCCATTGTGGGGGAAGGGTCTGACAATCCCGGCTTTCCGGCCGTCGGAACGGGCAGCCATGCCATCGGCGGGCCCGGAATTCCGGGCCCGCCGATGGCATGGGACGGATCGGTCAGCCGCGCGGACGGCGGCCCCGGCCGGACGGGCCCGGGTCCTCGTCGTGACCGCCGAGCAGTTCGTCGGCCAGGGACGGCAGGTCGTCCAGCGGCGTCTCCTCGGCCCAGTCGGAACGGGGGCGCTGCTTGCGGGCCTGACGGTCGTAGGCGTCCTGAGTGGCCCGCGGGTCGTCGCTGATCTGTGGCAGCTCGCGCGTGCGCTCGTTCTCGCCCTCCGGGGCGGGCGCGGCGGGTCGCTCGTCACGGAAGATGCCCGGCGGCACCCGGTCGGACGGTGCCTCGTCCCGTACGGGCGGCAGGACCGTCGTCTCGTCCGCGTCCCGCGCCGGACGGCGCCCGGCCGGATCGTCCACGCGAGGCAGCATGGCCGTCTCGGCGTTGTCGCCTGCCGAGGAACCCGGGCGGTCGGCGTGCGGGCCGTCGGAGTGCGGCGCGACCGGCGAAGGCACCGGCTGCGTCACCTCGTTCGCCCCCACGATCGGCGTCGGCACAGTGAGCTCGTTGTCCGCAACGGACGGCTCAGCGGACGGCTTGGACCACGCGGCCCTCTCCGCCTCAGCCGCCGCAGAAGCCGCCGCATCCGCCGCAGCCGCGGCCTCCGCCCTCGACGCGGCCTCCGCCTCAGCCTGACGCCGTGCCTGCTCGGCCCTCAGCAGAGCCTCTTCCGCCTTGCGCTGCTTCTCCAGGCGCCGTTCCTCCGCCTCCTTGCGCAGCCGTGCCTCTTCCTCGGCCTGCCTGCGGAGGCGCTCCTGCTCGGCCGCGCGCACCTGCTCCTCGGCCTCGCGCCTGGCGCGCTCCTCCTCCGCGAGACGGCGGGCTTCCTCGGCCCGCTGCCGGGCCTCCTCGGCCTGCCGTTCGGCCTCGCGCTGCCGCGCCTCCTCCAGCTCGCGGCGCTTGCGCTCCTCCTCCTCGGCACGGAGCTTGGCGAGCTGTTCCTGCCGCTCGCGCTCCAGCCGCTCCTCCTCGGCCTTGCGGGCCGCCTCTTCCTCGGCCTTGCGCCTGGCCTCCTCCTCGGCTGCCTTGCGCGCCTCCTCCTGGGCCTTGATCTCGGCCTCGGAGAGCGGAAGGAGCCGGTCGAGCCGGTGGCGTACGACGGTGGTGATCGATTCCGGTTCCTGGCCGGCGTCCACCACCAGGTAGCGGACCGGATCGGCCGCCGCGAGGGTCAGGAAGCCGGAACGCACCCGGGCGTGGAACTCCGGGGGCTCCGACTCCAGACGGTCCGGCGCCTCCGTGAACCGTTCCCGTGCGGTCTCCGGGTCCACGTCCAGCAGCACGGTCAGATGCGGTACGAGGCCGCTCGTCGCCCACCGCGAGATCCGGGCGATCTCGGTCGGGGACAGGTCGCGGCCCGCGCCCTGGTAGGCGACGGACGAGTCGATGTACCGGTCGGAGATGACGACCGCACCGCGTTCCAGCGCCGGACGGACGACCGAGTCGACGTGCTCGGCGCGGTCGGCGGCGTACAGCAGGGCCTCGGCCCGGTTGGAGAGCCCGGCCGACGACACGTCGAGCAGGATCGACCGCAGCCGCTTGCCGACCGGCGTCGCTCCGGGCTCGCGCGTCACGACGACCTCGTGGCCCTTGGCCCGGATCCACTCGGCGAGTGCCTCGACCTGGGTGGACTTGCCGGCTCCGTCGCCGCCCTCCAGGGCGAGGAAGAAGCCGGTGGCGGCGGGCGCGACCGTCGGGTCGCCGCCGCGCACGGCCTCGCGCAGATCGCGCCGCAGCGGCACACCCGCGCGGTCGTCCGTCTTGGCGAGGACGATCGCGGCGACGGGCAGCAGCAGGGCGCCGACGAGCATCAGCGCGAACGCGGCACCGCCGTGCGCGAAGACGAAGTCACCGGAGACCAGACGGTGCCTGCCGATGGCCGCGGCGAGCAGCGGACCGCCCACGGCGCCGAGCGCGATGAGCACCCGGACGACCGCCTGGAGGTGTTCGGTGGTCCTGGCCTGCCGGAACTCCTCGGTCTCCTGGTCGATGAGCGTGTGCCCCGTGCCGGCGGCGACCCCGGCCGCGTAACCGGCCAGCAGCGCGAGGAGCAGTCCGGTCGCCGTGTCGGGCACCAGCCCGAGTGCGAGGAGCGCGACTCCGGTGACGGCGGTGGAGAAGGCCAGCAGACGGCGCCGCGACAGAGTGGGCAGCACCTTCTGCGCGGTACGGATACCGAGGCCGGTGCCGCCGGTCAGCGCCAGGATCAGCAGCGCGAACGTGGCGGGGCCACCGCCCAGGTCGAGCGCGTGCAGCACGGAGACCGCCGCCGCGGCGGCGATCGCCCCGGCGACCGCGGCGCAGGCGCCGACGACCAGCGGAACCGTGCCGGTGCGGCCCTTGTCGGGTCCCGTGCCGGTCGCCGGACGGCGCAGGCCCTCCAAGGGCGAGCGCGGGCGGGGCGTCGGCGTACCGGGCAGTTCGAGGAAGTACAGGGTCGAGATCGAGGCGGAGAAGAGTCCGGCCGCGACGTACGAGCCGAGTGCCGCCTGGTGGAACGAGAACCAGTCGAGTCCCGCGCCGAGCAGATTGCCGACCAGCGTGGCGATCAGCAGTGCCCCGGCGGCGGCGGGAATCGCGAGGAAGTTGGTACGCAGCGAGAGCCTGCGCAGTGCGTCGAGGTGGTCGGGCAGCGGGCGCACCGCGGCGCCCTCGGCGGGCGGGGCGGGCAGCAGCGCGGGGGCCGCGCTCTCCTTGGCGACCGTCCAGAGCCGCTCACCGACACCGGTGACGAAGACGGTGATCAGGACCATCATGAGCGCCTTGTCGGGCATCCAGTCGATCCACAGCGGGGCGACGACCAGCAGCGCGAGCCGCAGCCCGTCCACCCCGATCATCAGCCAGCGCCGGTCCACCGGTCCGCCCGGTCCCGTGAGCGACGTCAGTGGCCCCAGGAGTACGGCTCCGAAGAGCACCGTGGAAATAATCCGGGTACCGAACACGGCGGCGACGGCGAAGGCCGCCCCCCGGTATCCGGATCCGAATGAGCCCTCCAGGACAGCAGCTTGCAGCGACAGCAGCACCAGCACGAGAAGGGCGAGTGCATCGCCGGTACTGCCGACGAGCTGGGCGCTCCACAACCGCTTCAGCGGGGGAACACGCAACAGTGCTCGTACGGCGCGCTCGCGTGAGTCTGCGGCAAGTGTGTCGGAGGTGGGGCTCACGACCGTTGGCTGCTCGGCTCGCGTCATCCGCCCAGCCTATCCGGAGCGGTGCGGTCGCCGTCGGCCCCATCCGAACATACGGCCGCCGGGCGCGGAGAATCCGGTCCGGCCCAGCGAAACGGAACGGCGGGGCCCGAAGGCCCCGCCGTCCCGTGTGTCCGTTCTGCCCGGACTGTCCGCGTGCGCGGTCTGTCAGTCCTCCGCGGACGCCGAAGAAGTCGCCTTCTTCGCCGCGGTGGCCTTCTTGGCCGGGGCCTTCTTCGCCGCCGTCGTCGTCTTCTTGGCGGCCGTCTTCTTCGCCGTCGTCTTCTTGGCGGCCGTGGCCGTCTTCTTCGTCGCGGTCTTCTTGGCCGGGGCCTTCTTCGCCGTCTTCTTCTTGGCGGGACCCTTGGCACGCTTCTCGGCCAGCAGCTCGTAGCCGCGCTCCGGCGTGATGTCCTCGACGCTGTCGTCGGTCCGCAGCGTCGCGTTCGTCTCGCCGTCCGTGACGTACGCGCCGAAGCGGCCGTCCTTCACGACCACCGGAGCGCCGCTCACCGGGTCGGTGCCCAGTTCCTTGAGCGGCGGCTTGGCCGCGGCCCGGCCGCGCTGCTTGGGCTGGGCGTAGATCGCCAGAGCCTCTTCGAGCGTGATGTCGAAGAGCTGGTCCTCGGAGGTCAGCGACCGCGAGTCCGTGCCCTTCTTCAGGTACGGGCCGTAGCGGCCGTTCTGCGCGGTGATCTCGACACCCTCGGCGTCCTCACCGACCACACGCGGCAGCGACATCAGCTTGAGCGCGTCGGCCAGCGTCACCGTGTCCAGCGCCATCGACTTGAAGAGCGACGCGGTCCGCGGCTTGACCGCGTTCTTGCCGGTCTTCGGAGTGCCCTCGGGCAGCACCTCGGTGACGTACGGACCGTAACGCCCGTCCTTCGCGATGATCTGGTTCCCGCTCACCGGGTCCGCACCGAGCTCGAAGTCGCCGCTCGGCTTCGCCAGCAGCTCCTCCGCGTACTCCACGGACAGCTCGTCGGGTGCCATCTCCTCCGGCACGTCGGCGCGCTGGTGACCCTCGGAGTCCTTCTCGCCGCGCTCGATGTACGGGCCGTAGCGCCCGACGCGCAGCACGATGCCGTCGCCCACGGGGAACGAGGAGATCTCCCGGGCGTCGATCGCACCGAGGTCGGTGACGAGCTCCTTCAGACCGCCGAGGTGGTCGCCGTCGCCGTTGCCGGCGTCGGAGGCCGCACCCGCTCCGGCCGTGTCCTCGCCCGCTCCGAAGTAGAAACGCTTCAGCCACGGCACGGACTTGGCCTCGCCCCGCGCGATGCGGTCGAGGTCGTCCTCCATACGGGCCGTGAAGTCGTAGTCGACCAGCCGGCCGAAGTGCGTCTCCAGCAGGTTGACCACGGCGAAGGAGAGGAACGACGGGACGAGCGCCGTGCCCTTCTTGAAGACGTAGCCGCGGTCCAGGATCGTGCCGATGATCGACGCGTACGTCGACGGGCGGCCGATCTCGCGCTCTTCGAGCTCCTTGACCAGCGAGGCCTCGGTGTAGCGGGCGGGCGGCTTGGTGGCGTGGCCGTCGACCGTGACCTCGTCGGCGGACAGCGCGTCGCCCTCGGCGACCTGCGGCAGGCGCCGCTCGCGGTCGTCGAGCTCCGCGTTCGGGTCGTCGGCGCCTTCGACGTACGCCTTCATGAAGCCGTGGAAGGTGATCGTCTTGCCGGAGGCCGAGAACTCGGCGTCCCGGCCGTCGCTCGCCCGGCCGCCGATCTTGACGGTGACCGAGTTGCCGACCGCGTCCTTCATCTGGGAGGCGACGGTCCGCTTCCAGATCAGCTCGTACAGACGGAACTGGTCGCCGGTGAGGCCGGTCTCGGCAGGGGTACGGAAGCGGTCGCCCGAGGGACGGATCGCCTCGTGCGCCTCCTGCGCGTTCTTGACCTTGCCGGCGTACGTGCGCGGCTTGTCCGGCAGGTAATTGGCTCCGTACAGCTGCGTGACCTGCGCCCGCGCCGCGGAGATCGCGGTGTCGGAGAGGGTCGTGGAGTCCGTACGCATATAGGTGATGAAGCCGTTCTCGTACAGCTTCTGCGCGACCTGCATCGTGGCCTTGGCCCCGAAGCCCAGCTTGCGGCTGGCCTCCTGCTGGAGGGTGGTCGTACGGAACGGGGCGTACGGCGAGCGACGGTACGGCTTCGACTCGACGGAGCGGACCGCGAACGTGGACTCGGCGAGCGCGGCGGCCAGGGCGCGGGCGTTCGTCTCGTCCAGGTGCAGCGTCTGGCCGGAGGCGGACTTGAGCTGTCCGTCGGGACCGAAGTCGCGGCCCTGTGCGATCCGCCGGCCGTCGACCGCGCTGAGGCGGGCGGTGAGGGTCGACGGGTCGGAGGCGTCACCGGTGCGGCCGGTGGCGAAGGTGCCGGTCAGATCCCAGTACTCGGCGGAACGGAAGGCGATGCGCTCGCGCTCCCGCTCGACAACGAGGCGGGTCGCGACGGACTGGACACGGCCCGCCGACAGTCGCGGCATGACCTTCTTCCAGAGGACCGGGGACACCTCGTAGCCGTAGAGGCGGTCGAGGATACGGCGGGTCTCCTGGGCGTCGACCATGCGCTGGTTGAGCTCGCGCGGGTTCTCGACGGCGGCCCGGATCGCGTCCTTGGTGATCTCGTGGAAGACCATCCGGTGGACCGGGACCTTGGGCTTCAGAACTTCCTGGAGGTGCCACGCGATGGCTTCGCCCTCGCGGTCCTCATCGGTGGCGAGGAAGAGTTCGTCGGACTCGGCCAGCAGCTGCTTGAGCTTCCTGACCTGGGCCTTCTTGTCGGCGTTGACGACATAGATGGGCTGGAAGTCGTTCTCGACGTCCACGCCGAGCCGCCGCACCTCACCGGTGTACTCGTCCGGCACCTCGGCGGCGCCGTTCGGGAGGTCGCGGATGTGCCCGACGCTCGCCTCGACGACGTATCCGGGGCCGAGATAGCCCTTGATCGTCTTCGCCTTGGCAGGGGACTCGACGATGACGAGTCGGCGACCGCCCTTTGCGGTCTCGCTGGTCGGGGACAACTTCGCTCTTCTCTCCGGTCGGCACTCAGTGGGCATCCGGGCAGCGCAATGACGCTGCCCGCGGTGCTGTCGCTGCGGAGTGTGACGGTACAACCCGCCCCCGTGTCAAACGGCAAAAGCCCGCAACGGCCACTCGAACGGTAACCCGACTTCCGCCATTCCTGCCGCCCGGACCGCTCGGTCCGCAGTGCGCACGCCTTCTGCCTGCGTGTTTCGCGGCGCCGCCGAGCGGCCTTCGCGGAGAGCGCCGGAGGTGCCCTGTCCGGGATCAGGCCCTGCTGGGGGCGGGAATCAGACGCGGGTGAAACACCAGACGCCGACTACGAGGAACGCCGCGCCGAAGAGCGTGGCGAGAGCGGTGGAGGCGACAGGGCTCACACCGTGAGCCACCGGCGCACGGTGCAGGGTGCGCGCCCCCGTCCAGATCAGGAGTGCGGCGCCGAACAGTGCGAATGCCGTACCGGCGAAGACCGCGGTGACGCTCTCCATGTCCGTACCCCTCAAACTCACTCGTCGTCGTGATGAGGCCCGGCCCACGACCCGGCAGGGGGAGGCTGCCACGCCGGAGCGTCGCCGACACGAACCCCGGGTGAACAGCACTCCCCCGGCCCCTGAGGGCGACTCCGACGACGCTCGGACGCCTTACCCCACCGGCTCCAGGAAACCCTCCTCCACCAGCAGCCGGATCGCCTGCGGGGTGCGGTCGCGCAGCAGTACAGGGTCCTCGGACATCAACTGGGCGATGGCGTCGAGAATCCGGCCCGCGGGAAGCGATCCGTCGCACACACCCGCGAACCCGGCGCCGACGGCGTCGACCTTCGTCGCGCGGCGCATCCCGCGGTGCTGACGCAGCACCACATGCTCGGGGTCCTCCGCACCGGGCAGTCCGACCTGCTCCTGCACGACCTCGGCGGCGAGCGTGAAACGCCCCGCCAGAAGCGCCGCGTCGTCCTGCTCCCTGAGGTAGTCCTGGCGGGCGAAGTGGGCCTCGATCGCGGGGCCGAGGGGCTGCTCCACCGGGTGCGGCCACTCCTCGACGACGATCGACGGCTCGGCCGCGCCGGTCTTCCTGAGCGTGATCCAGCCGAAGCCGACGGCCTTGGTCCCGCGGGCCTCGAACTCGTCGAGCCATGCCTCGTAGCGCGCGCTGTACTCGGCGGGGTCCGAGCGGTGGTCGCCGCTGTCACGCAGCCACAGCTCCGCGTACTGCGTGACGTCCTGCACTTCCCGCTGCACGATCCAGGCATCGCAGCCGCGCGGCACCCAGGTGCGCAGCCGGTCCTGCCACTCCTCGCCCTCCACGTGCTGCCAGTTGGCGAGGAACTGGGCGTAACCCCCCTCGTTCAGCCGGTCACCGGCCTGCTGCACCAGGGTCCGGCACAGGTCGTCGCCGCCCATTCCGCCGTCGCGGTACGTCAGCCGGGCGCCCGGCGAGATCACGAACGGCGGGTTGGAGACGATCAGGTCGAACGTCTCGCCGGAAACCGGTTCGAAGAGGGACCCCTCGCGGAGATCGGCCGGGGCGGCGCCGGACAGGGCGAGGGTGAGCCGGGTGAAGTCCAGGGCCCGCGGGTTGAGGTCCGTGGCCGTGACACGGGTGGCGTGCTGGGCCGCGTGCAGCGCCTGGATGCCGGAACCGGTGCCCAGGTCCAGAGCGGAGGCCACCGGCTCACGGACGGTGATTCCGGCGAGCGTGGTCGACGCCCCGCCGACTCCGAGGACGACACCCTCCTCGTGCGAACCGATACCGCCGGCCCCACCGACCGCGCAGCCGAGGTCGGAGACGATGAACCAGTCCTGGCCCTCCGGTCCGCCGTACGGCCGGACGTCGACGGTCGCCCGCACCTCGTCCCCGTCACGGCTCAGCCAGCCGTCCTCGACGCACTCCTCCACGGGAAGCGCGGCGCGTGCCCGCTCGTAAGGGACGGGACGCTGGAGAAGGAAGAGCCGCACCAGCGTGTCGAGCGGCGATTCACCCCGGGTGGCCCGCAGTGCGGGGACCGTCTCGCTGCGGGCGAGCGCGGCATAGGCGGACGCGCCGAGCCGGTCGAGAAGCCCGTCCGCGGTGAAGGCGGCGGAGAGCAGGGCTTCGCGGAGCGCGGGGATACGGTCGGATGCGGGAAGGCTGGGCGTACTCACCCGCCCATTGTGTCCGCTCCCACCGACAACGGCAGCGGCCCGGCACCCGTAAAGGGCGACCGGGCCGCTGACCGCACGCCGTGTCTAGGCCTTCTTGGTCGCCGAAGCGGACGGCGTCGCCGCCTTCGAGGTCCCGGCGGACGGCGAGGAGGTGGCAGTCGGCTTCTGGCAGCCCTTCTGCTTGGCCATCGCCGTACCGACCTCACCGGACTGGAGCTTCTTCAGCGCCTGGTCACCACTGGTGCTGATCTTGTTCAGCTCGTCGGCGATGTCCTTGAGACCGTCGGCGAACTTCGCCTGGTCCTTCGTGTTGAGGGCGTCGACCTTCGTCTTCAGCTCGGCGTAGGCGGCGGAGGAGGCGTTGAGCTCCTTCACGGCCTCCTTCTGGGTGGTCTCGCCGTCGTCGACGGGCGGCGGGCCCGCCGAGTCCACGGCCGAACCCAGCGCCTTGTACGCCTGCGAGATCTGCTGGAAGGCGGCCGAGTCGGTCGCCTGGACGTCGGCCGGCTTGCTGTTGTCCGCGGTCTGCTGCTGGATGGAGGCGTTGGCGTCCGCGATCTTCTGCAGCTGGGGCTGGACCTGGTCGCAGACCTCCTTGGCCCAGTCGTTGACCTTGTCGTCGCTGTCGTCGCTGCAGCCCGACAGCGTCAGTACGAGTACCGCACCGCCGGACAGTGCGGCTGCAAGCTTCTTGTTCACCGGATTGGGTCCCTTCCAAGGCTCTCGGCCCCGGAACTTACACGCCAAGTGGGCGACATTCTGGCGCCGTGCGTCCGATGTACGGGCTTTTGCAGCCATTTGCACCAAGGGAAATGAGGGAGATACAACTCACCTGAACGCTCGATCACGCGTACGGAAACTCACCGGTACGGATGAAACCCGTGACGCGCGACGGGCGGACGCCCCCTCAGAAGGGTTTGCCCACCCGCCGCTTGACCAGGCACTACGGCCTCAGAACCCTCCAGGTCCGCGAGACCGGCCGGTCCTGATCACGAAATGGCCGCCGGATCGGGCGACTTGGCGGAACGGCCGCCGCCGTCCCCCTCGTCCCCGGACCCGCCTTCGTCGCCCATGGCGATCCCGCGCCGCTTCGACACGTACACCGCACCGACGATGACGGCGATCGCGAACCCCGCCACCACCGCCCGCACACCGGCGCTCGCGTCCTCCCCGTAACTGAACTGCACGACCGCCGGGGCGATGAGCAGCGCCACCAGGTTCATCACCTTGAGGAGCGGGTTGATCGCCGGTCCGGCCGTGTCCTTGAACGGGTCCCCGACCGTGTCACCGATCACGGTCGCGGCATGGGCCTCGCTGCCCTTGCCCCCGTAGTGGCCGTCCTCGACGAGTTTCTTGGCGTTGTCCCACGCGCCACCGGAGTTGGCGAGGAAGACGGCCATGAGCGTGCCCGTCGCGATCGCGCCCGCGAGATACGAGCCGAGCGCCCCGACACCGAGACTGAATCCGACCGCGATCGGCGCCAGCACGGCGAGCAGCCCCGGCGTGGCCAGCTCGCGCAACGCGTCCTTGGTGCAGATGTCGACGACGCGCCCGTACTCCGGCTTCTCCGTGTAGTCCATGATCCCGGGGTGCTCGCGGAACTGCCGCCGCACCTCGTAGACCACGGCCCCGGCGGACCGGGACACCGCGTTGATGGCCAGACCGGAGAAGAGGAAGACGACCGCCGCGCCGAGGATCAGCCCGACCAGGTTGTTGGGCTGGGAGATGTCCAGGCTCAGCCCCAGCTCACTGGTCCTGGCCCCCACGTCGTCGACCGCCGTGGCGATCGCGTCGCGGTACGAACCGAAGAGCGCCGCCGCCGCCAGCACGGCGGTGGCGATGGCGATGCCCTTGGTGATGGCCTTGGTGGTGTTGCCGACGGCGTCCAGGTCGGTGAGCACCTGGGCCCCCGCGCCCGTGACGTCGCCGGACATCTCGGCGATGCCCTGCGCGTTGTCGGACACCGGTCCGAAGGTGTCCATGGCCACGATGACGCCGACGGTGGTGAGCAGGCCGGTGCCTGCGAGGGCCACCGCGAAGAGGGCCAGCATGATCGACGTACCGCCGAGCAGGAACGCTCCGTAGACGCCGAGCCCGATCAGCAGCGCGGTGTAGACGGCGGACTCCAGGCCGATGGAGATACCGGCGAGCACCACGGTCGCGGGACCCGTCAGCGAGGACTTCCCGATGTCCCTGACCGGCCGGCGGTTGGTTTCCGTGAAGTAGCCGGTGAGCTGCTGGATCAGCGCGGCGAGCACGATGCCGATGGCGACGGCGACGAGGGCGAAGATCCGGGGGTCGCCGCCGTGCGAGGAGATGGCGCTGTCGGTGACGCCGTCCAGTTCGGCGTACGAGGACGGGAGGTAGACGAAGACCGCCACGGCCACCAGGGCGAGCGAGATCACCGCGGAGATGAAGAATCCGCGGTTGATGGCGGTCATCCCGCTGCGGTCGGCGCGCCGCGGGGCGACCGCGAAGATGCCGATCATCGCGGTGACCACGCCGATCGCCGGCACGATCAGGGGGAAGGCAAGGCCGGAGTCCCCGAAGGCGGCCGAGCCGAGGATGAGCGCGGCGACGAGCGTCACGGCGTACGACTCGAACAGGTCGGCCGCCATTCCCGCGCAGTCCCCGACGTTGTCGCCCACGTTGTCGGCGATGGTGGCCGCGTTACGCGGATCGTCCTCCGGGATGCCCTGCTCCACTTTGCCGACCAGGTCGGCGCCCACGTCGGCCGCCTTGGTGAAGATGCCACCGCCGACCCTCATGAACATGGCGATGAGCGCGGCACCGAGACCGAACCCTTCCAGGACCTTGGGCGCGTCGGCCGCGTAGACGAGGACGACACAGGAGGCGCCGAGCAGGCCGAGGCCCACCGTGATCATGCCGACCACGCCACCCGTACGGAAAGCGATCTTCATCGCCTTGTGCGAAACGGCGGTGAGATCCTTTTCCGGTTCGCCCTCTTGCGGAGTCGCCTCACGCGCGGCTGCGGCGACGCGCACATTGCTGCGTACGGCGAGACGCATGCCGATGTATCCGGTGGCCGCCGAGAAAAGCGCACCCACCAGGAAGAACAGCGACCGTCCGGCTCGCTGCGACCAGTTGTCGGCCGGCAGCAGCAGAAGCAGGAAGAACACGACGACGGCGAAAATGCCGACGGTACGCAGCTGCCGCGCCAGATACGCATTCGCGCCCTCCTGGACGGCTGCCGCGATTTCCTTCATACGCTCGGTGCCCTCGCCGGCCGCCAGGACCTGGCGTACCAGCAACTGGGCCACGACGAGCGCGGCGACGGCGACGACCGCGACAACGATGATGATCAGCCGGTTGTCATCGGTGAGAACCGCGGCTGCTAGTGAGGTGGGACGGTCGGAAGGTGCGGAAAACTGCGACAGTTCTGCCAGTGGTGTGTTGAAGAACCCCGCCATACGTCCTCCTTGACGCTCAGCGCACAAGACGTGGACGGATTGTAGGGAGCAGAACCTGATCAAAACAGTGGGCGGGTAATGGAATTGACCTTCGTCCCTCAATCGGCAAATGATCTCACCCCCGTTTCGGCGCGAATGCAGTAACGGGGCAGAGGCATTGCAGGGAGATCCCCTGGAGATCGCCGGTCGAGCGGAAATGAAAAAGGCCCTGCTCAGCAGGGCCCAGAAATTCGATCATGCGTACCCGGATGGGTGCAGGTCTCAGGAGAGCAGCGCCGCGGACTTCTTCGGCCAGCTCATCCGGATCACTCCGCCGTCCGCGCCCGATCTGACTTCCACGTCGTCGACCAGACCGCTGATGACCGCGAGACCCATCTCGTCCTCGCCCTCACCGTCGGCCTCGGAATCCGTCCTGTCGGTTTTCCCGCCGGGCGTGGCGTCGGCCGATCCGGGCGTGGCGCGGGCCTCGCTGCCGGGGCCGGGCACCTCGTCGCCGACCTCGATGGAGAAAGCCTTCTCCTCCTCGATCAGCAGGACCGTCACGGGAGCGGTGATGCCATGACTGCGGTGCAGCCCGACAGCACGGCTGCACGCCTCGCCCACGGCGAGTCTGACCTCGTCGAGCAACGCCTCGTCGACGCCGGCCCGGCGCGCCACGGCGGCTGCCACAAGGCGTGCCGTCCTGACATGTTCGGGCTGAGCGCTGAAGCGGAGTTCAACGGTGGCCATGCGATCCCCCTCGAACGTACGGGCGTGCTTCTCAGGGGCCCGGGCGTGTCGCCCGGTACCCCTGCTCTCTGCCTCCGGAAGAGCCGACAAAGCCGGCAGTCGGCCAGAGGCCGACCACCTGCTCGACGCGGCCCGCCTGCTGCCGCGTGCCGGGCTGTTCACTGCCTGCCGGCCGGCCAGATGAGGCCGGCCCGCTCCGACGTCAGTCGGTGGCCGCGACAGCCTCGTCGACCGTGGTGTGAATTGGGAACACCTTGGTCAGGCCCGTGATCCGGAAGATCTTGAGAATGCGCTCCTGGTTACAGACCAGGCGCAGCGAGCCCTCATGGGCACGGACACGCTTCAAGCCACCCACGAGCACGCCGAGGCCGGTGGAGTCGAGGAAGTCGACACCTTCCATGTCGACAACCAGGTGGTAGCTGCCGTCATTCACCAACTCGACCAACTGCTCGCGCAGCTTGGGCGCGGTATACACATCAATCTCGCCACCGACCTCGACGACCGTACGGTCGCCACCAGGGCCGGACACATTGCGAGTCGACAGGGACAGGTCCACGGATCCTCCAGCACCTTGCTATCGAGCGGTCGCCCCTCGGTCTCCCCGACGGAGCCAGGGGACGGATCGCCAGCCGCGATGGCATTCAATCACTTACCAGCAGCCATGCACGACGCCTTGGGACCATTGTCCGCCACGCCAGTGACACACTCGGTCCCGATGGCCAAGAATCACCGCCCCAGTCGACCGCCCGAGAGCGGGGGCTCCCGCCCCTCTCCCGCCATGGTCCTCGACCGGCTCGCCGCAGGGGCGGGCCGGTCCGCGCGCATCACTCATACGGAGCACTTGCCCCCGCGGGAGGGAACCCATGCCATCTGGCCGGATCGCATCCGACCAGAAGTGATCGCGGCAATTCAGCAGGCCGGAATCGACCATCCGTGGGCACATCAGGCCGCCGCGGCCGATTACGCCCTGGACGGCGAGTCCGTCGTGATCGCCACCGGCACCGCGTCCGGCAAGTCGCTCGCCTACCTCGCGCCGGTCCTCAGCACCCTCCTCGACGGCTCGATGGCGCCGAACGGCCGCGGAGCGACCGCCCTGTATCTCGCCCCCACCAAGGCCCTCGCCGCCGACCAGCGACGGTCCGTGAAGGAGCTCGCGGCGCCGCTCGGCCACGCGATCCGCCCCGCCGTGTACGACGGGGACACCCCCGTCGAGGAACGCGAATGGGTGCGTCAGTACGCCAACTACGTCCTGACCAACCCCGACATGCTGCACCGCGGAATCCTGCCCTCCCATCCCCGCTGGTCCTCGTTCCTGCGCGCCCTGCGCTTCGTCGTCATCGACGAGTGCCACACCTACCGGGGCGTCTTCGGCTCCCACGTCGCCCAGGTGCTGAGGCGCCTGCGCCGCCTGTGCGCCCGTTACGGCTCCGATCCGGTCTTCCTCCTCGCCTCCGCCACAGCGGCGGACCCCTCGGTCGCCGCGGGCCGTCTCACCGGCCTCCCCGTCAAGGAGGTCTCCGACGACGCCTCGCCGCGCGGCGAGCTGGTCTTCGCCCTCTGGGAACCCCCGCTGACCGAGCTCCACGGCGAGAAGGGCGCGCCCGTACGCCGTACCGCCACGGCCGAGACCGCCGACCTCCTCACCGACCTGACCCTCCAGGGGGTCCGCTCGGTGGCTTTCGTACGCTCCCGGCGTGGCGCCGAGCTCATCTCCGTGATCGCGAAGGAACGCTTGGCCGAGGTGGACCGCTCGCTGCCCAAGCGGGTCGCCGCGTATCGCGGCGGCTACCTCCCCGAGGAACGCCGCGCCCTGGAACGCGCCCTGCACTCCGGAGAGCTGCTCGGCCTGGCCGCCACCACCGCCCTGGAACTGGGCATCGACGTCTCGGGCCTGGATGCCGTCGTCATCGCCGGCTACCCGGGCACCAGGGCCTCCCTGTGGCAGCAGGCGGGCCGGGCCGGACGCTCCGGGCAGGGTGCGCTCGCCGTCCTGGTCGCCCGGGACGATCCGCTGGACACCTACCTGGTCCACCACCCCGAGGCGCTGTTCCGGCAGCCGGTGGAGTCGACCGTCCTCGACCCGGACAACCCGTACGTCCTCGCCCCCCATCTGTGCGCGGCAGCCGCCGAGCTTCCGCTCACCGAACCCGACCTCGCGCTCTTCGGCCCCGCCGTGCCCGGTCTGCTGCCTCAGCTGGAGGCCGCGAAACTGCTGCGGAAACGGCCTTCTGGCTGGCACTGGACCCGCCGGGAGCGGGCTGCCGACCTCACCGACATCCGGGGCGAGGGCGGCCGTCCGGTCCAGATCGTCGAGGAGGGCACCGGCCGCCTGCTCGGCACGGTCGACGAATCGGCCGCGCACACCGCCGTCCACGAGGGCGCGGTCCACCTCCACCAGGGCCGCACCTACCTGGTGCGGAAACTGGATCTGGAGGACTCGGTGGCCCTCGTCGAGGAGGCGAACCCGCCGTACTCGACCACCGCACGCGACACCACCGCCATCTCCGTCCTGGAGACCGACACCGAGATCCCGTGGGGCGACGGACGGCTCTGTTACGGCTCGGTGGAGGTCACCAACCAGGTCGTCTCCTTCCTGCGCCGCAGGGTGATGACCGGGGAGGTGATGGGCGAGACCAAGCTCGACCTGCCGCCCCGCACCCTGCGCACCCGCGCCGTGTGGTGGACCGTCACCGAGGACCAGCTCGATGCCGCCCGGATCAATCCGGAGATCCTCGGCGGCGCTCTGCACGCCGCCGAGCACGCGTCGATCGGAATGCTCCCGCTCTTCGCCACCTGCGACCGCTGGGACATCGGCGGGGTCTCCGTGCCGCTCCATCCGGACACCCTGCTGCCGACCGTGTTCGTCTACGACGGTCACCCGGGCGGCGCCGGATTCGCCGAGCGCGCCTTCCACACCGCACGGACGTGGCTGACGGCGACCCGTGAGGCCATCGCGTCCTGCGAGTGCGAGGCGGGCTGCCCGTCGTGCATCCAGTCCCCCAAGTGCGGCAACGGAAACGAACCCCTGCACAAGCGCGGCGCCGTACGCCTCCTCACCGAACTCCTGCGAGCCGCTCCCCCGGCGGCCCCGCCCGGGACCTGACCGACGGTTCGTACGGGCCGAAGCGGGCGCGGGCGGTCACATCGGCGATCTCTCCCCGCACCGCGCACCGCACCACCACCGCGTCCTGCGCCCGGGCCACCCGCCCCGCCGCCTCGCAGGCGGCTGCCACGCCCTGGAGGGCACGGTCGGCCGCGGCGAGGGCCGCCAGGTCCGCCGCGCCGCCCGCCCGGTGCCGGGCCTCCACCGCCTGCCCCAGGGCGAGCACCACCGCGAACACCGCGCACAGGGTGGCCGTGGTCATCGCCACCCACACCGTCGCCAGCCCCTGATCCCCGGGACCGGTGCCGGTGCCGGTGGCGGTGCCGGTCACGAGCCGATTCCGTCGGCGCCCCCTCACCGCGCCACCCCCACCGTGTCCTCGGCCAACGCCGCCGCCTCGGCGCTCAAGGTGAGCGCCAGCGGTCCGGGCCCCGGTGCCGGCGCCTCCACACGGACCCGCCACAGCTCCCCCGAGCGCTCCACCTCGACCCGCGCCCGCCCGGGCGCGGCCGACCGCGCCGCCTCCAGGACCGCCGCCGCCGGCTCGGAACGGGCCGCTGCCCGTGCCCCCGCCCGTGCCGCGTCCACGCACCGGATCTGGGATGCGGCGGCCACCAGGGCCCAGACCAGGACCAGCGCGAAGGCGACAAGCGCGGGAATGACCATCGCCGCCTCCGCCGTCACAGCACCCCGGTCCCGGCGGTTCTTGTGGTCCCGCCCGGCCTCAGAACTTCGCATCGAGCGCGTCCTTGATCAACGACTGCATCGCCGAGAGCACGGGCCCACTGGTCACGACCTTGTAGAGCACCGCGGCGAACCCGCAGGCCGCGATCGTCCCCACCGCGTACTCGGAAGTCGTCATCCCACGGTCCGACCGGCCGAACCTGCCCAGCCACCCCCGTCCGCCGGCCCGTACCCGGCGCACCGTCCCGAGCGCCCGCTCCATGAAGTTCCTGTTCATTTCAACCCCCGACGTAGACCCGAAACAGATATGTCGATTTCTTGTGGACCGACTCGCGTCAGCCCGCGTCCAGCAGTCCGGTCGCCAGCCCGATCACCACCGGTGCCACTCCGATCGCCAGGAAGGCCGGCAGAAAGCACAGCCCGACCGGTGCCGTGATCAGCACGCCGGCACGCTGGGCACGGGCCACGGCGGCACTCGACCGTTCGGCACGCATCGCCTCCGCCAGCCGGGCGACCGGTTCCGCCGCCGGCGCTCCGGTCGATCCGGCCCGGTCCAGGCAGCGGGCCAGCGGCCCCGCGCCCGGTATTTCCGCCAACCGCCCCCACGCCTCGGCCGGTTCACCCCCGAGCCGGATCTCCGCGGCCGTCCTGGCCAGCCGGTCACCGACCGGGCCGCCCATGGACTCACCCACCGCCTCCGCCGCCTCCCGTGGACCGGCCCCGGCCGACAGGCAGGCCGCCAGCAGATCGGCGGCAAGAGGAAGTTGCCGCGCCGTCTCAGCGGTCTCCGCAACGGCAGCGCCCGCATCACGGGCCCTCCGCGACCGCTGCCAGCGCCACGTCCCGTACGCAGCGGCGACCGCGGCCACACACCCCGGCAGCCCGCCGACCAGAACCCAGCCGGTCGCCGCGGCCCCCAACGGCGCCGCCCACCTCCGCGCACCGGCACCGACACCGACGCCCGCCCGCCACCGGCGCCGCTTCCCCGCACCGACCGCCAGCAGCAGCGCGCCACGTCCGCGCACCGCCCGCTCCCGCCGCCGTCCCGCCACGGCGAGGGCCAGATACGCGACCGTGCACACCACCGTCCCGACGATCCCCAGGGTGTGGACGGCGCCCCCTGTCACCCCGTTCACACCGCCTCACCGGCCCTGACGATCCGCCGGGCCCACACCAGGCCCGCCGTCTCCAGCAGCCCGCCCGCCGCCAGGCAGGCCAGCCCGCCCGGGCTGTGCAGCAGGACCCGCAACGGGTCGGCCCCGAGTGCGGCACCCAGCCCCAGCCCCGCAACCGGCAGGAGGGCCAGCACAACGACCGTCGACCAGGCGCCCGCCAGCTGGGCCCGCAACTCCTCCCGCCGTCGCCTGTCCGCCCGTAACGCGCCCTCCAGGCGGTCGAGTCCGGCCGCGAGCCCCGCTCCGCCGTCCACCGCGACCCGCCAGCACGCCGCCACCCCGGCAAGCCCGTCACGCCCCGGCGTACCCGCGGCCTGCCGCAGCGCGGCCGGCACATCCCCGCCGAACCGCGCGGCAGCCAGCACGGCGGCCTCGGCCCCGCCCAGCGCCTCCCCCGAGTCACGGGCGGCAACCAGCAACGCCTGCCCGGGCTCACGCCCCGCCCGCAGCTCCCCGACCACCGCACCGCACAGCCCCATCACCGCATCCGCCGCGCGCTCCCGCCCCCGTCGCCGCGACCGCTCGCGCAGCCACCGCCTCACGAGCGGCACCGCCACGACCCCCGCGACCAACGGCAGCACCGACTCGCCCAGCACGGCCAGCAACACCGCCACCGGAGCGCACAGCCACTCGCGCCGCCCACGGAAGAACACCGGCGCCGCCGACCACCACGCCCCCAGCCGATTCGGCTCCGGCGCACCGTCCGCGAACAGCACCCGCGCCCGACGCGGCGCCGGTTCCCGCTGGGCGGCCGTCCAGGCCGCCATCCCCGCGCACACCGCTGACGCGTACATCGCGTACCCCGGCCCCACGCCTGTCACAGCGCACCCCCGATCAGCGAACTCAGCCGCTCCCAGCCCCGCTCCCGTACGAACCCGTCGGCGCCCCAGCGCAGCGCGGGCACGGTCACCACCAGCCCCGCCGCGTCCCGCTCCAGCACATGCACCTCGGCGAGCCGCCGCTGCCCGCCCCGGTCCCGCACCAGGTGGACCACCACCGACAGCGCAGCCGCCAACTGGCTGTGCAGGGCAGTCCGATCGAGACCCGCGGCCGTCCCCAGGGCTTCCAGACGGGCCGGCACGTGTTCGGCGGCGTTGGCGTGCACCGTGCCGCACCCGCCCTCGTGGCCGGTGTTCAGCGCGGCCAGCAACTCCGTCACCTCGGCGCCTCGCACCTCCCCCACCACCAGGCGGTCGGGCCGCATCCGCAACGCCTGCCGCACCAGGTCCCGCAGCGTCACGCGACCCGCGCCCTCCTGGTTGGCGGGGCGCGACTCCAGGCGCACCACGTGAGGATGGTCCGGCCGCAACTCGGCCGAATCCTCGGCGAGCACGATCCGCTCCTGCTCCCCGACAGCCCCCAGGAGGCTCGACAGCAACGTCGTCTTCCCAGCGCCCGTCCCTCCGCTGATCAGATACGAGACCCGCGCCTCCACCAGGGCCCGCAGCACCCGGTCCCCGCCCGGCGGCACCGTCCCCGCCCCGACCAGCTCCGTCAGCGCGAACGCCCTGGGCCGCACGACCCGCAAGGACAGGCAGGTCGAGCCGACGGACACCGGTGGCAGCACCGCGTGCATCCGGGTCCCGTCCGGCAGCCGCGCGTCCACCCAGGGCCTGGCATCGTCCAGACGCCGCCCGGCAACGGCCGCGAGCCGCTGCGCCAGCCTGCGTACGGCAGCCGCGTCCGCGAAGGTGACTCCGGTCAGTTCGAGCCCGCCGCCCCGGTCCACCCAGACCCGGTCAGGCGCGGACACCAGCACATCGGTCACCGCAGGATCGGCGAGCAGCGGCTCCAGCACCCCGGTGCCGATCAGCTCGCCCCGCAACTCCTCGGCCGCGCCGAGCACTTCCGTATCCCCGAGGAGCCGCCCCTGCGCGCGCAGGGCAGCCGCAACCCCGGCCGGAGTCGGCGCCGCACCGCTGCGGGCCAGCCGCTGCCGCACGGCGTCGAGCAGGGCCTCCGTCATGACACACCTCCACCGGGAAGCCCGGCGGCGAGGCTCCCGCCACCGGCGGCGCCCGCCCGCTCCCAGAAGGCCGTACAGAACCGGGCCAGCGGCCCCCGCACCGCGCTGCCCGGCGGCGCACCGTCGTCCTGAGCCGCCGGCAGCCCCGTCTCCCACGGCAGTTCACCGACGAGCGGCAGCCCCAGCGCCCTGGCCACCCACCGCTCGTCCAGGCCCGCCGCGTACGGGCCGCGCGCGACGACCCGCAGGTCCTCCAGAACCATTCCGGCCATCGACGCCACCCGCTGGGCCGCCGCGACCGCCCGCAGTTCGCCGGGCACCACCAGCAGTCCGAGATCCAGCTGGGCCAGCGCCTCGGCCACGCCTTCGTCGACCCTGCGCGGCAGATCCACGACGACCACGCCACCGAGTCTGCGCGCGGCGGCCAGCACGGCCCTTATGGCCTGCGGCGGGATGACCACCTCGTCGTCCCGGCCCCAGCTCAGCACCCGCAGCCCGTGCAGCGCGGGCAGCGAGTCCTCCAGTGCGCCGCCGCCCACCCGCCCTTTGGACTGGGCGAAATCCGGCCACCTCATCCCTTCGGCCCGTTCACCGCCGAGCAGCACGTCGATGCCGCCGCCGAGCGGGTCGCCGTCGATCAGCATGGTCCGCCGGCCGGACCTGGCGGCGGTCACCGCGAGCGCACAGGCCAGCGTGGATGCGCCGGAGCCGCCCCTCCCGCCCATCACTCCGACGGTCAGCGCGGGACGGCCCACGCCCTCCGAAGCGTTGGCGATCTGATCGACCAGCCAGCCTTCCGAATCGGGCAGCCGCAGGACATATTCGGCCCCGATCTCCACCGCCTGACGCCAGACGTCCGGCGCGTCCTGGTCCCGTCCGACGAGCATCACGCCACGCCTGCGGGCGACTCCACGACACCGCGGGGCGGCATCGTCGCCCACCAGAACCATCGGAGCCTGCTCCCAGCCGCCCCTGCGTTCGGGCGGCCCGTAATGAACTTCCGGCTCCGCTCCGGCCGCCGCGCAGAGCCTCAGCAGATCGTCGAGCAACTCCACGTCTTCCGTCACGATCAACGGCCCGCCCCGATGCCCTTCCGAGCTCGGCAGACCTTCTCGTGCGAGGGATCCAGCCACGATCTCCGCCCCCTTCTCACTGCTCCTTCAGTACGGTTCGCGGCGATCTCGGAGCGTTCCGAGATGCGCGATTCCGGAACCCGTGGACTTCACGGGTGGAATCACCGTGCAGCGCTTCGGAAAAACATGTGGATCTTGCTGCAAAACTGTGGACAACTTCAGCGTTGTGAATATCTCGGTAACCCATACCGGCGACTTCCGAGCGCAGCTCTTCCGTAACGCACCGTGACGAGTCAAGCTGAAGGAAGTCTCACGCGGAGCCGGGCCGTCGCGGCCGGGAGAAGGGCGGAGAGCTTGATTCCGGGCGGCAAAAACGCGTCCGGACATGCGACGACCCCCGCCGGGGGGGAGAGCGGGGGTCGTCCCCACGGCCGACTCGGGGGGGGAGGAGTCGGACCGGGTTAGCACGGTCGCGAACGATCCGTGACTTCCATGGTGTACCCGAGAGCCTTCTCAGGCAAACCCACACGCCAGAGTTTACGCCGAATGGTGGGCCCCTATGCTCAGCCTTGTGGAAAACTGCTTCTCGCCGCGCACAGCAGCCTTCTTTGACCTGGACAAGACGGTCATTGCGAAGTCATCGACGCTGACCTTCAGCAAGTCCTTCTACCAAGGCGGACTGATCAACCGCCGTGCCGTACTGCGCACTGCGTACGCACAGTTCGTCTTCCTTGCCGGAGGCGCCGATCACGATCAGATGGAGCGGATGCGCGAATACCTCTCCGCGCTCTGCAAAGGATGGAACGTCGAGCAGGTCAAGGAGATCGTCGCCGAGACCCTTCACGACCTGATCGACCCGATCATCTACGACGAGGCCGCCACGCTCATCGAGGAGCACCACACCGCGGGACGCGATGTGGTCATCGTGTCCACGTCGGGCGCGGAGGTGGTCGAACCGATCGGGGAACTGCTGGGCGCGGACCGGGTCGTCGCCACCAGGATGGTCGTCGGCGACGACGGCTGCTTCACCGGCGAGGTCGAGTACTACGCCTACGGACCGACGAAGGCCGAAGCGGTCAAGGCGCTCGCGGTGTCGGAGGGGTACGACCTGTCGCGCTGCTACGCGTACAGCGACTCCGCGACCGATGTGCCGATGCTGGAGTCGGTCGGACACCCGCACGCGGTCAATCCGGACCGTGCGCTCCGGCGTGAGGCGACCATCCGGGAGTGGCCGATTCTCGTCTTCGACCGGCCGGTCCGGCTCAAGCAGCGACTGCCCGCCTTCTCGATGCCTCCGCGTCCGGCGCTCGTGGCAGCGGCGGCAGTGGGCGCGGCGGCCGTCACCGCGGGACTCGTCTGGTACACCAGCCGCCGCCGCGCGGCCACGCTCGCCACCTGACCCCGGCCCCTCGGCCCCTACGCCCCGGGGCCGCCTCACAACCGCCTGCGACACCAGGCGCCCTACTCGCCCGTATTTGAACCCAAAAGTAAAGAAGTCGAGCCAGCACTTTCCCTTCCTCTCCCAGGGGAGTAGAAAGGACTCAACGGCCCGCGAGACCAAGGACATCCGAGAGGATTACCTTCAACCGCAGGATGGCCCCACGGACCGCGCATGAAAGCCGAGCACCCACGCGACGTCGACCCGTCGATTACGGGCCAGCCGCACCAGGGCACGGGCGAAGTACCCGACCTGATGGGCATTTATCGAGGACGCTTGGTAACCCGGTGGACATGCCAGCGGCGGTACCGATTCCGGTACCGCCGCAACCCTTTCCTGACCCTGCAGCCGCAGTCAGCTCGTCACGCGGCGCCGCGCTGCAGCGCCTCGCACACAGCCGTCGACTCCCGCACACCGAGCTCCACCGCACGACCGCAGTGCGCGATCCAGGCCGCGACGCCCTCCGGCGTCCCCGCCAGATAGCCCTCAAAGGCCGCCACATACGCCGCTCGGCCCTGCTCCGCATGCCCGACCTCGGCCGGGCAGATCGACTTCGGGTCGAGGCCGCTGCCGATCAGCACGATCCGCTCCGCCGTCCGCGCGACCAGGCCGTTGCGGGAGCTGAACGGGCGCAGGGCCAGCAGCTCACCGTGCACGACCGCCGCCGAGACCAGGGCCGGCGCCGCACTCCCCGCGATGATCAGCTGGGAGAGCCCTTCCAGCCGTCCGGCGACCTCGCCGGCGTCCGGCAGCGGAGCCTCGATCAACGGCTCGTCGACGGCTTCACCCGCCAGTCGCGGCCGTCCTACGGCATCGTCGGGAGAGGCGCCACCGGCCGCGACCAGGTGCAGACGCGCCAGGACCCGGAGGGGCGACTGCCGCCAGATGGACAGCAGTTGACCCGCTTCGGCGGTCAGCCGCAGAGCCGCGCCGATCGTCCGGGCCTCGTCGTCACCCCTGAAGTCGGTGCGCCGGCGCACCTCCTCCAGGTTCCAGTCGGCTCCGGAGAGCGCCGCGGAGCCGCGGGCGCCGCGCAGCGCCGCCTCCGCGGTGACCTCGTTGCTCCGGCGACGCATGACACGGTGGCCGTAGACCCGGTCCACGGCCTTGCGTACGGAGTCCACGGCATCGGTGACGCCGGGCAGGGCGGCCAGCGCGGCAAGCGGATCTGAGGCAGTCGTACTCATAGGTAGCGAGGCTACGCGCCCCCTACACCCTTACCGCCTTGGAGTGGTCTTCTTCACGAAGTGTGACAGCGCACTGCGATCGCACCACTACCCTAGGTGAACATGAAGATCGCTTTCGTGGGGAAGGGCGGCAGCGGCAAGACAACGCTGTCCTCGCTCTTCATCCGCCACCTCGCTGCCAATGAAGCCCATGTCGTCGCAGTGGACGCCGACATCAACCAGCACCTGGGAGCCGCGCTCGGCCTCGACGATGAGGAGGCCGCGACCCTGCCCGCCATGGGCGCGCAGCTCCCCCTCATCAAGGACTATCTGCGCGGCAGCAACCCACGGATCGCCTCCGCCGAGACGATGATCAAGACGACGCCGCCCGGCGAGGGCTCGCGGCTCCTGCGTGTCTGCGAGGACAACCCGGTCTACGACGCCTGCGCGCGTACGGTCCTGCTCGACGACGGGGAGATCCGGCTGATGGCCACCGGCCCGTTCACCGAGTCCGACCTGGGCGTGGCCTGCTACCACTCCAAGGTCGGGGCCGTCGAGCTGTGCCTCAACCATCTGGTCGACGGCCCGGACGAGTACGTGGTGGTCGACATGACCGCGGGCTCGGACTCGTTCGCCTCCGGGATGTTCACCCGCTTCGACATGACGTTCCTCGTCGCGGAGCCGACCCGGAAGGGCGTCTCGGTCTACCGCCAGTACAAGGAGTACGCGCGGGACTTCGGTGTCGCACTGAGGGTGGTCGGCAACAAGGTCCAGTGCCAGGACGATCTGGAGTTCCTGCGCGCGGAGGTGGGCGACGACCTGCTGGTGGGTGTCGGCCACTCCGACTGGGTCCGCTCGATGGAGAAGGGCCGGCCATCCCGGTTCGACCTGCTGGAGGCGGACAACCGGATGGCGCTTCAGTCCCTGCAGAACGCCGCGGAGGATTCGTACGCGCAGCGCGACTGGGAGCGTTACACGCGCCAGATGGTGCACTTCCATCTCAAGAACGCGGAGAGCTGGGGCAACGCGAAGACGGGCGCCGACCTGGCAGCCCAGGTCGACCCCGCCTTCGTGCTCGACGAGCGGTTCGCGCAGACGGGCGTCGCTCAGCCCGCGTGACCGTGGCCGGATGAGCTCGGCGTCGGGTGAGGCAGCGGCCTTATCCGGCGTCGGGCCCGGCAGCCGGCTTTCCGGCTGACGCCGGGCCGCCGAGATAGGTGGCCCAGCTCTCCTTGGGTGCCTCGCCGACGCCGAGCGTGCCGAGCTTGGCCAGCGTCGCCGGGTCCTGAGCGTCGAGCCAGTCGGCGAGCTGCCGGAAGGAGACGCAGCGCACGCCCTCCTTGGGGCAGACCGTCTCGATCGTCTCCTCGATGGCGCGCATGTACGTGCCGCCGTTCCAGGACTCGAAGTGGTTGCCGATGATCAGCGGTGCCCGGTTGCCGTCGTACGAGCGGTCGAAGGCCTGGATCAGGCCGTCACGCATCTGGTTGCCCCAGTACTCGTGCTTGGCGGGGTCGCCCTGCGTCGTGCCGGACTGGTTGAACATGAAGTTGTAGTCCATCGAGAGCGTCTCGAAGGCGCGGCCGGGTACGGGGACGAGCTGGAGCGGAATATCCCAGACGCCGCCCTTCTTCTTGGGCCAGACCTGGTTGCCCACGCCGCTGGAGTCGTACCGGAAGCCCATCGTCCGGGCTGCGGCGACCATGTTCTCCTGCCCTTCCAGACAGGGGGTGCGAGCGCCGACGAGTTCCTTGTCGTAGTCGAAGGGCAGCGGCGCCTCGGCCTTGAGGGCCGGAGTGTTGGACTTCCAGCTCTGCACGAAGGACTTCGCCTGGCGGATCTCGCTCTTCCACTCCTCGACGGACCAGGTCCCGACTCCGCCGTCCTTGCCGCAGAAGTGGCCGTTGAAGTGGGTGCCGATCTCGTTGCCGTCCTGCCAGGCGGCGCGCAGCTCGGTGAGGGTGTCGCGAATGCCCTTGGTGTCGTTGAAGCCGATGTCGGAGCGGCCCGCCGAGTGCTGGGGCGGGTTGTAGAGGTGCCGCTTCTCCTCTGGCAGCAGGTACACGCCACTGAGGAAGTACGTCATGGTCGCGTTGTTCTTCTTGGCGACCCCGCGGAAGTGCGAGAACAGCTTCTGGCTGTCCTCACCCGCGCCGTCCCAGGAGAACACCACGAACTGCGGGGGCTTCTGACCGGGCGCCAGACGCTCGGCGGTGGGAAGTTTCGGCTGCACCCCGGTGAAGGCGGTGGAGCCGTCGCCGATGAGCTGGACCTTGTTCTCGGGGGCAGCGGCGGGCACGTCCTCCTTCGGCCCGTGGGCCCCCTTCCCGGCCTTCTCGGGGCCGGAACCGGACGATCCCGTACCGGAGCCGGCGCAGCCTGCCAGACCCGCGGCCAGTGCCGTCGCCATGACACCCATGACGATCCTCTTCGTGGCGGCCATCATCCGCCCACCCTCTTCCTTGCAGGTTATTTGCGTCGAAGTGCCGACACGGCGCGGCCAACGTCGCACGCAGTCCCGAGGAACCAGGACGACAGGCCGAATGAAAAGCTGCATATTCACCCGATTGGGTGGGCTGGAGGGCCATTTGCCCCAGATCAGGGACACATATCTTTACTCTGCATTACGATTCGTTTACTGAGAGTTGAGAAATCCCGCCGCTGCACGCCGTGACCCACGGCCGCGTCCCCCACATTCCGCGACCGCGCTGCCCCGGAGGAGACGGGAACATGTCTGCATGCGTCCCCACCCGCAATGACCACACATCCCGCAGCCCCCGTCCTTCACGGGCCTCGGGAATCAAGCGACCGCACAGCCCGCCGCCACCGCCCGGTGGACGCCGATTCCGTATCGCCGGCGCCGACCTGTCGGCGTCGATCACCGTCTTCCTCATCGCGGTGCCCATGTCGCTCGGCCTCGCCGTCGCCATGGACGCCCCTCTTGAGGCCGGTCTGGTCTCCGCGGCCATCGGCGGCATCGTCGCCGGACTGCTCGGCGGCACCCCTCTTCAGGTCAGCGGCCCCTCCGCCGGACTGACCGTCGTCACCGCCGAGTTGATCCAGATCTACGGCTGGCGGACCACCTGCGCGATCACCATCGGCGCCGGGCTTCTGCAGATCCTGCTGGGCTCGCTCAAAGCGGCCCGCAGCGCGCTCGCCGTCAGTCCCGCCATCGTGCACGGCACACTCGCCGGGATCGGTGTGGCCATCGCCCTGGCCCAGCTGCACATCGTGCTCGGCGGCTCGCCCCAGAGCGCCGCCGTCGACAACGCCCTGGGCCTGCCCGCCCAGTTGGAACGGCTCAGTCCTGCCGCACCGCTCATCGGTTCGCTGACCATCGCCGTCCTCGTACTGTGGCCACGCCTCCCGGGGCGTGCCGGGCACCTGGTGCGGAAGATTCCGGCGGCGCTGGCCTCCGTGGCGATCGCGACCGCGGTGGCCGCACTCGCGACGCCGGGGATCGCCCGGGTCGACCTCCCGTCCTGGCGCTCGCACGCCCTGCCCGAGCTTCCGCAGGGCCCCGTTCTCGCCCTGGCCACCGCCGTGTTCACCGTCATGCTGGTCGCCAGTCTGGAGTCACTGCTCGCGGCGGTCGCCGTGGACAAGATGGCGGCGGACCGGGCGGCCGACTCCCCGGGCGGCGGACCGTCCGGTCACGAGCCGGTCAGGCGCTCCGATCTCGACCGCGAGCTGCGCGGCCAGGGCATCGCCAACTCGCTGGCCGGGCTGCTCGGCGGACTGCCGATCTCCGGTGGCGCCGTGCGCAGTTCGGCGAATGTACGGGCCGGGGCGACCGGCCGCGCCGCCACCGTGCTGCACGGCCTCTGGGTACTGCTGGCCGCCGCCCTGCTGGTCACAGTGCTGGAATGGATCCCGCTGGCCGCGCTCGCCGCGCTGGTCATGATGGTCGGCATCCAGATGGTGAGCTTCGCCCACATCCGTAACGTCCACAGGCACCGCGAATTCCTGGTGTACGGGGCGACGATCACCGGCGTGATCGTCTTCGGCGTACTGAAGGGCGTGGTGCTCGGCATCGCGGTGGCGGTGGCCGTGGCACTGCACCGGCTGGCCCGCACGAGAATCACCGTGACGGAGCAGGACGGCCGCCATCTGGTCACGGTCCGCGGGCAGTTGACCTTCCTGGCCGTGCCGAGGCTCAGCCGGACGCTCGGCCAGCTCCCCCAAGGGGTCGACGCGATCGTCGAGCTGGACGGCTTCTTCATGGATCACGCGGCGTTCGAGGCGATCCAGGACTGGCGCGCCGCACAGGTCGCGCAGGGCGGCCGGGTCGTCTTCACCGGCAGGTCGGGCGGCCGGGTCGCCGAGCCCGCCGCGGCGGCGCACTCCTGCTGCCGCCCCTGGACCCCCTGGCGCAACCACCACTGCCACGACCGGTCCGAGCACACCACCGCGGGCGCCACCGAGTTCACGGCGCAGGACGCCACGGCCCGCGGCGAATCCGGACCCGGCTACCGCGGCAGCAAGAGCGGCGCCGGCGACACCGCCGGTGAGGGTGGGACAGCGGGAGGCGCGCCGCGCCCGGCAGGAGCCCACCGCCTGTTCAACGGCCTCAGCTCGTTCCAGCGCAATACGGCCCCGCTGGTGCGCGAGGAGCTGGCCCGGCTGGCCGCCGAGGGCCAGCGGCCCTCCCAGCTCTTCATCACCTGCGCCGACTCCCGGCTGGTCACCAGCATGATCACGTCGAGCGGCCCGGGTGACCTCTTCACCGTGCGGAACGTCGGCAATCTCGTTCCCCCGCCTGACACGGAGACCACCGAGAGCGGGGACGACTCGGTGGCCGCCGCCATCGAGTACGCGGTGGATGTGCTGAGGGTCGGGTCCATCACCGTCTGCGGACACTCCGGCTGCGGCGCCATGCAGGCGTTGCTGAGCGCCGAGCCCCGCACCACCCCCCGCACGCCTCTGTGGCGCTGGCTGCGGCACGGCCTGCCGAGCCTGGAGCGGATGGGCTCGCGCCACCACTCCTGGGCCCGGATCTCCGGCCGGCTGCCCGCCGATGCGGTGGAGCAGCTCTGCCTCACCAATGTGGTCCAGCAGTTGGACCATCTGCGGGCGCACGAGTCGGTCGCGCGCCGACTGGCGGACGGCACGCTGGAACTGCACGGCATGTACTTCCACGTGGGCGAGGCACAGGCCTATCTGCTGGCCGAGGGAGCCAGCGCGGGTACGGGCCCCGACGAGGTCTTCGACCGGGTCGGCCCGGGCGCCGACCTCAGCACCGCCCTCGACGCCTGAACCGAAACGCCCACCTGAACAACACGCCCACGTGAACAGCACGTCGGCCTGAACCGCACGCCAGCCCGGTCCGTGAGACCTTGTGGTCCCGCTTTCGCGCCGCACAGCGCTGCGTGCGGAAGCGGGGCCGGTGGCCCCATACACGAGAACACAGGTCTAAACCAATTCCCGGCAGACACTTGTCACCCGGCCTTTGGCCTGATGAGCTATGCCCCGGGACACAACGGACACCCTGGGACTGGGAGAAGTCGTGAGCAACGAAAGCCTCGCCAACCTGCTTCGCGAAGAACGGAAGTTCGCGCCGCCTGCCGAGCTGGCCGCCAACGCCAACGTGACATCGCAGGCGTACGAGCAGGCCGAGGCGGACCGGTTGGGCTTCTGGGCCGAGCAGGCCCGCCGCCTGACCTGGGCCACCGAGCCGACCGAGACACTCGACTGGAGCAACCCGCCCTTCGCGAAGTGGTTCGCGGACGGCAAGCTCAACGTCGCGTACAACTGCGTGGACCGCCACGTCGAAGCGGGCAACGGCGACCGGGTCGCCATCCACTTCGAGGGCGAGCCCGGCGACAGCCGCGCCATCACCTACGCGGAGCTGAAGGACGAGGTCTCCCGCGCCGCCAACGCCCTCACCGAGCTCGGTGTGGCCGCGGGCGACCGGGTCGCCGTCTATCTCCCGATGATCCCCGAGGCCGCCGTCGCGATGCTGGCCTGCGCCCGCATCGGCGCCGCGCACTCGGTGGTCTTCGGCGGCTTCTCCGCCGACGCCATCGCCGCCCGCATCCAGGACGCGGACGCCAAGGTCGTCATCACCGCCGACGGCGGATACCGCCGGGGCAAGCCCTCCGCGCTCAAGCCCGCGGTCGACGACGCCGTCTCCCGTATCGAGAGCGTCGAGCACGTCCTCGTGGTGCGGCGCACCGGCCAGGACACGGCGTGGACCGAGGGCCGCGACGTCTGGTGGCACGAGATCACCGCCCGGCAGTCCGCCGAGCACACCCCCGAGGCGTTCGAGGCGGAGCACCCGCTCTTCATCCTCTACACCTCGGGCACGACGGGTAAGCCGAAGGGCATCCTGCACACCTCGGGCGGCTACCTCACCCAGGCGGCCTACACGCACAACGCGGTCTTCGACCTCAAGCCGGAGTCCGACGTCTACTGGTGCACCGCCGACATCGGCTGGGTCACCGGACACTCGTACATCGTCTACGGGCCGCTGGCCAACGGCGCCACCCAGGTCATGTACGAGGGCACGCCCGACACCCCGCACCAGGGGCGCTTCTGGGAGGTCGTGCAGAAGTACGGCGTCACCATCCTCTACACCGCGCCGACCGCGATCCGTACGTTCATGAAGTGGGGTGACGACATCCCCGCCAAGTTCGATCTGTCGTCGCTGCGCGTCCTCGGTTCGGTCGGTGAGCCGATCAACCCCGAGGCGTGGATGTGGTACCGCAAGCACATCGGTGCCGACAAGTGCCCGATCGTGGACACCTGGTGGCAGACCGAGACCGGCGCGATGATGATCTCGCCGCTGCCCGGGGTCACGGCGACCAAGCCCGGTTCCGCGCAGCGCGCGCTGCCCGGCATCGCCGCCACCGTGGTCGACGACGAGGCCCGCGAGGTCCCGGACGGCGGAGGCGGCTACCTCGTCCTCACCGAGCCGTGGCCGTCGATGCTCCGCACCATCTGGGGCGACGACCAGCGCTTCATCGACACCTACTGGACGCGCTTCGAGGGCAAGTACTTCGCGGGCGACGGCGCCAAGAAGGACGAGGACGGCGACATCTGGCTGCTGGGCCGGGTCGACGACGTCATGCTCGTCTCCGGGCACAACATCTCGACCACCGAGGTCGAGTCCGCGCTCGTGTCGCACCCCTCGGTCGCCGAGGCCGCCGTGGTGGGCGCCGCCGACGAGACGACGGGCCAGGCCATCGTGGCCTTCGTGATCCTGCGCGGCACGGCCACCGCATCCGACGAACTGGTGGCGGAACTGCGCAACCACGTCGGGACCACGCTCGGCCCGATCGCCAAGCCCAAGCGGGTCCTGCCGGTCGCCGAACTGCCCAAGACCCGCTCCGGCAAGATCATGCGCCGTCTCCTGCGCGACGTCGCCGAGAACCGCGAGGTCGGCGATGTCACCACGCTGGCCGACTCGACGGTGATGGACCTGATCACGACGCAGCTGCCGTCCTCCTCGTCCGAGGACTGACCGGGGCTGACCGGGGCTGACCGCCGCGGCAACTCCCCTACGCACGTCCCCGAGGGGCATCCGGCAACGCGCCGGGTGCCCCTCGGGCATCTATCGTGAAGATCGTTCGATACGGCTCCGGCGCCCCCGGGTACAGTGATGGCTGCGTCAACAACGTAATAAGAAATCTCCACAAGGTGCGCCGGGAAGTCTGGTCGGCAAGTGCTACAGCCATGCCATCACTGCCGTACCGACCCGGAGGTCTCCACCCGTGGCCGCGCCCACCCCGCCTTCCCCCCGCCGTACCGTCCTCGGCCGTCTTTCCCTGCCCGAGCGGAACTACGTCGCCGAAGCGCTGCGCACCGAGACGGTCGGCGGCATCATCCTGCTGGTCGCCGCGGTCGCCGCGCTGATCTGGGCGAACGCCCTCGGGGGAAGTTACGAGTCGGTCAGCCACTTCCACTTCGGCCCCGAGGCACTGGGACTGAACCTCTCCGTGGCCCACTGGGCCGCCGACGGTCTCCTCGCCATCTTCTTCTTCGTCGCGGGCGTCGAGCTCAAACGTGAGCTGGTCGCAGGCGAACTGAAGGACCCGAAGGCAGCCGCCCTGCCGGTCATCGCCGCACTCTGCGGCATGGCCGTCCCCGCCCTCGTCTACACCGCGACCGTGGTCGTCGGCGACGGCTCCACGGCCGGCTGGGCGGTCCCCACCGCCACCGACATCGCCTTCGCACTGGCCGTCCTCGCGGTCATCGGCACCTCGCTGCCGTCCGCGCTCCGCGCGTTCCTGCTCACCCTCGCCGTGGTCGACGACCTCTTCGCGATCCTGATCATCGCGGTCTTCTTCACCGACAGCATCGACTTCCTGGCACTCGGCGGAGCCTTCGCCGGCCTGGCCGTCTTCTACTTCCTGCTGCGGGCCGGGATCAAGGGCTGGTACGTCTACGTACCGCTGGCCCTGGTCATCTGGGGGCTGATGTACAACAGCGGCGTCCACGCCACCATCGCCGGTGTCGCCATGGGGCTGATGCTGCGCTGCACGAAGCGTGACGGCGAGGCGCACTCCCCCGGCGAGCACATCGAGCACCTGGTCCGCCCTCTGTCCGCCGGGTTCGCCGTACCACTGTTCGCGCTGTTCTCCGCCGGGGTCTCCCTCCAGGGCGGCGCGCTCGCGACTGTCTTCACCCGGCCCGAAACGCTCGGTGTCGTCCTCGGTCTCGTCCTCGGCAAGACCCTCGGCATCTTCGGCGGCACCTGGCTCGCCGCCCGCTTCACCAGGGCGGAGCTCAACAAGGACCTGGCCTGGGCGGACCTCTTCGCCGTCAGCTCGCTCGCCGGAATCGGCTTCACCGTCTCGCTGCTCATCGGGGAACTCGCGTTCGAGGGCCAGGGCGAGACGGTCAACGAGATCAAGGCCGCCGTGCTCATCGGTTCACTGATCGCGGCCGTACTCTCCGGTGTACTGCTCAAACTGCGGGTACGCAGATACCAGGCCCTTTACGACGCCGAGGAGCTCGACGAGGACGAGGACGGGGTCCCCGACATCTACGAGCAGGACAATCCGGAATACCACCTCCGGATGGCCGCGATCCTCGAAAAGAAGGCCGCGGAACATCGCCGCCTGGCCCGCGCGGCGGGGGCAACGAGCAGCGAGACGGACAGTCCGGCATGATCTGACACCGGATGTGTTGAAGAGGAGAGGGAGTCAGGGATGAGCGACCCCGGCAACTACGCGGGCAGTGGCGACCGCAGTCTCGGACAGCTGGTCGCTTCGGCGACGGCCGAGATGTCGGCACTGGTGCACGACGAGATCGCACTGGCCAAGGCCGAAGTACGCCAGGACGTGAAGCGCGGCGTCATCGGCAGTGTGGCGTTCATCGTCACGGGCGTGCTGATTCTGTTCGCGATTCCCGTACTGAGCTTCGCGGCGGCGTACGGAATCCACAATCTGGGCCTCGGCCTCGCCTGGTCGTTCCTGATCGTCGGCGGCGCGTTCATCCTGCTGGGAATCCTGCTGGCGCTGTTCGGCTGGGCCAAGCTCAAGAAGGTCAAGCCGCCGGAGAAGTCCATCGCATCGGCCAAGCAGACCGCCGCGGTCCTCCAGGGCGTCAAGCCCCACCCCCGCCCCGAGGTAGTGCCCGGTGAGGTCCTTCCGGCCATGGGCAGCACGCTGGCGGACAAGGCCATCGAAAGCAGCGCGGTCCGGGACAAGGCGTCCGCTGTGGCACGCTCGTCCACATGACGGTCCCCGATTCCAGCGCGTCCGGTCCGGCAGCAGGCCCTCTGGGCCCGGCCGGTTCCGGCAGTCCCGTACGCCTCGACGGTCCATGGACCCACCGGGATGTGGCGGCCAACGGTGCGCGCTTCCACATCGCCGAGCTGGGCGACGGGCCTCTGGTGCTCCTGCTGCACGGCTTCCCGCAGTTCTGGTGGACGTGGCGCCACCAGATGACCGCGCTGGCCGACGCCGGGTTCCGGGCGGTGGCCATGGACCTGCGAGGGGTCGGCGGCAGCGACCGTACGCCCCGGGGTTACGACCCCGCCAACCTCGCCCTCGACGTCACCGGCGTGATCCGCTCGCTCGGCGAGCCGGACGCGGCGCTGGTCGGCCACGACCTGGGCGGCTATCTCGCCTGGACGGCCGCCGTGATGCGGCCGAAGCTGGTGCGCCGGCTCGTGGTGTCCTCGATGCCGCACCCGCGCCGCTGGCGCTCGGCGATGCTCTCCGACTTCGCGCAGTCCCGGGCGGGTTCGTACATCTGGGGGTTCCAGCAGCCGTGGCTGCCGGAGCGCCGGCTCGTCGCGGACGACGCGGCTCTCGTGGGCCGGCTGATCGCGGACTGGTCGGGTCCGCGGACCTCGGACTTCCCCGACGACGACGCGATGGACGTCTACCGTCGCGCGATGTCGATCCCGTCGACGGCGCACTGCTCGATCGAGCCGTACCGCTGGATGGTGCGGTCCATGGCGCGTCCTGACGGTGTCCAGTTCAACCGGCGGATGAAGCGGCCGGTGCGTGTACCGACGCTGCATCTGCACGGTTCACTCGATCCGGCGGTGCGTACGCGGAGTTCCGCGGGGTCCGGCGAGTACGTGGAAGCGCCGTACCGTTGGCGACTTTTCGACGGTCTGGGGCACTTCCCCCACGAGGAGGACCCGGTGGCGTTCTCGACCGAACTCATCAACTGGCTCAAGGATCCCGAGCCCGACCGCTAGCCCAGGGGCACGCGTGTCCGACGAACAGCCAATTGCCTGCCGCATAGGCCAATTGGCTGACTCCCGCACGATTACCGACCTTGGGTCACGGGCAGACGTCGGGGTATGGGCTGGACGCACGACTTCGGTGACGCAGCACGCAACCGCCGCTCGACCGCAACGGTCGGTCCGAGCACTCATGAGGGGGGCGGCCCGCAGGGCCGGGTGCACGAAGTGCATGATTTTCATGATCCCGAGCTTGGAATTCCGCGCATCCTCCGCCGCCGGGCCCGCTGGTTCTCGGCGCGGCTGCGTCATCCCCGTGGATGACGCAGCCACCTTCTGACGACGGGGCCCAGCAGGGTGTCTCCTAGAGCGCGCAGCTCTGGCTGTCCACCTGCTGGTTGGCACTCCGGCCGCGCTCGATGTCCTGGCGGATCTCGTCGGCCGTCAGGGCGTAGCCGGTGTCCGGGTCGTCGAGGGACTTGGCGAACACCACTCCGTACACCTTTCCGTCCGGAGTGAGCAGCGGGCCACCGGAGTTGCCCTGCCGCACGGTCGCGTAGAGCGAGTAGACATCGCGGCGGACGGTGCCCCGGTGGTAGATGTCCGGACCGTCGGCGTCGATGCGCCCGCGGACCCGCGCGGAGCGTACGTCGTAGGCCCCGTTCTCCGGGAAGCCCGCGACGATGGCGCCGTCGCCCGTCTCCGCGTCGCCCTCGGCGAAGCGCAGGGGCTTGGCTTCGAGGTCCGGCACGTCCAGTACGGCGATGTCGCGCTCCCAGTCGTAGAGGACGACCTTCGCGTCGTACAGCCGTCCCTCGCCGCCGATCTGGACGGTCGGCTCGTCGACTCCGCCGACGACATGGGCGTTGGTCATGACGCGGCGCTCGGAGAACACGAAGCCGGTGCCTTCGAGGACCTTGCCGCAACCGGGTGCCATGCCGACGACCTTGACGATGGACTTCTTGGCGCGGGCGGCGACGGGGCTGCCCGCCAGTGCCGGGTCCGGGGCCTTGACCTCGGTGATGGGCTCGTTGGCGAACGGGCTGAAGACCTGCGGGAAGCCGTTCTGGGCGAGCACCGAGGAGAAGTCGGTGAACCAGGTGGACGCCTGATCGGGCATCACACGTGAGACGCCGAGGAGGACCTTGGAGTTACGGACCTCCTTGCCGAGCGTCGGCAGGGACGTGCCGGCCAGGGCGGAGCCGATCAGCCAGGCGACCAGGAGCATCGCCACCACGTTGACCAGGGAGCCACCGGTGGCGTCCAGGGCGCGCGCGGGCGACCACGTGATGTACCGGCGGAGCCTGTTGCCCAGGTGGGTGGTGAACGCCTGTCCGGCCGAGGCACAGACGATCACGATGATGACCGCGACGATCGCGGCCGTGGAGGAGACCTCGGAGCCGTTGGTCACCTGGTCCCATATGAACGGCAGCAGATACACGGCGACGAGTCCGCCGCCCAGAAAGCCGATCACCGACAGGATGCCGACGACGAAACCCTGGCGGTAGCCGATGACCGCGAACCACACGGCGCCGACCAGCAGCAGGATGTCCAGCACGTTCACCGTCTCTAGCCTCGCAGATTCGTCACCTGGCCCGTCGTCCGTCCGACGGGGTCCGGGCCGGGCCGGAGCAGCGCAGCACGGGATTGAGCAGTCAGCCTGTCATGGGCGCCAGTCGAGCGGCACCTGTCTGGTCGGGTCCCAGGGGCGTTCCCAGCCCGCGTAGTGAAGAATCCGGTCGATCACACCGGCCGTAAAACCCCAGACGAGGGCGGATTCGACCAGGAATGACGGGCCCGGATGACCGCTGGGATAGACGGTGGTCACCCGGTTGGCCGGATCCGTGAGATCCGCCACGGGGACGGTGAAGACCCGGGCGGTCTCGGCCGGGTCCACGACGCCGACCGGGCTCGGAGAACGCCACCAGCCGAGGACGGGCGTCACCACGAAGCCGCTCACCGGGATGTACAGCCGGGGCAGTACGCCGAAGATCTGGACGCCCCGCGGATCGAGTCCCGTCTCCTCCTCCGCCTCCCGCAGCGCGGCCCTGAGCGGTCCCGTGGTCGCCGGGTCGCCGTCCTCGGGGTCCAGGGCGCCGCCGGGGAAGGACGGCTGGCCCGCGTGGGAACGCAGGGAGCTGGAGCGCTTCATGAGGAGCAGTTCCGGGCCGCGCTCGCCCTCGCCGAAGAGGATCAGGACGGCGGACTGGCGGCCCGCGCCGCTTTCGGGCGGCAGGAAGCGGCTGAGCTGCCGGGGCCGGATGTTCCGCGCCGCGGTGGCGACGGGGTCGAGCCACTCGGGAAGCCCCTCCGTGGTGACGGGGACCGGGTAGGCGCCGGGCGTGCCCGTCCCCGCGGTCGGAGCGGACCGTGTGCTCTGTGCGTTCGTCATATGCACCCCCTCCGTTTCACAACGCCTGTCATCGGCCATTTCGTTCCGGGGCCATTTCGCTCGGTTTCCTGCGGCTCGGACCGGGTGCCCGTCCCTCATTCGGCCCCGAGGGGCGGTGCCGGTTCGCCCGGGTAGCCGGGCGGGGGGCTGAGGCGCTGGCCCGGGTAGCCGCCCATCTCGTACTTCAGGAGCTTCCGCGCCTTCTCCGGGTCGGTCTCCCCCTCCCCGTACGAAGGACAGAGCGGGGCGATGGGGCAGGCGCCGCAGGCGGGCTTGCGGGAGTGGCAGATGCGGCGGCCGTGGAAGACGACGCGGTGCGAGAGCATCGTCCACTCGCTCTTGGGGAAGATCGCGGCCACGTCCGCCTCGACCTTCTCCGGGTCCTCCTGGTCGGTCCACTTCCAGCGGCGGACCAGCCGGCCGAAGTGCGTGTCCACCGTGATGCCGGGGACCCCGAAGGCGTTGCCCAGAACCACGTTGGCGGTCTTGCGGCCCACACCGGGCAGCGTCACGAGATCGGCGAGCCTGCCGGGGACCTCACCGCCGAAGTTGTCCCTGAGCGCGGTCGACAGCCCTATCAGCGACCTCGTCTTGGCCCGGAAGAAGCCGGTCGGCCGAATGAGCTCTTCCAGCTTTTCCGGAACGGCCGCCGCCATGTCCTCGGGCGTCGGATAGGCGGCGAACAGCGCGGGAGTGGTCTGGTTGACCCTCAGATCGGTGGTCTGCGCCGAGAGCACGGTGGCGACGAGCAGCTCGAAGGGATTCCGGAAGTCCAGCTCCGGGTGTGCGTACGGATAGATCTCGGCGAGCTCGCGATTGATCCGGCGGGCGCGGCGGACCATGGCGAGGTGCGATTCCGGTTTCGCGGCCTTCGGCACCTTGATCCCGCTCGTCTCGTTCGACTTGTTTGCCGTCTTTGTCGCCTTCGTCGTCTTCACAGCCTTCGTCGCGGGCTTCTCCGCAGTGGTCTCATCCGGGCGTTTTGTGGCATTTTTGGGGCGACGCGCGAACCGTTCGCCCACAGCGGAATCAGGGCCTTCCGACACCCCATCAGCCCCCTCGACCTGCGCTCTCACCGGCGTTCTGGACACCCGGCCAGCCTAGAGCCCGACACTGACATCCGCCCCGGTCACCGCGTATCCGCGCCCAATCGGCCCCCTGCCGTACGGTCCGGTACATCCGTGCGTCAAACTGGTTTGTGATTGATCGCACTGTTTTACCGTCCGGCATCATGGGGACCACGGTTCCCTGAACAGGCCGACAAGGAGAGAACTCGTGGACGACGTTCTGCGGCGCGCCCCGCTTTTCGCGGCGCTCGATGACGAGCAGGCCGCGGAGCTCCGCGCCTCGATGAGTGAGGTGACCCTCGCACGCGGCGACGCGCTGTTCCACGAGGGCGACCCGGGTGACCGCCTGTACGTGGTCACCGAGGGCAAGGTGAAGCTCCACCGCACCTCCCCCGACGGACGCGAGAACATGCTGGCCGTCCTCGGTCCCGGCGAGCTCATCGGAGAGCTGTCGCTCTTCGACCCGGGCCCCCGCACGGCCACGGCGACGGCCCTGACCGAGGTCAAGCTGCTCGGCCTCGGCCACGGCGACCTCCAGCCCTGGCTGAACGCCCGCCCCGAGGTGGCCACCGCGCTCCTGCGCGCTGTCGCCCGGCGGCTGCGCAAGACCAACGACCAGATGTCCGACCTGGTCTTCTCCGACGTACCGGGCCGTGTCGCCCGTGCGCTCCTCGACCTGTCGCGCCGCTTCGGCGTCCAGTCGGAGGAGGGCATCCACGTCGTGCACGACCTGACCCAGGAAGAGCTGGCCCAGCTGGTCGGCGCCTCCCGCGAGACGGTCAACAAGGCACTCGCCGACTTCGCGGGGCGCGGGTGGCTGCGGCTCGAGGCGCGTGCGGTGATCCTGCTGGACGTGGAGCGGCTGGCGAAGCGGTCCCGCTGACCCGACTGACGTAGTGCGAGGGCTCCGCCCGGTGGCGGGGCCCTTCGCGCTCGATCCGGCCCGATCCGAACGACAGGCTCTAGATCAGGCCGTGCTCGCTCAGGTACTCCAGCTGGGCCCGTACCGACAGTTCCGCCGCCGGCCACAGGGAGCGGTCCACCTCCGCGTAGACGTGGGCCACCACCTCCGACGGCTCCCGGTGTCCGGCCTCCACCGCCGTCTCCACCTGCGCGAGGCGGTTCGCGCGGTGGGCGAGGTAGAACTCGACCGCCCCCTGGGCGTCCTCCAGGACCGGGCCGTGGCCCGGCAGGACGGTGTGCACCCCGTCGTCGACCGTCAGCGAGCGCAGCCGCCGCAGCGAGTCGAGATAGTCGCCGAGACGCCCGTCCGGGTGCGCCACCATCGACGTACCGCGCCCCAGGACGGTGTCGCCGGTGAGCACCGCCCGGTCGGCGGGCAGGTGGAAGGAGAGCGAGTCCGCGGTGTGTCCGGGGGTCGGGACCACCCGGAGTTCGAGTCCGCCCGTGGTGATCACATCGCCCGCGCCGAGCCCCTCGTCCCCCAGGCGCAGCGCCGCGTCCAGGGCGCGCACCTTCGTACGGGTCAGTTCGGCGAAGCGCGCCGCGCCCTCCGCGTGGTCGGGGTGGCCGTGGGTGAGAAGGGTGAGCGCGACACGCCGCCCGGCCCGCTCGACGGTGTCGATCACCGCCCGCAGATGGGCCTCGTCGAGCGGGCCCGGGTCGATGACGACCGCCAGGTCCGAACCGGGCTCGGCCACGATCCAGGTGTTGGTGCCGTCCAGGGTCATCGCCGAGGCGTTCGGCGCGAGGACGTTGACCGTACGGGTGGTCGCGGGACCGGAGAGGACTCCGCCCCGCGGCTGCCCGGGAAGTGCCGCCGCGTCGCTCATGCGCCCTCGCCTCCCGTGTCCCCGGCCGGGATGTGCTTGGTGAACTCATCGTGCCCCGGCCAGCTCAGCACCAGCTCGTCACCGTCCAGGCGGGCCTGTGCGAGTACGGGAGCGAGGTCCTGGGCGTCCGCCGCCCTCAGGGCCTCGGCGGCCGTCCCGTACGGCCTGAGCGTCCGCAGCGTGGACACGGTGGGCGGCATCATCAGCAGCTCGCCCCGGTCGTAGCCGTCGGCCGCGTCGCCGGGGGCGATCCACACGGTCCTGTCGGCCTCGGTGGACGCGTTGCGGGTGCGCTGGCCCTCGGGGAGCGCGGCGACGAAGAACCAGGTGTCGTAGCGGCGCGGTTCGAACTCCGGGGTGATCCAGCGCGCCCACGCGCCGAGCAGGTCGGAGCGCAGCAGCAGACCCCGGCGGTCCAGGAACTCGGCGAAGGACAGCTCGCGGGCGACCAGCGCCTCGCGGTCGGCCTCCCAGTCCGCCCCCGTCGTGTCGCTGACGACCGTTCCGGGCGTCGGCCCCGCGAGGAGGACGCCCGCCTCCTCGTACGTCTCGCGGACGGCCGCGCAGACGATGGCCTGCGCCTCGGTGACCGTGTCGACACCGAGCCGCTTCGCCCAGTGCTCCAGCGAGGGACCGGCCCAGCCGACCAGGTGGTCGTCGTCGCGCGGATCGACTCCGCCACCCGGATAGGCGTACGCGCCCCCGGCGAAGGCCATGGAGGCGCGGCGGCGCAGCATGTGCACGGCCGGCCCGCCCCCGGTGTCCGCGGAACGGTCCCGGAGCAGCATCACGGTCGCGGCCCGCCTGGGGGTCGCGGCTGTCAGCTCGCCTGCGGCGAGGGCCCGGATCCGGTCGGGCCATTCCGGTGGGTACCACTGACCATTGGACATGGCCGGAGGCTATCCGGAACCGTGCCGATGTTCGAGGGCCGCGGTGATCCGTACATGCCCCGTACATGGATGATCCCGCCCGGTCACTGGGACCGGACGGGATCGCCCGTCGTGTACGGGGGTCGGATCAGGCTTCGACGAGCTCGACCTGGACCTCGATCTCCACCGGCGCGTCCAGCGGCAGCACCGCCACGCCCACGGCGCTGCGCGCGTGCACGCCCTTGTCACCGAGGACAGCGCCCAGCAGCTCGCTCGCACCGTTGATCACGGCGGGCTGGCCGGTGAAGTCGGCGGCCGAGGCGACGAAGCCCACGACCTTCACGACCCGCGCGATCCGGTCCAGGTCGCCCGCGACCGACTTCACTGCCGCGAGGGCGTTGAGCGCGCACGTCCTGGCGAGCTCCTTCGCCTCGTCGGGCGTGACCTCGGCGCCGACCTTCCCGGTCACCGCGAGCTTGCCGTCCACCATCGGCAGCTGACCGGAGGTGTAGACGTACACCCCGGACTGCACAGCCGGCTGGTACGAGGCCAGCGGAGGCACGACGCCCGGCAGCGTCAGGCCGAGCTCGGCCAGCTTCGCCTCGACGACGCCCGCCATTACGGCTTCTCCCGCTTCAGGTACGCCACGAGCTGCTCGGGGTTGTTCGGGCCGGGGACGACCTGGACGAGCTCCCAGCCGTCCTCGCCCCAGGTGTCCAGAATCTGCTTGGTCGCGTGCACGAGAAGGGGCACGGTCGCGTATTCCCACTTGGTCATAGGGGCGACTGTAATGCCTGGCACGTACGGTCTCGTGCGTAGCCCGGGGCACGACTGGTTAGGCTCCAGGACGTGAGCAGGTTCCAGGTCGTCAGCGGTAAGGGCGGGACCGGTAAGACCACGGTCGCCGCCGCCCTCGCGCTCGCCCTCGCGACCGAGGGGAAGCGCACCCTCCTCGTCGAGGTCGAGGGCAGACAGGGCATCGCCCAGCTCTTCGAGTCGGAGGCCCTTCCCTACGAGGAGCGCAGGATCGCCGTCGCGCCGGGCGGCGGGGAGGTCCACGCCCTGGCGATCGACGCCGAGCGGGCCCTCCTCGACTACCTCCAGATGTTCTACAAACTGGGCAGCGCGGGCCGGGCGCTCAAGAAGCTCGGCGCGATCGACTTCGCCACCACCATCGCGCCCGGGGTCCGGGACGTCCTGCTGACCGGCAAGGCGTGCGAAGCCGTACGCCGCAAGGACAAGGCGGGACGTTTCGTCTACGACCACGTGATCATGGACGCGCCCCCCACCGGACGCATCACCCGCTTCCTCAACGTGAACGACGAGGTGGCGGGGCTGGCGAAGATCGGCCCGATACACAATCAGGCACAGGCCGTGATGCGGGTCCTGAAGTCCCCGGAGACGGCGGTCCACCTCGTGACGCTGCTGGAGGAGATGCCGGTCCAGGAGACCGCCGACGGCATCGCCGAGCTCCGCGCGGCCGAGCTGCCCGTGGGCCGGGTCATCGTGAACATGGTGCGCCCGCATCTGCTGGACGAGGAAGCGCTGCGGACCGCTTCGGGGGGCCGTCGCAAGGAGATCGCGAAGACGCTGACCCGGGCGGGCGTGACCGGTTCCGCCGCACTCGTACGGCCGCTGGTCGCGCAGGCGGCCGAGCACGCGCAGCGGGTCTCGCTGGAGCGCGAGCAGCGCGCCGTGCTGGCGGGTCTGGGACTGCCCACGGACGAACTCCCGCTGGTCGGCGAGGGTGTGGACCTCCCCGCGCTGTACGACCTGGCGGCCGAGCTGCGTAAACAGGGCACAGGGGAAGAGGTGGGGGAATGACGCTCGGCACGGACGTCGCACCGGGGCTGGACACCGATGCGCTCCTGGACGACCCGGAGATCCGGATCGTCGTGTGCTGCGGCTCCGGTGGGGTCGGCAAGACCACGACGGCCGCGGCCCTCGGCGTACGGGCCGCCGAGCGCGGGCGCAAGGCCGTGGTCCTCACCATCGACCCGGCCCGCCGGCTCGCCCAGTCCATGGGCATCGACCAGCTGGACAACATCCCGCGCCGGGTCGAGGACATCGACGGCGAGGGCGGCGGTGAACTCCACGCCATGATGCTCGACATGAAGCGGACCTTCGACGAGACCGTCGAGGCGCACACGGATGCCGCGCGGGCCCGCGCGATCCTGGAGAACCCCTTCTACCAGTCCCTGTCGGCCGGTTTCGCGGGCACGCAGGAGTACATGGCGATGGAGAAGCTGGGGCAGCTCAGGGCCCGCGACGAGTGGGACCTGATCATCGTCGACACGCCGCCCTCGCGCTCCGCACTGGACTTCCTGGACGCGCCGAAGCGCCTCGGTTCGTTCCTGGACGGCAAGTTCATCCGGCTGCTGGTGGCTCCGGCGAAGATCGGCGGCCGGGCCGGGATGAAGTTCCTGAATGTCGGCATGTCGATGATGACCGGGACGCTCGGCAAGCTGCTGGGCGGTCAGTTCCTCCGCGACGTACAGACCTTCGTCGCCGCGATGGACTCGATGTTCGGCGGATTCCGTACCCGGGCCGATGCCACGTACAAGCTGCTCCAGGCCCCCGGGACGGCGTTCCTCGTGGTCGCGACGCCGGAGCGGGACGCGCTGCGCGAGGCCGCGTACTTCGTGGAACGGCTGGCCGCCGAGGAGATGCCCCTGGCCGGTCTGGTGCTCAACCGGGTGCACGGCAGCGAGGCATCCCGGCTGACCGCGGAGCGCGCGCTGGCCGCCGCGGAAAATCTTGAAGAGGGCGGCATTGTGGATCAGACGACCGGGAAGGCTGGCCTAAGTGACCCAGTGGACCCGGCCGGCGCCTCTCCCGAAGCCCCCGAGTCACCGCTGCCCCCTGACGAACACAACGAGCCGCATGAGCCGCATCAGTCGCATGGACAGCACGAGACGCACGAGTCGGCCGACCCGAACACCGTGTCGGCCGAGAACCCGGTCGAGAACTCGGTCGAGCAGTTGACCGCAGGACTGTTGCGGCTGCACGCCGAGCGCATGCAGGTCGTCGCGCGCGAACAGCTCACACGCGACCGCTTCACCGCGCTCCACCCCGAGGTCCCGGTCACCGAAGTGGCCGCGCTGCCCGGCGATGTACATGACCTCACAGGTCTCCGGGCCATCGGGGACCGGCTCGCGGCCGGTTCCGTTTCCGCTCCGGCCGGAGCTGCCTAGGCCCTGCCGCCCGTAACCCCCCTGACGGGGTGCGGGCTCGTGCGCCTACCCCACGGCGGCGTACGTCTCGTGCAGTACGTCGTCCTCCAGGCCGACCGCTACGGGCAGGATGCCCGTCGACTGCTCGTACTCACTGCGAGCGGTCTCCAGCAGTCGACGCCAGGACGTCACGGTCGGTCGTCGGCGCAGCAGTGCGCGGCGCTCCCGCTCCGTCATTCCGCCCCACACGCCGAATTCGACGCGATTGTCCAGCGCATCGGCCAGGCACTCGGTCCGCACCGGACAACCGGTGCACACCGCCTTGGCCCTGTTCTGCGCTGCCCCTTGTACGAACAGTTCATCCGGATCGGTAGTGCGGCAGGCTGCCTGCGCACTCCAGTCGGTTACCCAGCCCATGCCGGCGCCGTCCTCTCCCGAATCGAGGCTCCCCCACGGCGGCGGCGGCATATTCACCGCCACCAGTTGAGGACGTTACGGAAGGCAGCACCAGCACAACACCCCCTTCGGGCCCAATCTTGGATGGCCCGAACGGACTATGCGTACGCGGCAGATCACCCAGAGGAGTGAGGGGAGGACATACGAGACCATCACCCTAAAATCGGGACAGTACACCCAAGTCGCGGTGTGCATTTCGTGACACACGAGGCGAATTCGGGAACGCCCCGGGTCACGGAGACACCGCGTACGGAGATGGCTTGAACTGCACGGGGGTTGAAACGAAACCGGACTGCTGTGACAGTTGAGAGCAGCTTAGGCCAACGCATATACGCCTGTCCGGCGAATGAGAACGTAGGCTGCCCCCATGCCAAAGAAGCGCTCGGGCGGGGGTCTCACGACGACCCAGCAGGCCGCCAAGTTCCTCGGTGTCGCCGCACTATCCGGAGCTGTCCTGGCAGGTATCGCACTGCCGGCAGCCGGAGTGCTCGGCCTCGCGGCCAAGGGGACGGTCGAGGGATTCGACGAAATCCCTTCCAACCTCAAGACGCCACCGCTCAGTCAGCGCACCACGATCCTGGACAGCGACGGCGGTCTCATCGCGACGGACTACTCGCGCGACCGGACCGTCGTACCGCTCAAGGACATCTCCCCGTACATGCAGGACGCGATCATCGCGATCGAGGACTCGCGCTTCTACGAGCACGGGGCCGTGGACCTCAAGGGCATCCTGCGTGCGATGAACCGCAACGTGCAGGCCGGCGGGGCCGCACAGGGTGCGTCGACGCTCACCCAGCAGTACGTGAAGAACGTCTTCGTCGAAGAAGCGGGCGACGACCAGGCGAAGGTCCTGGAGGCCACGCAGCAGACGCTGGGCCGCAAGGTCCGCGAGCTCAAGTACGCGATCCAGGTCGAGGAAGAGCTCGGCAAGAAGAAGATCCTGGAGAACTACCTCAACATCACGTTCTTCGGGCAGCAGGCGTACGGCATCGAGGCCGCGTCCCAGCGCTACTTCTCCAAGCCCGCGAAGAAGCTGAAGGTGGCGGAGGCCGCGCTGCTGGCCGGCATCGTCCAGTCGCCGAGCCGCTACGACCCGGTCAACGACGCGCAGGAGGCGACCAAGCGTCGCAACACCGTGCTGCAGCGCATGGCCGCGACGAAGGCCATCACACAGGCCGAGGCCGACAAGGCCATGGAGAGCTCGCTCGGCCTGAAGGTCAGCAAGCCCCGCAGCGGCTGCATCACCGCCGTCGAGGGCGCCGGCTTCTTCTGCAACTACGTGCGCAAGACCGTCCTGTCCGACCCGGCCTTCGGCGAGACCGAGAAGGACCGGCAGAAGCTGTGGGACCTCGGTGGTCTGACCATCAAGACCACGCTCGACCCCAAGGCGCAGGCCGCGGCCAACAAGGCCGCCACCTCCCGCGTCAACAAGGACGACGGCGTCGCCGCCTCGGTCGTGCAGGTCCAGCCCGGCTCCGGCAAGATCCTCTCGATGGGGCAGTCGCGGCCGTACGGGCTCGACGGCACGAAGAACGAGACCGTGATCAACCTCGCCGTCGGCAGCGAGATGGGCGGCACGACGTACGGGTTCCAGGTCGGCTCGACCTTCAAGCCCATCACCGCGGCGGCTGCCCTGGAGAAGGGCATCAGCCCGACACAGGTCTACGACGACCCGTGGAAGATCACCATGTCGAAGAGCGACTACCGGAACTGCTCCGGCAGTCCGACCGGGTCCGGCCCGTGGCCCGTGCAGAACGAGCTCGAGTCCGAGAAGGGTCCCTACGACCTGACCAGCGCGCTGGGCAAGTCCATCAACACCTACTTCGCGCGGCTGGAGCAGAAGGCCGGTCTGTGCGAGACCGTCACCATGGCGAAGAACCTCGGGTACGAGGCGAGCACCGGCAGGAAGCTGGGCGAGGACGCGTCGATCACCCTCGGGGTCGCTGAGAACACCCCGCTGGGCATGGCTTCCACGTACGCCGCCTTCGCCAACCGCGGCACGTACTGCACCCCGGTCGCGATCGAGTCGGTCACCACCCGGGACGGCAAGTCCCTGCCCGTACCGAAGACCGCCTGCAACCGCGCGATGAGCGAGCTCACCGCCGACATGATCAACCAGATGCTCAAGGGCGTCGTCGAGGACGGAACCGGTACCCAGGCCGGCCTCACCGACCGCGACAACGCGGGCAAGACCGGTACCACCGATGACCGCAAGGACGCCTGGTTCGTCGGCTACACGCCGAACCTGTCCACCGCGGTCTGGGTCGGTGACGACGTCGGCGAGAAGCGCGGCATGTACAACATCACCATCGGCGGCCAGTTCTACGACAAGGTCTGTGGTGGCTGCCTCCCCGGTCCGATCTGGCGGACGGCGATGACCGAGGTGCTCAGCGCCGGCGAGACGCCCTCGTTCAACTACGTCAAGGTCCCGCGCGCCGAGGCCAAGAAGCCCAAGGACGACAAGGAAGACAAGCGCGACGAGAACGACGGGGATCGGGACGACCCCAAGCCCGGTGACGAGATCACCCTTCCGCCGGGCCTCCTCGGCGGCGCGACCGGCGGCGAGGGCGGCTGGCGGGACGGAACCGGCGGCGGCCGGAACTGACCTGACGCGGTAACGCGGTCGAACGAGAAGAGGGTGCCCCGGGATGATCCCGGGGCACCCTCTTTTTGCGATCAGCTCGCGCGGAGCTTTTTGCGATCAGCCCGCGAGGAGCTTCTTCACGGTCGCGGCCACCCGGCCGCCCTCGGCGAGGCCCGCCACCTTCGGGTTCACGATCTTCATGACGGCGCCCATCGCGCGCGGCCCCTCGGCTCCGGCGGCCTTCGCCTCCTCGACCGCGGCGGCGACGATGCCGGTCAGCTCCTCGTCACTGAGCTGCTTGGGGAGGTACGCGTCGAGCAGCTCGCCCTCGGCCTTCTCCCGGTCGGCCTGCTCCTGCCGGCCGCCCTGGGTGAACGCCTCGGCCGCCTCGCGGCGCTTCTTCGCCTCCCGGGCGATCACCTTCTGCACCTCGTCGTCGGAGAGCTCGCGCGCCGTCTTGCCGCTGACCTCCTCCTTCGTGATCGCGGTGAGGGTCAGCCGGAGCGTGGACGAGGTCAGCTCGTCACGCGCCTTCATGGCCGTGAAGAGGTCTTCCTTGAGCTTGGACTTGAGCGTGGTCATGCGGCGATTGTGACAGGTACGGGGCACCTGCCGCCCTCGTGTTTTCCTGTCACGGCACCGTGTCTGCGACGATGGGCACATGCGCGCACGCTACGGAGTACCCCTGAAAGTCACGGCTGTCGGCGCTGCGGTCGGCGTTGCCGGCCTCGCCTACGCCGCAGGATTCGAGGCCCGCTCGTTCCGCCTGCGGCGGATCACCGTCCCCGTACTCCCGCACGGGGCACGCCCGTTGCGCGTGCTCCAGGTCTCCGACATCCACATGGTGTCCGGGCAGCGCAAGAAGCGGGCCTGGCTCCAGTCGCTGGCGGGCCTGCGCCCGGACTTCGTCGTGAACACCGGCGACAACCTCTCGGACCCGGATGCCGTACCGGAGGTGCTCGACGCACTCGGTCCGCTGATGGAGCTCCCCGGGGTCTACGTCTTCGGTTCCAACGACTACTACGGGCCCAAGCTCCGTAACCCCGCCAAGTACCTGTTCGAGAAGATGCAGGGCAACCACGGCCTCAACGGCAACGCCCCGGCGGTCGGCGTCGTCCACAACGACTGGGAGCCGATGCGGGACGCGTTCGACGCGGCCGGCTGGCTCGGGCTGTCCAACACGCGCGGCCGGCTGAAGCTCGACGGCCTGGAGATCGCGTTCACGGGCCTCGACGATCCGCACATCAAGCGCGACCGTTACGCGGAGGTCGCGGGCGGCCCCGAAACCGGCGCGGACCTCTCGATCGGCGTGGTCCACGCCCCGTACCTGCGCTCCCTGGACGCCTTCACAGCCGAGGGCTACCCGCTGGTCCTGGCGGGCCACACCCACGGCGGCCAGCTGTGCATCCCCTTCTACGGGGCGCTCGTCACCAACTGCGACCTGGATACGGACCGGGTCAAGGGCCTCTCCACGCACACGGTCGGGGACCGCCGCTCCTACCTCCACGTCTCGGCCGGCTGCGGCACCAACCGCTACACCCCGGTCCGCTTCGCCTGCCCGCCCGAGGCGACACTGCTGACGCTCACGCCCCGCGACTGAGACAGGGACGACGTCACCGACGCCCCGACGAATCGCGGGGGACGGGCTCCCCGCTTACCGTAAAGATCATGACCTCCCCGCGGACCGCCCTGCTCCCCAGCCCCCGGTCCGCGGAGTCGTTCCCGTACGAGGAACGGTCGGCGCCTTCTCGATGACGGACGCCCCGGGCCACACGATCACCGGCTGGCGCGCGGTCTCCAACCAGCTCCTCCACACGGTCACCCCACTGGCGGCGGCCCTGGACTGGCTCCTGCTGACCACACCCCGAACCCTGCGCCTGCGCTTCGTCCCTCAGTGGCTGCTCCTCCCCCTGGCGTACCTGGCATTCGCCCTGACCCGGGGCGCACTCCTCTCCCCCGGCACGGAGGCCCGCTACCCGTACCCGTTCCTCGATGTGGACACCTACGGCTACGCCGGAGTCCTCACCAACGCCCTGGCCCTCGGCCTCCTCTTCGCCGCCCTGGCCACGCTGCTGATCGGCCTGGACCGTATCCGCCCCCACGTCTGGGGACCCCCCGACCCCCACAGAAACCGGATTTCGCCTCCGGCCGCGGGTGGGCTAAAGTAATCGATGTCGCCGGGAGACCGCGTGACATCGGGGTGTAGCGCAGCTTGGCAGCGCGCTTCGTTCGGGACGAAGAGGTCGTGGGTTCAAATCCCGCCACCCCGACAGCTAAGTAGCAGATCAGAGGGCCCTTACCGAATAGGTAAGGGCCCTCTGGCATTGCTGCGCGTCCATCTGCGTGACTACCGCTCCGGATCGCGCTTGAAGATGGCGTCCATGACCACGGCACCGGTCTGGATCACGGGACGGATCTGCTTGCAACGTTGCGCTTGACCTTGTCCCGGGCCATAGCTCGCTTCACCGAGCGGTTCAGGCACGAGTGGACAGCCTGAAGGGTGCGGGACCCCCCTTGTCGCCGCGCAGGTGGTCCGGGCGGGAGCGGGGACGGCCCGGACCGCGCCACCGGATCCGCAGGCCGGCCAACACCGGGGCGAGTATGGGTCCGTCGCCTCGCTGACCCGGTGTGGTCAGCCTCGTCAGCGGGCTCAGCGCACGTCCACGCAGTCACCGGCGGCGGTGACCGGCGGCGTGGTGGAGGTGCCCTCGAACTTGTAGCGGTAGCAGCGGTCGGTGGTGGCGGTGCGAGTCTTCTTCTCGACGCCCGCCAGGCTGCCGGTGCCGGTGATGTGGCTGCTGGTGGTGGCGTACGAGCCGGTCAGCGAACGCTCCTGGAGGCGGACGGTCTGCTGGGTGTAGCCCGCGTACTTCTGGGTGTCCCAGTTGGCGCGCTCCAGTTTGCCGGTGATCGTGATCGTCTCGCCCTTGGCGACGGGCTCGGGGGCCGCGTTGTTGCTCAGCCGGGACCAGCGCTTGAGGTACCAGGTCCTAGCGTTGTCGGTGTCCACGCTGGTGGCCGCGTCGGTGATCGCCCAGAGGGAGATCTTCCAGGCTCCGGCGTCCTCGTTCGACAGGGCGTATCCGGGGTCGAGCTTGAAGGTGGCCGTGCAGTTGAACCTGGCGTCGCCGGACGAGACGCAGGGGTCGGTGTCCGCATTGAACTGTTCGGAGGTGATGAACTGCTCCGGTCCGCTGTCGAGGTCGGTGCCGCGCCAGATCGACGCGTGGCTGCCGTAGAGCGTCGCTCCGCCGCTGACCGTCCACTTCACGGTGATCGTCTGCGTGCTCGTCGTGCCGACGGCGGCGCTGTTGCCGCCGTTGACGGTGACGCCGGAGACGACCGTGGAGTCGGCAGTGCTCGCGGCCAGAGTCCTGGGCGCGGCGGTCTTCGCCGCCGACGCGTCGGCGGCCGCAGCCTTGCTCTGCTCCAGCGCCTCAGCCGCGCCGGGCCTCCCCGCCATCGCGGACGGTGTGACGAGCAGGCCGACGGCGAGCCCGGATGCGGCCAGTGCGCTGACGCCCAGGATCACCTTCTTGCCGGACGTCAGCTTATTGCGGGAGTGCTGGGACATGAGGAGGCTCCGTTACCGACTATCGACGGGCGGATACGGGTCGCGAACGGGCGGACCCAGATCACGCACGGCCAAAGCGACCGCACAGTCTTGATCGGCGGTGAAGCGAAAGGGTTGTACGCGCGCGGCAGTTGAGTCCTGTGAGGTGCATCACGTGGCGGTGTCGTGTCGTGCAGGGGTTGTATGCGGGCTCGGCCGGTCCGGTCGTCAGAGCCAGTCGCGGCGTTTGAAGACCACGTACAGGCTGACGCACACGACCCCCATCAGGGCCAGGGCGAAGGGGTAGCCCATGACCCAGTCGAGTTCGGGCATGTGGTCGAAGTTCATGCCGTAGATCGTGCCGACGAGGGTCGGGGCGAAGAGGATGGCGGCCCAGGAGGAGATCTTCTTGATCTCCTCGTTCTGTGAGTGGCTGGACTCGGCGAGCGCCTTCATCTCCTCGTTCTGCTGCTGAGTGACCAGCGTTGCGTTCACGGCGAGGATGTCCTGCAGGGCCAGGCGGAAGCCGTCGACGCGTTCGGTGACGTGGGTGGCGTGGTCGGCGACATCTCGCAGGTAGCGGCGCAGTTCCTCGTCGATGCCGTATTTCTCGAAGCCGGCGGAGAGCCCTTCCAGGATTCTGGTCAGGGGGCGGGTCGCGCGCTGGAACTCCACCACTTCCCTGGAGAGCTCGTAGATGCGGCGGGACACCCCGGGAGCGTTGCCGAAGACCTCGGTCTCGATCTCGTCGACGTCGTTCTCCACGCCGGCCACCACGGGGAGGTAGCCGTCCACGACCGCGTCGAGGATGGCGTACAGCACGGCTTCGGGGCCGCTCTTGAGCAGGTCGGGGCTGTCTTCCATCCGGCGGCGCACCGCGGCCAGGTCGGGGGCGGCGCCGTGGCGGACGGTGATGACGAAGTCGGGGCCTACGAAGACGTGCAGTTCGCCGAAGTCGACTTCCTCGGCGGCGTCGAGGTAGCGGGCGGCGCGCAACACCACGAAGAGGGTGTCGCCGTAGCGTTCCAGCTTGGGCCGCTGGTGGGCCTCCAGCGCGTCCTCGATCGCCAGCTCGTGCAGGTCGAACTCGGCGGCCACGGACAGCATCTCGGCCTCGGACGGGCGGTACAGGCCGATCCAGGCCATGCCGCCCTCCTCCTCGCGGAGCTTCTGGAAGGTCTCGGCGAGCGAATCGTGGGTGCTGGTGCGCACGCCGTCCTGGTACAGCGCGGCGGTGATCACACTGGATTCGCGGGGTGGCTGCTGCTCGGCCGACGCGGCCGTGCCGGGCTCCTCGCCCGTGGGGCGGGGCTGGGCGTGGTTCTTGGCGGGCTTCTTGAATGCGTCGCGCAGGCCACGCAGACGGCGCTCGGACATGGGAGTCCTTCCGGCGGGACGGACGGGGAGTCGTGGGCGTAGGGATGCAACTACGGCACGCCGCTGACGCCGCCTCCAGATCCGGTCAGGGCCCGGTCATGGCAGCGTCCCGCGGCGTACGACTGGGAGGTTCACCGCACATTGCGGATCTCACCTGCCTCTCTGTACGCATGGGATTCGGCCACGTAGCAGGCTATACCCGCCCGGGCAGGCTCCGGACCGGCGATCTCCGCGCCCGGCTTCAGGGCCTGTGCCCAACATGCGGCCTTCGTACGCACATGCGAATCTGGTAGTGGTCCATCGTCCGAGATCCTCTGTCAGGAGGCACGATCGTGGGCAAGAAGCAGAGCCGGCAGAACCGCGGTGCTCGCACCGGCGGCCATGAACGCACCACTGCTGCGGAGACGAAGGAGCAGACGCCTACCTCGGCCGCACCCGACGCGATGCGTCCCATCGCCGAGCACGTCTCCCATAAGAAGGAGCGGAAGTTCGGCCACAACTGATCCTGGTGGTACTGACCAGAAGTACAGATCAGTTGGTCAGGGAGTTGGTGAGTTCTCGTGCCAACTGTGCGGCTGCTGCCGTGTCCTTGTGGTCCGCCACGTTGCGCAGGTCGCGGAGCTGGGCGTTGATGCGAGCCGCATCGGCGGCCTGTGTGGTGTGCTCCAAGCGGTCCCAGGTGAGTTCGAGACTGGTGACGTCCCCGGCCACCGCGCCCGCGTCGGACGCCTGTGCGTCGAGGCGCAGTTGCTGTGCCCAGAGAGACATCCGGGCCGCCTCGACCGCGGGCAGTGGATCGTAGCGCAGATGCAGGTCCAGGTCGTTTTGCGCGACCCGGAGCATCGCTCCCCGTACCAGATCGGCGTCGCGCGCCTTGACGGCTGCGGTGAGTGCGTCCAGGTCGCGGTTCATCTGGGTCGTGAGCAGGGCCGGGACACGGTCCGATGTGCGGTACGTGTTCCAGGCTTGCCGTAGCGTGCCGACCGCCGCCGGATCTGCGGGGTGCTCGTGTGCCGCTCGGACGGCTTCCGTCAGGGCCGTGAGGTGTGCCGGTCGCGGGCCGGGTCTGGCGTCCGTCGGGACGGCCAGTGATACCGCCTCCAGGTCGGCGCCCGGCTTGCCGGTGGAGAACTCCCCGTATCCCGGGGCGAATACCTTGTCCTCGCGGGTGCCGTCCATGTGCAGTTCGGTCACCGTGATCGCGCCCTTCACGGGTCCGTACGGACCGGCGACCGTCTGGCCGGTCTTCTTGACGGTGACCTCCTCGAAGACGACCTCCGGTACGTTCTCCGGCCGGTAGACGTCCCCTGTCCTCGGCTGCGCGGGCATGATCATCGCGGCTGGTCCCGTCTTCCCTGCCAGCCACGTGCCGTCGGTGTCGGCGACCACGCCGTCCTCGTAGTTGAAGACGTCCTCGCCGAGGTACCAGACCGATCCGTCGTCGGCCTGCGCGAACCAGTCGAGCGCGACCTCCTTGATCCGTCCGTCCGAGAGCGCCATGTACTGGAGGGTCCGCACCTTCACCTGCTTGCCGTCGATGGCGATGGACTTGGTGTCGGGCAGCAGGGTGAACTCGGTCCGGAACGGCTTGCCGTCGACCTGGCCCCCGTAGATCACCTGCTTGATCTCCGAGCTGGGGTGGAGGGGGTTCGTGATGGTGGTGGGGTTCGAGAACGTGGGCCTGGTCGTATCCACCCGGGCCTTCTCCGGGGCCAGTGGCAGGCAGGTTCCCGTTTTCTTGCCGGTGGTCGCGTCCACGACGCGTACGCAGTCCGTACCGGCGGGTCCGGGTGCCTTGCCGGTGGCGTGCGCGCCGCACGCGCCCGCCGTGAGTGCCGCGGTCATGGCCACGCTCGCCGCGATCATCGGCCTCTTCCTTTGTGTCCTCATGGCTGCCTCCTCTGCCGTGTTCGCGACGTTGCCACTCGGGCGCTGAAGGGACGCTGAACGAAGCTGAATCGGCGTTCAGCAGGGGTGTTTAGTGGGGGTGTTCAGCGGGGTGTTCGGTGGTGGGGAACGACGCCTCGAAGCGGGCTCCTCCGAAGGCGCTCCCGGACACACTGACCGTGCCGCCGTGCGCCGCCACCAGTTCCGCGACGATCGCCAGCCCCAGGCCGCTGCCGCCTGCCGCCTCCCCCGAGCGGGCCCGTGCGTCGTCGAGGCGTACGAAGCGCTCGAAGACACGCTCCCGGTCGGCGGGCGGCACCCCTGGCCCGTCGTCCTCGACCCCGAGCACGATCCGGCCGTCCCCCCGCTGGGCGAGATCGAACACCACCTGCGTACGGGCGTGCCGGGCAGCGTTGTCGCCCAGGTTTCGCAGCACCCGGCGCAGACCCTGCGCGTCCGCTTCGAGCCGCGCAGCCGATACGCCGGTTGTGGCGACGCGCAGCCCGGCCGCAGTCGCGCGCAGCCGCCGTGCCTCGTCCAGGACCAGGTCGTCCAGGTCGACCGGGTGCAGCTGCGGGCGCAGCGCGTCCTCGTCTGCGCGGGCCAGGAGCAGCAGGTCGTCGACCAGGTGCTGGATGCGGAGATCCTCGGCGAGTACGGTCCCGGCGAGCCGCTCCTGGGTCGTGCTGCCGGGGTGGGCGAGCGCGACCTCGGCGTGCTGGCGGATGGAGGCCACCGGGGAGCGCAGCTCGTGCGAGGCGTCCGAGATGAAGCGCCGCTGGGCCCTCTGGGAGCGTTCGAGGCGGTCCAGCATGCGGTTCATCGTGGCGGCGAGCCGTGCGATCTCGTCGCGGCCGTTCGGCAGGGGCACCCGGCGGTGCAGTTCGGCCGATGAGATCGCCTCCACCTCCGACCGGATCGCCGCGACCGGGGCCAGGGCGCGCCCGACGGCCATCCAGGTGGCCCCGGCGGCCAGGAGGAGGAGCAGCGGCAGCCCGGCCACGAGCAGCCGGGTGACGATCTGCGTGGATTCGGCGACGGCGACGAGCGCCCGCCCGACCAGGACGGTCCGCTCGCCTCCGGGGCCGCCCGGATCGTCGGCCGCCACCGCCACCACCAGGAACTCGTCCTCGTCCAGCGGTGTGGTGACCCGGGACTCGCCGTCCCCGCCCGGGGCGGCCAGCGCGGGCAGCTCCTCGACGTTCGCGCTGGACGCCACGACCGCGCCCCCGGCGTCCAGGACCTGGATGAACTGTTCCTCCCGGTCGGCCACGGCCAGCGAGGGCACCCCGCGCCCCGACTCGATGACGGAGGCCACCTGCTCGGCGCGGGTGCGCGCCGCCTGCCGTACGTCATCGGTCAGCTCGGCCCGCAACAGCGCGACCAGGGCCACCGCTCCCGCGAGCAGTCCCACCGCGACGACCAGGACGGCCGCCACGGTCGACCGGAATCTCACTCCGTGCCTGAACGCCATCCCTAGCCCCCGTCCGGAGCCAGCCGGTATCCGCTGCCTCGCACGGTCTCGATCGCGGCCCGCCCGAAGGGCCGGTCGAGCTTGTTGCGCAGGTGACGGACGTACACCTCGACGATGTTCGGGTCACCCTCGAAGTCGTCGTCCCAGACGTGCGCGAGGATCTCCCGCTTGGACACGGTCTCGCCGCTCCTGCGCAGCAGGAATTCGAGCAACGCCATTTCGCGGGCGGTCAGTTCTACGCGTACTCCACCGCGCGAGACCTCCCTGGCCGCCGGGTCGAGCCGCAGATCTCCGGCGGCGAGTGCGGCGGGCCGTTCGCGGGGGTCGCGGCGCAGCAGCGCCCTCAGCCGGGCCAGCAGCACGGCGTACGAGAAGGGCTTGGTCAGGTAGTCGTCGGCGCCGGTGTCGAGACCCTCGACCTCGTCCCACTCGCCTTCCTTGGCGGTGAGGATCAGGATCGGTGTCCAGTTGCCCTCGGCGCGCAGCGCCGCACAGACGCGGTAGCCGTTCAGGCCGGGCAGCATGATGTCGAGGACGATCGCGTCGTACGGATTCTCGCGGGCCCGCCACAGGCCGTCCGTACCGTCGAGTGCGATGTCGACGGCGAAGCCCTCCGCCTCCAGGCCGTTGCGCAGCCCTTCGGCGAACCGTTCCTCGTCCTCGATGACCAGAACCCGCATGGCCCGATTGTGGCCCTCGGCACCTGAACCTGCGCTGAACGCGGGTGGGTGTCGGGCCCCTCAGTGGAGGCGCGCGTCACTAGATGCGCTTCAGTAGATGCGCGGCGACATCACGTGGGGCTGGGTCCCCGGAGCCTCGAAGAGGCACCTGGGGATGCCGGGGCCCGCGGCCACGTGCACCGACGCCGCCGTGGGCGGGTCGGTCGGGAGCTCGATGTGTACGGTGACCGGGCGGTCGCCGTGCGTCGTGGCGTACCCCGTCTCCTTGCCGTCCACGAGCACCTCCACCGCCACCGTGTGGCCCGTCTGGACGGTCGCGCTGACCGAGTGGCCCGCGTGGTCGATGTGGAAGTGATGGCGCTGTCTCATGGGTCGCCTCCCGGCGGCGCCTCGGGCCGCGTCGCCACATCAAGCGTAGGCACGGTGCCGCCGGAGCGGACAGTCGACGGTTACCTCGTGGCGTCCGCCGAGGGTGTCCTCGGCGGTCACCGTGCCTCACCACGCGGGAGCCGGCGGGCCTTGTACGTTGCTTGGCCCGCCGGCTCCCGCGTGGTGCTCGTAAGACCGTCAGTTCTTGGTCAGTTCCTTGAGAGCGATGTTGAGCTGGAGGACGTTGACGCGGGGCTCACCGATGAAGCCGAGGGCCCGGTCGTAGGTGTGGTCGGCGACGAGCTTGTCGACCTGCTTGACGTCGAGGTCGTTCTTCTCGGCGACCCGGTGGACCTGGAGCTCCGCGTACTCCGGGGAGATGTGCGGGTCCAGGCCCGAGCCGGAGGAGGTGACGGCGTCGGCCGGCACGTCCTGGGGCTTCACCTTGTAGCCGGCGGTCGAGTTGTCCTTGACCACGGCCGCCTTGGCGTCCTTGACCCACTGGATCAGGTCCGGGTTGTCTCCCGAGCGGTTGGTGGCGCCGGAGAGGATGAGCGCGTACTGGGTGTTGACGCTGTTGGAGCCGAGGCCGTTGGACGGGCGGGGCTGGAACCATTTCAGGTCCGGGGCCGCCGTCTCCTCGCCTTCCTTCAGGGGTACGTCGTAGCGCTGGCCGATGAGGGCGGAGCCGACGACCCGGCCGTCGGACTTGATCTCGGAGCCGTTCGCCTTGTCGTTGAACAGGACCTGGGCGACGCCGGTGACGGCGAGCGGGTAGATGACCCCGCAGATCACGGTCAGGACGAGCAGGGCCCGCAGTCCCGCGCCGAGCATCCGGGCAGTGTTTCCAAGGGAGTTGTTCATGGCGTCAGCCGATTCCAGGAATGGAGGAGATGAGCAGGTCGATGATCTTGATGCCGATGAACGGGGCGACCAGGCCGCCGAGTCCGTAGATCCCGAGGTTCCGGCGAAGCATCTTGTCGGCGCTCGTGGGCTTGTACCGGACGCCCTTCAGGGCGAGCGGCACCAGCGCGATGATGATCAGCGCGTTGAAGATGACGGCGGAGAGGATCGCGGACTCCGGCGAGGACAGGTCCATGACGTTGAGCTTGTCCAGGCCCGGGTAGACGACCGCGAACATCGCGGGGATGATCGCGAAGTACTTCGCGACGTCGTTGGCGATCGAGAACGTCGTCAACGCGCCTCTGGTGATCAGGAGTTGCTTGCCGATCTCGACGATCTCGATGAGCTTGGTGGGGTTGGAGTCCAGGTCCACCATGTTCCCGGCCTCCTTGGCGGCCGAGGTGCCGGTGTTCATCGCCACGCCGACGTCGGCCTGCGCGAGCGCGGGGGCGTCGTTCGTACCGTCACCGGTCATCGCGACGAGCTTGCCGCCCGCCTGCTCCCGCTTGATGAGGGCCATCTTGTCCTCGGGCGTCGCCTCGGCGAGGAAGTCGTCGACTCCCGCCTCCTCGGCGATGGCCTTCGCGGTCAGCGGGTTGTCGCCCGTGATCATGACCGTCTTGATGCCCATGCGGCGCAGCTCGTCGAACCGCTCCCGCATGCCCTCCTTCACGACGTCCTTGAGGTGGATGACACCCAGTACCCGGGCGCCCTCCGCATCCTCCAGAGCCACCAGCAGCGGCGTGCCACCAGCCTGTGAAATCCGGTCGGTGAGCGCCTGGGCGTCCTCCGGGACACTGCCGCCACGCTCCTTGACCCAGGCGACGACCGAACCGGTCGCGCCCTTGCGCACCTTGCGCCCGTCGATGTCCACACCCGACATCCGGGTCTGGGCGGTGAAGGCCACCCACTCGGCCTGCTTCAGCTCGCCCTGGTGCCGCTCGCGCAGTCCGTACTTCTCCTTGGCCAGGACCACGATCGAGCGGCCCTCGGGGGTCTCGTCGGCCAGCGAGGAGAGCTGGGCGGCGTCGGCGAGTTCGGCCTCCGTGGTGCCCTTGACCGGTGCGAACTCGGACGCCTGACGGTTGCCCAGGGTGATGGTGCCGGTCTTGTCGAGGAGGAGCGTGGAGACGTCGCCGGCCGCCTCCACCGCGCGGCCGGACATCGCCAGGACGTTGCGCTGGACCAGCCGGTCCATGCCGGCGATGCCGATGGCCGAGAGCAGCGCCCCGATCGTCGTCGGGATGAGGCAGACCAGCAGCGCGGTCAGCACGATCATCGACTGCCGGGCGCCTGCGTACGTGGCGAACGGCTGGAGCGTGACGACCGCGAGCAGGAAGACGATCGTGAGGGACGCGAGCAGGATGTTGAGCGCGATCTCGTTGGGCGTCTTCTGCCTGGAGGCGCCCTCGACCAGGTTGATCATCCGGTCGATGAAGGTCTCGCCGGGCTTCGTCGTGATCTTGACGACGATGCGGTCGGACAGCACCTTCGTACCACCGGTGACGGCACTGCGGTCGCCGCCCGACTCCCGGATGACCGGGGCCGATTCGCCGGTGATCGCCGACTCGTCGACCGAGGCGACCCCCTCGACGACGTCACCGTCGCCGGGGATGATGTCGCCCGCCTCGCAGACCACGAGGTCGCCGATGCGCAGCTCGGTGCCGGGCACCCGCTCCTCGTTCGCACCGATGATCCGGCGGGCGACCGTGTCCGTCTTGGCCTTGCGGAGCGTGTCGGCCTGCGCCTTGCCGCGGCCCTCGGCCACGGCCTCGGCCAGGTTGGCGAAGACCGTCGTCAGCCACAGCCAGGCGGTGATCGCCCAGCCGAACCAGTCGCCCGGATCCTTGAGGGCGAAGACCGTGGTCAGTACGGACCCGATCAGCACCACGAACATCACGGGCGACTTGATCATCACCCGGGGGTCGAGCTTGCGCAGTGCGTCGGGGAGCGCCTTGATCAGCATCTTGGGATCGAACAGACCCCCGCCCACCTTGCCGCTCCCGTCCTTGTGACCGGTGGGGGCGTCCTGGTGCGGCGCGTGGGTGGCGGAACCGGTCGGAGTGCCGGTCGGAGTGCCGGTCGGAGTGCCGGTGCTCATGACGCGAGCCCTTCGGCGAGCGGTCCCAGCGCGAGCGCCGGGAAGTAGGTCAGACCGGTGATGATCATGATCGTGCCGACCAGGAGACCCGTGAACAGCGGCTTCTGCGTACGCAGCGTGCCCGCCGTCTCGGGGACCGGGGTCTGCTCGGCCAGCGATCCCGCCAGCGCCAGCACGAACACCATCGGCAGGAACCGGCCCAGCAGCATCGCGATACCGATCGTGCTGTTGAACCACTGCGTGTCCGCGTTCAGACCGGCGAAGGCCGATCCGTTGTTGTTGGCGCCCGAGGTGTACGCGTAGAGGATCTCGGAGAAGCCGTGCGCACCGGAGTTGGTCATCGAGTTGGACGGGGTGTCCAGGGCCATCGCAGCGGCGGTGAAGCAGAGCACCAGCGCCGGGGTGACGAGGATGTAGCAGGCGGCGAACTTGATCTGCCGAGTGCCGATCTTCTTGCCCAGGTACTCGGGGGTACGGCCGACCATCAGACCGGCGATGAACACCGCGATGATCGCCATGATCAGCATCCCGTACAGACCGGACCCGACACCGCCGGGCGCGATCTCGCCGAGCTGCATGCCCAGCATCGTGATGCCGCCGCCGAAGCCGGTGTACGAGGAGTGGAAGGAGTTCACCGCACCGGTGGAGGTGAGAGTGGTGGCCACCGCGAAGATCGACGAACCGCCGATCCCGAAGCGGGTCTCCTTGCCCTCCATCGCGCCGCCGGCGATGTCGAAGGCCGGTCCGTTGTGCGCGGACTCGGTCCACAGCATCAGGAGAGTGAAGGCGATCCAGATCGTCGCCATCGTGGCGAGGATCGCGTAACCCTGCTTGACGCTGCCGACCATCTTGCCGAAGGTGCGGGTCAGCGCGAACGGGATGACCAGGATCAGGAAGATCTCGAAGAGGTTGGAGAACGCGTTGGGGTTCTCGAAGGGGTGGGCCGAGTTGGCGTTGAAGTAACCGCCGCCGTTCGTGCCCAGTTCCTTGATGACCTCCTGCGAGGCGACCGCGCCGCCGTTCCACTGCTGTGTGCCGCCCATGAACTGGCCGACCTCGTGGATCCCCGCGAAGTTCTGGATCGCGCCGCACGCGACCAGCACGATCGCGCCGATCACGGAGATCGGGAGCAGGATGCGTACGGTGCCACGCACCAGGTCCGACCAGAAGTTGCCCAGCTCACCGGTGCGGGCGCGGGCGAAGCCCCGTACGAGAGCGACCGCGACCGCCATGCCCACGGCGGCGGAGACGAAGTTCTGCACCGCCAGGCCGCCGGTCTGTACGACGTGGCCCATGGCCTGCTCGCCGTAGTACGACTGCCAGTTGGTGTTCGCGACGAACGACGCGGCGGTGTTGAACGCCTGGTCCGGGTCGATCGAGGAGAAGCCGAGCGAGCCGGGCAGGGAGCCCTGCACGCGCTGCATGAGGTAGAGGAAGAGGACGCTCACCGCGGAGAAGGCGAGGACACCGCGCAGATAGGCGGGCCAGCGCATCTCGGTGGTGGGGTCGGCTCCGATGGCCTTGTATATCCACTTCTCGACACGGAGGTGCTTGTCCGAGGAGTAGGTACGGGCCATGTGGTCGCCGAGCGGGCGGTAGGCCAGCCCCAGCGCGACGACCAGGGCAAGCAGCTGGAGCAGTCCAGCGAGGACAGGACTCATATCCCCCGGAGCGGCAGCGACTGATGTCACAGTCAGAACCTCTCCGGCTTGACGAGGGCGAGCACGAGGTAGCCCAGCAGGGCGGCGGCCACGACGAGGCCGACGATGTTCTCGGCGGTCACAGCTTCGCCACCCCCCTGGCTATAAGAGCCACCAGCGCGAAGACCGCGATCGTGGTGACGACGAAGGCCATGTCGGCCATCGTGAGCTCCTGAGTGAAGAACGGATTCTCGGACATTCCGAGGAAAGCGCCTTTTCAGAGCGGTGCGACTCCCGTTAACGGGTCCCATACGAATCGCGGGGCGCTCTTGATGCTTCCCCTACGGCCCGAGGGCGGCGCAGGCACTCACGGCAGGTCGGACAGCCGGAAGCGCAGCCGGCAGATCACCGCTTCCGTGTCGCGGCGGACGGCCTGGGCCACCACGGCGCCGCGCTGGTTCTGCAGCAGCCGCTGCCAGACGTGGGCCGGTTCGGCCTCGGGGATGAGCACGGTGATCCGGGTGGCCGGTTCGGCGGCCGAGATCTCCCGTACGTACGAGGCGATGGGGCGGCCGACCGTGCGGCGGGCGGAGGAGACGCGCACGAGGGGGACACCGGGGTTCCACAGGGCCCAGTCGCGTTCCAGAGCCTCCGTCTGCTCCCGGTCCTCGGGGTCCGGAAAGCAGACCGTCACCGCGCGGACCTCGTCACCCAGGGACACCGCAGCCGTCAGGGCCTCGCTGGTGAGGCGGGTCAGGGACGAGACGGGTACGAGGACGAGCGACCGGTCCCGGTGCGGGGCCTCGGGTACGCGGCCGACGCCGAGGCGCTCACCGATCCTCGCGTACGCACGGTGCACCAGCTCGAACGCCGCCACCAGCAGCGGGAGGGCGACGACTATCAGCCACGCGCCGTCATGGAACTTGGTGGCGGTGACGACGACCGCGCTCACGCCCGTGAGCAGCGCGCCGAGCCCGTTGAGCAGCGCCTTGGCCGCCCAGCGCGGGCCCCGTACCTGGCGCCAGTGGATGACCATGCCCGTCTGCGCGATCGTGAAGCCGACGAAGACGCCGATCGCGAAGAGCGGGACGAGCGTGTTGGTGTCGCCACCGGAGAAGAGGAGCAGCGCGGCGGAGACGGCGGCGAGGGTGAGGACGCCGTGCCGGTGCACCTGGCGGTCGGCCTTCAGGCCGAAGACGTGCGGCAGGTAGTTGTCTCGGGCCAGTAGCTTCAGCAGGACGGGAAGGCCGCCGAAGGACGTGTTCGCGGAGAGCGCGAGCAGCACCACGGTCGCGAACTGGATGACGTAGAAACCCCAGTTGTGGCCGAGGGAGGCGTCGGCGAGCTGGGCGAGGACCGTGACTCCCTCGACGGGCTGGAGGCCGAAGCGGGAGATGAGGACGGACAGCCCGATCAGCATCACGCCGAGCATTGCGCCGAGCGCGATCTCGGCGCGCTGGGCGCGGCGGGCGGCCGGGGCGCGGAAGGACGGCACCGCGTTGGCGATCGCCTCGACGCCCGTGAGGGCCGAGCAGCCGGAGGCGAACGCCTTCAGGAGGAGCAGGGCGCCGACGGTGGTGGCGTTGTCGCCGAGTACGGACGCGTGACCGGCGGCGGCCTCGGTGGAGACCGGGCCGTCACGGAAGAGGCCGACCGTGATCAGGACCAGGATGGAGGTGATGAAGACGGCCGTGGGCACGATGAACGCGCGGGCCGAGTCCACGATCCCGCGCAGGTTCACGGCCGTGATCAGGACGAGTACGCCGACGCATATCCACAGCCGGTCGCCGTACAGCTCGGGGACGGCCGAGGTGAGCGCGGCGACGCCGGCCGTGACGGCGACGGCCACGTTGAGGACGTAGTCCAGGACGAGGGAGGCCGCCGCGACGAGGCTGGTGCGGGGGCCCAGGTGCGCCCTGGCGACCGCGTAGCTGCCGCCGCCGTCCGGGAAGGCGGCGATGACCTGGCGGTACGAGGCGACGAGCACCGCCAGCAGGGCGGCGATGGCGAGGGTCACCGGCAGTGTGAAGCCGAGGCCGTAGCCGCCGGCCGCCGCGAGGACCAGGACGATGGCCTCGGGCCCGTACGCCACCGACGCCATCGCGTCGAGCGACAGCGCGGCGAGACCGGTGACGACGGTCAGCTTGTGCCGGGCGCCGGTATCGGGTGGTTCGTCGGCGGCGTGTGTGGTGCTTTCGGTGGCTTTGGCGCCTGTGGCGGCTGTGGTCGCGAGGGACTGATCGGCCTCGCTGATCGGAGCGGACATGGGGGCGGTCTCCTTCGGTCTCCGGTCCGCTCAGCGTGTGCTCCGATCCGGCCGCTCCCCCTCCCCCCTGGCGCGTTCCTTGCGCCTGACGGTGATCTCTTCACGCTTCGTTGACGCGGCGGTCCGTGATCGGCCGTCCGCGCGTCAGCCCTCCCGGCGGAAGTCGTCGAGGGCCTCGGCCGCCGAGTGCCGGGCGACCGCGGCCAGTACCGGATTCTTGACCCGGTAGTAGTGGTCCGCCATGAGGCCGAAGGCCAGCGCCCAGCTCCTCCCCCGCGCCCACGTCGCGTCGTCCACCTCGACGGCCTCCCGGAACAGGCCGCGGGAGCCGGCGGGCAGCAGGGTCCAGGCCGCCATCGTGTCGCAGGCGGGGTCGCCTGTGCCGACCGCTCCGAAGTCGATGACGGCCGCCAGCCGTCCCCCTCGGGCCAGCACGTTGACCGGCAGCAGATCGCCGTGGAGCCAGGCGGGCTCGCCCTCCCACTGCGGGAGCCGGAGAGCCGACTCCCACGCCGCCGTCGCGACGTCCGCTTCCACCGTGCCGTCCGCCCCCAGGTCGCGGATCGCGGCGCGGACCTCCGGATCGCGGGTGCTGACCGGCCCGCCGCGGAAGGACGGCGGGCCGTCGGTGGCGTCGACCGCGCGCAGCGCGGTCACGAAGCGGCCCAGCTCGACGGCGGCGTGCGGCTGATCGGTGAGGGGCGTGTCGTGGGCGTTCTCGCCCTCCAGCCAGCCGAAGACCGACCACGGCATTTCGTAGCCTTCGTCCGGCCGCCCCAGCCCGAGCGGGACCGGCACGGCCAGCGGGAGGTGCGGGGCGAGGTGCGGCAGCCAGCGCTGCTCCTTGGCGACCTGCCCCGCCGCTCCGGGAACCCGCGGCAGCCGTACGGCCATGTCGTCGCCCAGCCGGTACATGGCGTTGTCCGTACCGGCGGAGCGGACCGCGGTGACGGGGAGGTGCGCCCACTGCGGGAACTGCGCCGCGATCAGCCGGCCGACCAGTGGGGCGTCGATGTCGACTTCGTCGGCGTGCATCTTCGTGCCCGTCATGCGGGGGCCTTCTTTCGTGTCGTCCGTCCGGCGGGGAACGGTACGACCGCCACCGTCGGCGTTCAAACGATTTACACCCCACGTAACCCCAACTGCCTTCATTTCAGGGGCTCTTCGAGGTTTATCTACGCGCGGAGCTACGACTCCCGAACGATCATTCGGGCATATCAGACGACTTCTTGCGCGGGCATTACCGGCGAGTACCGGGAGCTGCTAGAAACTGGGGCGCCCCACCAAATCCCCACCCACCCCCCACACTTCGAAGGGCTGGCAGCCATGTCAGTACGAAGAATCTGGGCATCCCTCTCCACTCTCGCCATCGCCACCGTCGCCGCGCTGGGCGCCGCCACTCCGGCCTCGGCGGCCGCCGGCGGCTACGTCGCTCTCGGCGACTCCTACTCCTCCGGCGTCGGCGCCGGGAGTTACCTCTCCGACAGCGGCGACTGCCGGCGCAGCACCAACGCCTACCCCCACCTCTGGGCCGCCGCGAACTCCCCGTCGTCGTTCGCCTTCGTCGCCTGCTCGGGGGCGACGACGTCTTCGGTCTCCAGCGGCCAGCTGGGCGCGCTGAGTTCGTCGACCGCACTCGTCAGCGTGACCGCGGGCGGCAATGACGTCGGGTTCGCGAGCGTCATGCAGGACTGCGTCCTGTCGAGCGAGGCCACCTGCGTGAACAGCGTGAACGCGGCGATCTCACAGGTGGAGAACGTGCTGCCGGGGCGCCTCGACTCGCTCTACAGCGGCATCCGTTCGCGGGCTCCGCAGGCGCGTGTGGTGGTGCTGGGCTACCCGCGCTTCTACAAGCTCTCGGGCAACTGCATCGCCGGGCTCACCGAGACCGAGCGCGGGGCGATCAACAGGGCGTCGGACATCCTGAACGACGTCACCGCCAAGCGGGCCGCCGATGCCGGGTTCACCTTCTCCAGCGTGGTGGACGAGTTCACCGGACACGAGCTGTGCTCCGGCGACGCCTGGATCCACAGCGTGTCGATTCCGGTCTACAACTCGTACCACCCCAAGGCCACGGGGCAGGCGGGCGGATATCTGCCGGCCTTCCGCTCGGCCGCGTAACGCACAGTCCCACACCCTCCCCCACGGGGTCCTCCCCAAAGGGATGCGGCGGTCACCGGAGTTCGTTCCGGTGACCGCCGCTTCTCCATACACTCCCGTACTCAGCCGTCGAGTGGGCGTGATGCCCTGACCGAGTACATGAGCGGGATACGGGGACGGTCCGCCGGGAAGCGGTAGTAGCCGTCGCCCTTCCGCTCCAGCGTGCCGAAGCGCGGGAAGAGCGAGGCGTCGTGCTCGTGCAGCAGCTCGATGCGCAGCCCGGCCGAGGCCAGCGCCGAGACGACCTCGCCCACCGGGTGCTGCCATTCGACGCTGCGGTTGTGGATCGTCGGAGCGTCGAAGTCGGTGTACGTACCCGGCGTTTCGTCCACCCACGCGTCGCGGCTGAAGTAGTCGTACGTGATCCGGGAGCCCGTCGCATCGTCCAGCGCGTCGGTCAGCGGATGGAACTCCGCGAGATACAGGAAGCCGCCGGGCGCGACGAGCGAGGCGGCGGTCTCGGCCCAGCGCTCGATGTCGGGAAGCCAGTTCAGCGCGCCGACACCGGTGTAGACGATGTCGTACGAGGAGTCGGGGACGGCCTCCGCCGCGTCGTACACATCGGCGGCGACGAACGCCGCGCGGTCCGGGGTGAGCCCGATCGACCGGGCCAGCCCGCGGGCGGTCTCCACGGCGGGTTCGGAGAAGTCGAGGCCGACCACATGCGCGGCGCCGTGCCGGGCCCAGGAGAGGGTGTCGAGCCCGATGTGGCACTGGAGGTGCAGCAGGGACTTTCCCGTGACGTCGCCGACCTCCGCGAGCTCGAAGTCCCGCAGCGCGTCCTTCCCCGCGCGGAACGCGTCGAGGTCGTAGAACTCGCTCGCCGCGTGTATCGCCACCCGCTCGTCCCAGCGCGCGCGGTTGGCGTCCTGCCAGTCGTCCGGAGTCGGTGCATGCATGCCCGAAAGTTACCCACAGGCCGGGCGCCGCGCGAACAGTTATCCACAGGCCACTCGGCCGTGGCGGCCGATCGGGTTGGATGGGGGCATGAGCGACACACAGAACGCCTCGTCCACGCCGGAGTGGGAGCAGCGTTTCCGCGCGCCCCGCGTGTCCCTGCCCGACTGGGCCGAGGACGCCCCTGACCGCTCACTCTTCGTCTCCAACGCCACCGGGACGTACGAGCTCTACGCCTGGGACCGGGCGAGCGGGCAGCAACGCCAGGTGACGGACCGGCCCAACGGGACGACCGACGGACTGCTGACCCCCGACGGCTCGACGATCTGGTGGTTCAGCGATACCGACGGTGACGAGTTCGGTGTGTGGATGCGCCAGCCCTTCGACGGCGCCCAGGGGGAGGACGAGCCCGCCGCCCCGGGCCTCGAACCCTCCTATCCGGCCGGTCTCGCCATCGGCCGCGACGGGACGTCGGTGATCGGCCGGTCGACCGACGAGGAGGGCACGACCATCCATGTCGTACGGCCTTCCGGCGCGCCCGTCGAGATCTACCGGCACCGGGAGTCCGCGGGGGTCGGGGACCTCTCCTACGACGGCACGCTGATCGCCCTGGAGCACACGGAGCACGGGGACGCGATGCACTCCGCGCTGCGTGTGGTGCGGCCGGACGGTTCCACGGTCGCCGAGCTGGACGACACCGAGGGCGGCACGAAGGAGCTGGGCCTCGCCGTGCTGGGGTTCGCCCCCGTGGCCGGGGACACCCGGCTGCTCGTCGGGCACCAGCGGCGCGGTCGCTGGGAGCCGATGATCTGGGACCCGGTCGCGGGCACCGAGACGGACCTCCCGATCGACCTTCCGGGCGACGCGGGCGCCGAGTGGTATCCGGACGGCTCCGCGCTGCTCGTCGAGCACAGCTTCGAGGCCCGCAGCGAGCTGTGGCGGTACGAGCCGGGTGCGCGGGAGCCGGTCAGGGTGGAGACCCCGGCGGGCACGGTGTCGGGCGCCACGGCCCGCCCGGACGGCACCGTGGAGTACCTCTGGTCCTCGGCCGCGCAGCCGCCGGTCGTCCGGTCCACGACCGGCGCCGTGGTCCTCGACCCGCCCGGTGCGAAGGCCCCGGCTTCGGTGCCCGTCGAGGACGCGTGGGTGGACGGCCCCGGCGGCCGTATCCACGCCCTCGTCCAGAAGCCCGCCACCGGCGAAGGCCCGTTCCCGACGGTCTTCGAGATCCACGGCGGCCCGACCTGGCACGACAGCGACGCGTTCGCCTCCGGCCCGGCTGCCTGGGTGGACCACGGTTTCGCCGTCGTACGGGTCAACTACCGCGGGTCCACCGGTTACGGCCGCGCCTGGACGGACGCGCTCAAGCACCGGGTCGGGCTCATCGAGCTGGAGGACATCGCGGCCGTCCGCGACTGGGCGGTGAAGTCCGGTCTCGCCGACCCGGACCGGCTGGTCCTGGCCGGCGGCTCATGGGGCGGCTATCTGACGCTGCTCGGTCTCGGTACGCAGCCGGAATCCTGGGCCCTGGGCCTGGCAGCCGTTCCGGTCGCCGACTACGTCACGGCGTACCACGACGAGATGGAGGCCCTGAAGGCGATGGACCGCACGCTGCTGGGCGGCACACCGGAGGAGGTGCCCGAGCGCTTCGAGGCGTCCTCCCCGCTCACGTACGTCGACGCGGTGCGCGCCCCGGTCTACATCTCGGCGGGCGTCAACGATCCGCGCTGCCCCATCCGTCAGGTGGAGAACTACGTGGACCGCCTCAAGGCCCGCGACGCGGTGCACGAGGTGTACCGGTACGACGCGGGCCACGGCTCCCTCGTCGTGGAGGAACGGATCAAGCAGGTCCGTCTGGAGCTGGACTTCGCACTCAGGCATCTCGGACAGGAGTGACGGGTGGGCCCCCGTTCCGGAGCCGCGGAGCGGGGACCGTACCGTGGAGGGGTGTACCGGTTCCTGCTGACCCCGCGATGGTGGGGGATCAACCTCTTCGTCGTGCTGGCCATCCCGTTCTGCGTGTTCATGGGCACCTGGCAGCTCGGCCGCTTCGAGGACCGCGTGCAGTCGCACGAGGAGGCCGAGAAGCGGCCCGATCCGGGTACGCGGGCCGCCAAGCCCCTCGACTCGCTGCTGCCGGTCGACAAGGTGACGTCCGGCAGCCCCGCGACCGCCACGGGGACGTACGCCGAGCAGTTCCTCGTCCCCGGCCGCGAGCTGGACGACCGTAACGGCTTCTACGTCCTCAACCTGCTCCGTACCGACAGCGGCAAGGCCCTGCCTGTCGTACGCGGCTGGCTGCCCGGCACCGCCGGGCGGACCGAGGTCCCCGCCGCACCGGCCGGCCAGGTCACCGTGACCGGCGACCTCCAGGCATCCGAGAACGCGGGCACCGACGGCGTGCACTCCGAGGGCGGGCTGCCCGAGGGCCAGCTCGGCATGATCAGCGCCGCGTCGCTGGTGAACCTCGTCCCGTACGACGTGTACGACGCCTGGGTCACGCTCCAGAAGCCCGAGTCGGGCGCGGCGGCCGAGCAGGGCGGGGCGAGCGCGCTGAAGCCGGTGCCCGCGGAGGCCCCGCAGGGCAGCGGGCTCGACCTGAAGGCGTTCCAGAACCTCGGCTACACCGGCGAGTGGTTCGTCTTCGGCGGCTTCGTGCTCTTCATGTGGTTCCGGCTGATGGGGCGCGAGGCCGAGGCGGCACGCGACGTGGAGCTGGGACTCGCGGCCGACGCCGACTGAGGCGCCGGCTGCACCATCCTCAGCTCCGACGTCCTTTGCTCCGACATCCTCACGGAGAAGCGGTGAGGACTCCCGTGCGATAGATCGTGCCCGCGCAGGCGTTGGAGATCTTCGTCTCCGCCACCGGGGCCCCGGCCTCCGGTGTGTGCGTCACCGCGATGCTGCCGTCCGCGGTCCCGCCGTCCTCGTCGGCGAACTGCGCTTCCACGTCCGTCGGGGTCGTGCCCTCGCCCGTGGAGCCGGCGGCGCCGTCCGTCGGAGTGGGGCTGGGAGAAGGACCGGTCGTCGGACACGTGTCCGTCGGGACCCAGGCGAACCGCACCTCGTACGCCATGGCCGGCTTCAGCATCACCGTGCCGGGCTCGGTCGAGGGGTCGGGCAGCCCGTCCGCCGGGTCACCCGCGGTGTGCTGGACGACCTGGATCTTGAGCGGGTCGGCCGCGCCCATCGCCTGCACGCCCACCGAGCCGTCGCTGCTCACCGAGCATTCCTCGCCGGAGATGTTGGAGATCCGGAAGGTGCCGTACACCGCGCCGTCCGCTCCGGCCTCGCCGGACTCGGCCGAGACGGCACGGAGCTGTTTCGATTCGCAGCTGGGCATGGCGGCCTCTTCGGAGCGCGGTGTGTCCGCGACGCCGCCGATGCCCTCGGGGTCGGGCGTGGTGCCGCCGTCCGCCGTGGGGGACGCCGAGTTGTCGGGTTCGCCCTTGCCGCCGTCGGTCACCGTGTCGGCGGGCCCGGGGGCCTCGTCGCCGCCGTGCTCCTCGCCCGGCTCCGACCCACTGCCCCCCTGGGCCTCCTCGCCGTGACCGGCGATGGCGGAGTTCACCCCGGCGCTGCCGTCCGAACTGGCGACGTGCACGAACGCGGGGACGGCGGTGCCGATCAGCAGGGCCGCAGCGGCGACCCCGACGACCGCCTGCCGCCGCCGCGCGCGCCGGGCGGGCACTGCGCGGTGCAGGTGGTCGAGGGTGCCGTGGGAGGGCTGGAGGTCCTCGACGGCTCCCTGCAGCATGCGGCGCAGGGCGATCTCGTCGAGACCCGCTCCCGCGTCGGCCGCCAGGTCCGGCACCGGCTCCGGCACCGGCTCCGGCGCGGGGCCTCCCCGAGCCTCGGCACCGTCCGAGTGCGCCTCCGAGTGCGCCTCGGACTGCCCATCCGGCTGCCCGTCCGACTGCGCGTCCGACGACACATCCGGCTGCGCATCCGCTTGGGCGTCCGGGGTGTTCTCCGACCCGTGGTTCACAATTCCGTTTCCAGTCCGGTCGCTCTCACGCCTGTGCTCGGGGCCACTCATGCCTGCGCCTCCATCACGACGCGCAGCGCCGCGATGCCTCGGGATCCGTACGCCTTGACCGAGCCCAGCGATATGCCCAGCGTCTCCGCGACCTGGGCCTCCGTCATGTCCGCGAAGTAGCGCAGCACCAGCACCTCTCGCTGGCGTCGTTGCAGCCCCTTCATCGCCTTGATCAGCGCGTCCCGCTCCAGCTGGTCGTACGCCCCCTCCTCCGCGCTCGCCATGTCCGGCATCGGCTTGGAGAGCAGCTTCAGACCGAGGATGCGGCGGCGCAGTGCGGAGCGGGAGAGGTTGACCACCGTCTGGCGGAGGTACGCGAGCGTCTTCTCGGGCTCACGTACCCGGTTGCGCGCCGAGTGCACGCGGATGAACGCCTCCTGCACCACGTCCTCACACGACGCGGTGTCGTCCAGCAGCAGGGCCGCGAGGCCGAGCAGCGAACGGTAGTGGGCGCGATAGGTCTCGGTGAGGTGGTCGACTGTGGTCCCCGCTGCCACCGTCTCCTCAGCGCCCTCGCGCTGCGAAGGCAGCCGAGTGGAACGCGCAGCGGGCATGGGCGCAATCACCGGCATACCGCCGGCTGCGCGGGGCCGCCGGAGCGGACGCAATGAAGCGCCTCGCAACGGGCCCACCACTGTGATGTCGAGAACCTCTGCCACGCCAGTTGGACACGCTTCCCCCCGTCAGGGTTGTACGCGTGCGCCACCGCGTTTGGCGCTGTGCGACATGCCCTCATACGTACCTGCTCTTCCCCAAATACCCCATTCATGCGCCCCACCACGCAAGAGTGACGGCATAGACGCACCAGCCCGACTCGCGGTTGCAGAAGGCCAGGAGATCATCGTCGGATACGGCAATGTCCCAGCTCAAGAGGTTCAGACCTGCTAGTTGCTCACAGGGGACGCACAGATCCTACAAAACCCGCTCGATCAGGAACGAGGAAATTCGGCCGCCACCGATTCGGCGATCTGCGCAACATTCAGCGCTGCCCCTTTTCGGAGGTTATCGCCGCAGATGAACATTTCGAGAGCCCGGGGATCGTCCATCGACTGCCTCACGCGCCCGACCCAGGTCGGATCGGTGCCCACTACATCGGACGGGGTGGGGAAGTCACCGGCCGCCGGACTGTCGAAGAGCACCACCCCGGGGGCGGTCGCCAGGATCTCGTGGGCCCGGTCGACGGCGACCTCGTTCTCGAAGCGCGCGTGGACCGACATCGAGTGGGTCGCGACGACGGGGACGTACACACAGGTCGCGGAGACCCGCAGACCCGGCAGGTCCAGCACCTTGCGGCACTCCTCGCGGATCGCGAGCTCCTCCGACGACCAGCCGTTCCCGGCATCGGCCCCGGCCCACGGCACGACGTTCAGCGCCACGGGCGCGGCGAAGGGGCTCGCCTCGCCGTCCCCGAGGGCACGCCGTACGTCTCCGGGGTGGGTGCCCAGCTCCGTACCGGCCACCAGCGACAGCTGCTCGCGGAGTGCGGCGACGCCTTCACGGCCCGCTCCGCTCACCGCCTGGTAGGAGGAGACGATCAGCTCCTGGAGCCCGAATTCGGCGTGCAGGGCACCGACCGCGACGATCAGCGACAGGGTCGTGGAGTGCGGGGACGCGACGATGCCGCGCGGCCGGAGCCGGGCGGCATGGGGGTTGATCTCGGGGACGACCAGCGGCACGTCGTCGTCCATGCGGAACGCCGCCGAGTCGTCGACGACCACGGCGCCCTTGGACGCGGCGACCGGCCCCCACTGGGCGGACACCTCGTCCGGCACCAGGAAGAGGGCCACGTCGACGTCGTCGAACACGTCCTCGGCGATGGCGAGGACCTCGGTCTCCTCACCGCGGACGACCAGCTTGCGGCCGGCCGAACGCGGCGAGGAGATCAGCTTCACGTCGCCCCAGACATCCGCGTGCTGCGAAAGGATCTGGAGCATGACGCCGCCGATCACCCCGGTCGCACCGACGACCGCGAGCGAAGGGCGGCTGGGCGTCATCGTCCGGTGCCTCCGTAGACCACGGCCTCGTCGGAGTCGCTGTCGAGTCCGAAGGCGGTGTGCACGGCGCGCACGGCTTCGATGACGTCCTCGGCGCGGGTGACCACCGAGATGCGGATCTCGGATGTCGAGATGAGCTCGATGTTCACGCTCGCGTCGGACAGGGCCTCGAAGAAGGTCGCAGTGACGCCCGGGTTGGTCTTCATACCGGCGCCGACCAGGGAGATCTTGGCGATCTGGTCGTCGTAACGGAGCGATTCGAAGCCGATCGAACCCTTCTGCCGCTCCAGGGCGTCGATGGCCTTGCGGCCCTCGGACTTCGGGAGGGTGAAGGAGATGTCCGTCAGGCCCGTCGACGCGGCGGAGACGTTCTGCACCACCATGTCGATGTTGACTTCCGCGTTCGCGATGGTGCGGAAGATCGCGGCGGCCTCGCCCGGCTTGTCGGGCACGCCGACGACCGTGACCTTGGCCTCCGAGATGTCGTGGGCGACTCCGGAGATGATCGCGTGCTCCACCTGCTGGTCCCCTTGCGGCTCGTTGCTGACCCAGGTGCCGCGCAGTCCGGAGAAGGACGAGCGGACGTGGATCGGAATGTTGTAACGGCGTGCGTACTCGACGCAGCGGTGCAGCAGCACCTTGGAGCCGGACGCGGCCAGCTCCAGCATGTCCTCGGAGGAGATCCAGTCGATCTTCCGGGCCTTCTTCACGACCCGCGGGTCCGCGGTGAAGACACCGTCCACATCGGTGTAGATCTCACAGACCTCGGCGTCCAGCGCCGCCGCGAGCGCGACAGCGGTGGTGTCGGATCCGCCGCGACCGAGGGTGGTGATGTCCTTCTTGTCCTGGGACACACCCTGGAAACCGGCGACGATCGCGATATTGCCCTCGTCGAGCGCGGTACGAATCCGGCCCGGCGTGACATCGATGATCCGCGCTTTGTTGTGAACCGAGTCGGTGATGACGCCGGCCTGGCTGCCCGTGAACGACTGGGCCTCGTGGCCCAGGTTTTTGATCGCCATGGCCAGCAGCGCCATGGAGATCCGCTCTCCCGCGGTCAGCAGCATGTCGAACTCACGCCCGGCAGGGATCGGGGAAACCTGCTCGGCGAGATCGATCAACTCGTCCGTCGTGTCGCCCATCGCTGACACCACGACAACCACCTGGTTGCCGTTCTTCTTGGCATCGACGACTCGCTTGGCGACGCGCTTGATGCCCTCGGCATCGGCTACGGAGGAGCCTCCGTACTTCTGCACGACAAGGCCCACGTGCGCTCCTCGCTCAATTCAATAGTGCGGTCGATTCAGTTTAACGAGCAGTCCGGAATCGCCTCGTCCTTACCAGATGGTGAGATGTCCCGCCCACCACCCGGTCCGGCGCGTCGACCCGAACTGCTCGTAGAGGGTTGCTGCCCGCCGAACGCCGGACCACGCCCGTTTGTGTCCCAGCCCACACCGCCCCCTGGGTAGGCTCATGTCCATGTCAGTCACTTGGAACGACGCCGTTCGAAGGCTCCTGGACGAGCCCATACCCGCCGTGCTCGCCACCGTGAACGCGGACGGAAGTCCGCAGACGTCGGTGGTCTGGATCGCCCGGGAAGGCGACGACATCGTCATCTCCACGGCCGAGGGCCGCCGCAAGGACCGCAACGTACGCCGCGACCCGCGCGTCAGCCTGACCGTGTACGACCCCAAGGACCCGGACCAGTACGTCGAGGTCCGCGGCACCGCCACGGTGACCGCCGACCCCGGCCGCGCACTCGCCGTCCGCCTCGCGGAGGAGTACGAGGGCCCGGGCGCCGGCGAGGAGTACCTGGCACTCCCGCCGGAGGTGGTCCGCGTCGTGATCCGGATCGCGCCGCACCACATGGTGGGCTCGGCCACCGCATGACGAACGCCGGGGTGGCGCCCATGTGGGCACCACCCCGGCGGTGTGATCGTCGCTCCCGCTACATCAGGGCGGCGATCTCCTGGTCGGTGGCCGCTCCGGCGAAGACGCGGGCCTGGTCGACGGCGCCGTTCAGATACTCGCCCCAGCCGTCGGCCGTGCGGCCCCGGCCGATCTGCAGACCGCCGCTGCTCTCCCACGCGTCATGGAATTCCGCGGTTCCCCCCGCGTCCACGTAACCGTCCACGTAGAGCTTGACCCGGTCCGTCGCGTCGTCGTAGACCACGGCGATCCGGTGTCCAGCGCCCTGTCCGCCGTCCGGCCACTCGACTCGCGACACGACCGTCTCGGCAGCTCCCGGCGCGTCCGCGTGGGACATCACCAGCTCCCAGCTCCGCGTCGCGGGCGTGTAGCGGACCTTGAAGGCGTCACCGTGCTCGCCGCCCTGGGAGAGCGCCGTCATCGGGTGAGCGGGCTCGTTGTCGGCCAGCCGCACCGTCGCGCTGACGGTGAAACTGTCGTCGGTGTCGACGACCGGCTTCTCGGTCGCCGCGTACCCGGTGGTGCCGTTCAGGGACAGGTGCCCTTCGTCGACGAGGGGCCAGTCACCCGGCGTGCAGTCCGGGTTCACCTCGCAGTCGTCCCCGCCCCGGAAAATCGAGGCGCCCGCAGCCAGCTTCAGCGGTTCGCCGCCGCTCGCCTCGGCGCTGATGCCCGCCGGGGCGTCTTCCAGGGCCCAGTGACCGCGCAGCTGCGCCGCACGGTTCCCGAGCTGTGTGATCTCTGCGGAACCGACCACCCGGTCGTAGACCCGTACGTCGCCGATCTCGCCCTTCCAGCGGTCCCGGTAGCCCAGAGTGCCGCGCGACCGGCCGATCTGGAAGTTTCCGTCGGCCGCCACAGGGGTGACCGCCTTCTCCTCGCCCACGGCACGGCCGTTGACGTAGAGCCTGGCCTTGCCGGTCTCGGCGTCGTACGCCCCGAGGACGTACGCCCACTCGCCCGCCTCCGGCAGGCCGCCGGTCGTCCGCGTCCCGTCGACGCCGAACGACCACACCGGGCCACCGTCCTCCTGTCGCAGGCCGAGGGTGAACGCCGGCGCGCCGACCGCGTCCTGACTGGCGATCGTGCGGACGCCGTCGACCGCCGTCGGCCGCACCCAGCCGCCGACCGCGAACGTCTCCCCCGCCCCTGTCACCGAGGCGTCGGGGGTCAGGAAGCCGTGGCCCGTACCGTCGAGGGTGACCGTGGACGTAAGAGCCGTACCGGAGGGAGCGGGCGACCCGAAGGAGGCTCCGATTCCGGCGCGGGCCGCAGGTCCGGCCGCAGCGGCAGCCGTACGCGAACCCGCCTCGTCGGCGAGGGTCCAGCGTGCGGCGGGCGTCCGGCCCGAAGCGACGCGGAACGTGTAGTTCGTCGGGATGCTCCCGTTCCCCGCCCTGTCCCGCGCCTGTACCTCCAGGGTGAACACTCCACCGGCCGGCGGCATGTATCGGAGGTCCGCGGACCCATCGGGGCCGGACGCCGCCGCCGTCAGCTGGGGACCGCCGAGGAAGCGGTACGTGTAGGAGACGACGTCGTCGGAAGCCGAGTCGACGTGGAAGGTGCCGTAGACGCCGCCCCCGTCGGTCCAGGTGTCGTCGTCCGGGTAGTCGGTCGAGGTGACGACGGGCTTGGCCGGCGCCGTACGGTCGTAGACGAACTCGCAGGGAGCGCCCCCGCCCTCGGTGCTCCACGGGGACGCGGAGCCGCCGTCCACGTCGACCGCCCGCACACGCCACGAGATCACGGTGTCCTCGGGGATCTCAGCCGGCAACTGCCACGAGAACGGAGTGGTGTCGCTCCTCATGCCGGTGGCGAACGTCCGGCGCTCCTCGGCGCCGCCCTCGCCCTCCCACCAGGCTTCGAACTCGCCGCTGACCCGCGTCGCTTCGCCCGGCTGGTGGTCGCCGCCCGCATACAGACGGGCTGTCAGGCTGGGCACGGTCCCGATGAACGGCCGGCTCTCCCCCGCCGCGCACGGGCTGCCCCAGGTGCTGAGGTCCCCCACGAGCGGCTGCGGAGGCACCGCGGTCTCCGCCACCGCCACCCCCGGCGCCGCCAGCACCGCCCCCGCGACCAGCGACGTCACCGCCGTCCATCTGGCCCATCTGTGCTTCGTGTTCCCCGACATGCGCATGCCCCTCCCCATGGCCCGTGAGAATCACGAGCCATGGGGAGGCTAGCAACGGCCGCCGACAACGGCGCGGGAGTTTCGGCGCGGGGCCGGCCAGGCGCGGCCTGGTTACTTCACCGGCCGCAGACCCAGCGGGCCCGCGATCTCCTGGACCATGACGCGGCCCGCTTCCTCGGCCAGGTCCTCGTCGCCTGGGTCCTGGTCCGTGTCGAGGCCGTCCAGCTCCTCCAGGGGCTGGTTCAGGCGGATGTGGGCGACCAGGGACTGGAGGGCGCGCAGGGTGGCGGAGGCGGTGGAGCCCCAGTTGGAGAAGTACGAGAACTGCCACCACCACAGCGCCTCGGCCGTGCGGTCCGCCTCGTAGTGGGCCAGGCCGTGGCCGAGGTCCGTGACCAGGTCGGCCAGGTCGTCGGAGATGCGGTGCGGGACCGGGGCCTTGCGGGGCTCGTACGGGTCGAAGACCTCGGAGTAGACGTCGATCGGTTCGAGGAGGGCCGCGAAGCGCTCGCGCAGGCCGTCCGCGTCCGGCTCTGGGCCGAGGTCCGGCTCGTAGCGCTCGTCGGGCAGGACGTCCTCGTACGCACCGAGCCTGCCTCCCGCCAGGAGGAGCTGGGAGACCTGGAGCAGCAGAACCGGGACGGCCTCTTCGGGCTCCTCGACCTTGGACACCTCGGTGACCGCGACGATGAACGTCTTGATCTGGTCCGCGATCTGGACGGCGAAGTCGTCCGGGTCCTGCGTGACGGAGTTCAGCGTGGCGTCAGACATCGAGGGGACCTCCCGTAGGCACGGTCTCGAACGGTGAGTGGGGCCTGAGAAGCACAGCGCGGGTGTCAGACATCCAGGAGTCGCCTGCCTTCGAACGCGCGGCCCAGGGTGACCTCGTCGGCGTACTCGAGGTCTCCGCCCACGGGCAGGCCGCTGGCCAGCCGGGTCACCCTCAGGCCCATCGGCTTGACCATCCGCGCCAGGTACGTCGCGGTGGCCTCGCCCTCCAGGTTGGGGTCCGTCGCCAGGATCAGTTCCGTGATGGAGCCGTCCGCGAGCCGGGCCAGCAGCTCGCGGATACGGAGATCGTCCGGGCCCACGCCCTCGATCGGGCTGATCGCGCCGCCGAGTACGTGGTAACGGCCCCGGAACTCGCGGGTCCGCTCGATCGCGACGACGTCCTTGGGCTCCTCGACCACACAGATGACCGTGAGGTCGCGGCGGGTGTCCCGGCAGATGTTGCACTGCTCCTGCTGAGCGACGTTGCCGCACACCGAGCAGAACCGGACCTTGTCCTTGACCTCCAGGAGGGCATGGGCGAGGCGCCGTACGTCGGTGGGCTCGGCCTGCAGGATGTGGAAGGCGATCCGCTGCGCGCTCTTGGGACCGACGCCGGGCAGCCTGCCCAGTTCGTCGATGAGGTCCTGAACAACGCCTTCGTACACGGAAAGCCTCTCCACTGCTCTGTCGCTGTGCTGCTCGTACCGTAGTTGGTACGCCTGGGTATCAGTAGGTCTGGTGCGGGTCCGGTCAGAAGGGGAGACCGGGCATGCCGCCCAGGCCCTGGGTGAGGGGGCCCAGCTTCTGCTGCTGGAGCGCCTGCGCGTTCTCGTTCGCCGCGTGGACCGCCGCGACGACGAGGTCGGCGAGCGTCTCGGTGTCCTCGGGGTCCACGGCCTTGGGGTCGATCACCAGGGCACGGAGCTCGCCGGAGCCGGTCACCGTGGCCTTCACGAGACCGCCGCCCGCCTGTCCGTCGACCTCGGTCCTGGCCAGTTCCTCCTGGGCCTCGGCGAGGTCCTGCTGCATCTTCTGGGCCTGCTGGAGCAGCTGCTGCATGTTCGGCTGACCACCACCGGGAATCACGGTCACTCCTGGCATTTCGACGACAAATGTTTCGGTAAGCCGAGCCTACGTGCTCGTCGGTCGCCGCGCCCCACTCGCCGGGGACCAACTCTTTCGGGTGAGATTTGGAACGCGGTAGTCACCCTCCTATACCTGATCACAGGCCGTGCACACCCAGGAATCCCGCGATTTCGACTCCACGGCCCACCATTCGGCGGTAGGAAGGGCATGCGTATCAGTACACCCACGCGCATCAGCGGTAACGCAGAGTTACCCGGAGCCAGACCCAGAACCCACGTCGCGAACCCACGTCGTTCCTACGCAGAGTGCAGAGGAGTGCCCCGGTGAGTCAGCCGGAGATGCAGCCCGAAGGGCCGCCCCGCAAGGAGTCCGGCGAGGGAACCGGTGGAGAAACCGGAACTGAGCGCTCCGTTCCAGCCCAGGGAAGGGGGTCGTCCAGGGACCTCACGGTCCGGTCCTTCCCGCTCGGCGACTGGGGCGAGCCCGCCGAACGTCTCGACGAGCTCTACCGCTGGGTCGAGGACGGCGCCCTGCGCACCGTGGACTGGTATCTGCACGACCGCCTCCGCAAGCGGCGCGCGGCGCGGGCGCTGCGGCTCGGTACGGCGACCGGGGCGGTCGCGGGGGCGGCGCTGCCGCTGCTCGATCTGACGGGCGCGCTGGACGGGGCGGCGGGGTGGGGCTATCTGTCGCTGCTGCTGGCCGCGGCCTGCACGGCCTGCGACCGGTACTTCGGGCTGACCTCGGGATGGATAAGGAATCTCGCGACGGCGCAGGCCGTGCAGCGGCGGCTTCAGGTGCTCCAGTTCGACTGGGCCTCGGAGTGCGTACGGGAGGTGCTCGGGCCCGCCGAGGGCACGGCGAGCGAGGCCGCGGAGCGGTGCCTCGGGGTGCTGCGGCGGTTCTCGGAGGACGTCACGGAGCTCGTGCGGTCGGAGACGGCGGACTGGATGGTGGAGTTCCGGGCCGGGCCCGCGCCCCTGGGGATGCAGTCGATGGTGTCGGGGGGCGCGGGGCGGGCGGAGCCGGGCGGGCCCGTGGGCCGGTTCGCCCTGCCGACCGTCGCCCGGCCGAACATGCCTCGGCAGAGGCCGCCGGAGGCGCCGAGGTAGGGCGGTGGAGGACGAGCCGTCCGTGGGGGAATGCGTCAGCTGAAGATGATCATGGAGCCTTGGGCGAGGCTTCTCGTCGCCGCCGCGTGCAGGCCCAGCCAGACGTGGCGTTCGCGGGCGAACGGGTTGTCGTCGGGGGCTATCGGACCGGCCGGTTCCTCCAGCGTCGTCGGGCCGATGGGCGGGAGCGGGGCGGCGGGCGGGTTGGCCGGGTCGATGCCGATCGAAGGGGCCACGGACTCCAGCTCCCGCAGCAGACCGTGCGAGGAGCCCAACGGGCCCCCGCCCTCCAGCAGTTCGTCGTTCGAGAGCGGAGCGGAGAAGTCCACCGGGACGTACGCCCCCGCGTGGTCGTAGTGCCAGACCAGATGCGACTGCTGCGCGCTCTGCTCGAACATCTCCAGCAACTGCTCGTAGTCCCCGCCCAGTTCGTCGACGGGAGTCACCGCGAGGCCGCTCAGCTGGAGCAGGTAGGCGCGGCGCAGGAAGTGCAGCGCGTCGTAGTCGAATCCCGCGACCGGGGCGACATCCCCGGTGAGGCCCGGCATGTAGGCGTAGACGGGGACGGGCGGCAGTCCCGCGTCACCCAGCGCCTTGTCGTAGGTCGCGATCTCTTCGGCGAACGGGTTGTCGGGGCTGTGGCACAGCACATCGACGAGGGGGACCAGCCACAGGTCACAGGCCACGAATGCTCGCTCTCCAACGGGTTCGTGCGATGGTCGGGACAGCGTAATGCGGACGGAACGTCGCGCACAGTGCACCTCCCGAACCTATTCCGCCGCTTCAGCGGGCGGTGTGGCGGCACCCGGGTGCGCCAGGTCACCGGCCGCGAGCTTGTCCGCCCACTTCAGGCCGTGCTCCTTGTACGCGTCGAGCACCGCGCGTACGGCCTCCGCGTCCGTGTCCATGATCGCCTGCACCAGTTCCTGGTGGCCGCTCCACAGCCAGTCCAGTACGTCGGCCTCACCGCGCAGATACGGCACGGCGAACACCCACGCCTGGACGCGCAGACGGTGCAGGAAATCGGTGATGTAGCTGTTGGCGACGATCGCGCCGAGCTCACGCCAGAAGCGCAGGTCGTAGCCGATCAGGATGTCGAGGTCGCCGCAGCGGGCCGCCCGCGCGGCTTCCTCCGCCCGGCGGCGTACGGAGACGAGCGTGTCGCGGTACGGGGCCAGGCGCGCCGAGGCCGGCTGCTGCCCCTCGAAGACCCCGCGGAACACCCCGTCGATCACGAGTGCGCGGGCCTCCACCATCGACCGGTAGTCGGCCACGCTGAACTCGCGCACGCGGAATCCGCGGTGCTGGTCCGATTCGAGGAGCCCCTGCGCGGAGAGGTCGAAGAGCGCCTCGCGCACCGGGGTGGCGGAGACCCCGTACTGCTCCGCGATCTGCTTGACGGTGAACTCGCGGCCCGGCTGGAGACGCCCGGCCAGCACCTCGTCACGCAGCGCGTCGGCGATCTGCTGCCGCAGCGTATTGCGGGTCACACCTCCGCTCGCACGCATGGTGCCCCCTCCCCTTTTCGGCTCCGGTCACCTTAAGCCAGGCGCGGGCGGGGAGGAGGGGGCCATGTGCGGGACTCGTTACGCGGTGTGGTCGTCGGTGACCTACGCGGTGTGCTCGTCGGCGACCGAGAGGGCCACGTCCAGGGCCGCGAGGCCCTCCTTGGCCTCCGCCTCGGTGACGTTGCAGGCGGGGACGGCGTGGGTGCGGTTCATGTTGATGAAGGGCCAGAGGCCGTTCTTCTTCGCCGCCGCGCCGAAGGCCGCCATCGGGGCGTTGTCCGCGCCCGACGCGTTGTACGGGACCAGCGGTTCGCGGGTCTCGCGGTTACGTACCAGGTCGAGGGCCCAGAACGCGCCGAGGCCGCGGACCTCGCCGACGGACGGGTGGCGCTCGGCCAGCGCGCGCAGGCCGGGGCCGAGGACGGTCTCGCCGATGTGGGCGGCGTTCTCGATGACCTTCTCGTCCTCCATCACCTTGATGGTGGCGACGGCGGCGGCGCAGGCCAGGGGGTGACCGGAGTACGTCAGTCCGCCCGGGTAGGGGCGGGTCTCGAAGGTGGCGGCGATCTCGGCGTTGATGGCGACTCCGCCGAGCGGGACGTAACCGGAGTTGACGCCCTTCGCGAAGGTCATCAGGTCGGGGACGATGTCGTAGTGGTCGGCGGCGAACCACTTGCCCGTACGGCCGAACCCGGCCATGACCTCGTCGAGGACGAAGACGATCCCGTACCGGTCACAGATCTCGCGGACGCCCGCGAGGTAGCCGGGCGGCGGCGTCATGATGCCCGCGGTGCCGGGGATGGTCTCCAGGATGATCGCCGCGATGGTGGACGGGCCCTCGAAGGCGAGGGTGTCCTCCAGGTGCTGGAGCGCGCGGGCGCACTCCTCGGCCTCGGTCTCGGCGTAGAACGGCGAGCGGTAGAGGAACGGCGCCCAGAAGCGGACGACGCCCGACGAGCCGTTGTCGGAGGGCCAGCGGCGCGGGTCGCCGGTGAGGTTGATCGCAGTGGAGGTGGCGCCGTGGTACGAGCGGTAGGCGGAGAGCACCTTCGTACGGCCGGTGTGCAGCCGGGCCATGCGGACGGCGTTCTCGACGGCCTCGGCGCCGCCGTTGGTGAAGAAGATCTTGTCCAGGTCGCCCGGGGTGCGCTCGGCGATGAGGCGTGCGGCCTCGGAGCGCGACTCGATGGCGAAGGCGGGCGCGAAGGTCGTCATCTTCCCCGCCTGCTCCTGGATCGCGGCGACGACGGTCGGGTGCTGGTAGCCGATGTTGGTGTAGACGAGGCCGCTGGTGAAGTCCAGGTAGCGGTTGCCGTCGTAGTCCCAGAAATACGCCCCCTCGGCGCCGGCGACGGCGAGCGGGTCGATCAGGCCCTGGGCGGACCAGGAGTGGAACACGTGCGCGCGGTCGGCGGCCTTCACGGCCGCTCCGGCCGCGGAGTCGACATACGGGGCATGAGGGGTCATGCCGTGAGCGTAGGTGCTGGTGGGGGTGTGCTCCATGGCCACCTTGTATGGAGTGTGGCGTTCCGTTCGGCAGGGTGTCGGGTCCCCCGGGTCCGGGGCCAATTGACAGCATGCTGCATATATGACAGCCTACTGTCATAGCTGATGGTTCCGCGTTTCCAGTTCTGGAGGTCGCCATGACCCGCAAGACCGTTCATCTCGCCGTCTACGACACCTTCGCCGACTGGGAGACCGGGCACACCACGGCCCATCTCACGCAGAACGGCTACACGGTGCGGACCGTCGGAGCCACGACCGATTCGGTCACCACCATGGGCGGGGTACGCATCCAGCCCGATCTGGCACTCGACGAGCTGCGGCCCGAGGACAGCGCGCTGCTCGTCCTGACCGGGGCGAGCCTCTGGGACACCGGCGACGAGCTGGCTCCCTTCGCCCGCGAGGCACGCGCCTTCCTCGACGCGGGGGTGCCGGTCGCGGCGATCTGCGGAGCGACAGCCGGTCTCGCACGCGAGGGGCTGCTCGACGACCGGGCCCACACGAGCGCGGTCTCCTTCTACCTGGCGGCCACGGGTTACGCGGGGAGCGCGCGGTACGTGGAGGCGGACGCGGTGACGGACGGCGGCCTCGTCACGGCCGGGCCGACGGAGCCGGTGGCTTTCGCACGCGAGGTGTTCGGGCTGCTGGGGGTGTACGACGCGAAGAAGCTGGACGCCTGGTACCGGCTGTTCCACGACTCCGACGCGAGTGCGTACGAGGTGTTGACGGGATGAGTGGCCGCGAGGACCAGGAGCGGCTGAGCCGCACGGCGCTGGGTGTCTTCCGGCTGAACGGCCAGTTCCTCTCCGTGGCGGAGGATCTGGCCCGGCCGTCCGGGCTCACTGCGGCGTGGTGGCAGGTGCTCGGTGCGGTGGTGGGTGAGCCGCTGCCGGTGTCCGGGATCGCGCGGGCGATGGGCATCACGCGGCAGAGCGTGCAGCGGATCGCGGATCTGCTGGTGGGGAAGGGGCTGGCGGAGTACACGCCGAACCCGGCCCACCGCCGGGCGAAGCTCCTCCGCCCGACGGAGGAGGGCAGGGCGGCGATGTCCCGGATCGGCCCCGGCCACGCGGAGTTCGCCGCCCGGCTCGCACAGGAGCTGGGGGCGGAGGGGTTCGCGGAGACGGTGCGGGTCCTGGAGCGGCTGTCGCAGGCGGTGGAGGCGGTGGGCAGGGACGTGTCGGGCCCGTCCGGCGATTGAATCCGCCCCGGCCTCCGCGACGAGAGCGAGGCAGACCGTGATGTTCAGGCCCGGGCCTGAACCTCGGGGGTGACGTGGAAACGGATGCGGGCCGCCAGTTCCTCGCAGCGCAGAACAGCCTCCGCACGCGTGGGCGCGGTGGCGAACACGTAGCCCTTGTCGCTGGCCAGGAGCGAGTCCATGGCCGACACCCGGTCGCCCACATGCTTGCTGATCACCGCTCCCCCGTCCGACCCGGTGAAGCTCGCGAGGAAGGGGATCATGTGCGGATGGGTGGTCCCCGCCGGGACCCGGCGCACGGGTACGGGGAGGTCCTCCACCCCGGTGATGCCGGTGATCAGGCCCGGCTCCGCGTCCAGGAACCGGATCGCGGCGCCGCGCTTCGGTTCCGGCGCCGCCTCGGGGAGCCGGTCGATGCCGAGCGGAACGGTCATGAAGAGACGAGCCGGGTCCCAGCCGGTGGACCGGTTGACCATCTCGGGGATACCGGCGCCGGACAGCCGGTTGTGCGTCTCCAGCAGCCGCGGTCCGTTCGGGGTGAGCACGAACTCGCTGTGCGAGGGACCGTCGGTCAGGCCGACCGCGTCGAGGACGCCGGCGGTGAGCTCATGGATCTCGGACAGGCAGGGCGCCGCCTGGTCGCTGGGGACGCTGCACTCCCACTCGACGAAGTGCTCGTTGACCTGGTACTCGCAGATTCCGAGCACCACATGGCGCCCCTGGTGGGAGAACGCCTCGACGCTGACGACCGGCCCCTCCAGGAACTCCTCACCCAGTACGCCTCCGTGGCCGAACGCGGCCACTTCCCGCACCGCGTCGACGGCGTCCTTGGCGTTGTCCACCTTGTGGATGTGCAGGCTGCCCGCGCCCTTGCCCGGCTTGAGGACGATGGGACCGCCGACGTCCGCCAGGAACTCCACCGCTTCCGCCTCGCCGGTGATCTGCCGGTGGCGGACCGGGCTCAGGCCGCGGCGGTCCAGTGCCTGTCGGGTCAGTGCCTTGTCCTGGATGATCCGGGATACCGCTGGGCTCGTGCCGGGGAGGCCGAGCTCGGCGTTGAGTTCGCCCACCGAGACCGCGGCCAGCTCGGTGGTGGTGAGGACGAGTTCGAACGGGTTCGCGTCGTGCAGCGGCCGGAGCAGGCGAAGCAGCTCACCGGCGTCGGTGATGTCGCCGGTGAGGATCGCGGAGCAGTGCGGCTCGGCCTCGGCAGGGTCGAACTGCCCTTCCGTGTGGACCAGTGTGACGTCGATGCCGAGTTCCCTGGCCCCGTGGACGGGGGCGGGACGGCCGCCTACGACGGCGATACGGCGCGGGGTGGTGGTCATGCGGTCGCTCCTTCGGACCTGGTCACTACGGGGTACTGCTCCTCGGCCGCGGTACGGGCGAGGGCCGGGAGCCACTCGGCGATGGGCGGGATCCGGTGGCCGAGCTCGTCCGCCCTGGCCGTCGAGACCCCGAAGTCGGCGGGGCAGGAGAAGGGCGACAGGGCGGGGTCGTCGGCCGCGTCCTCCTTCTCCACCACGACGGCATCGAGGCCCGTGGACCGCTCCACCGCGGCGCAGATGCCGTAGACGTCGGTGGTGTCGGGAGAGGCGACGTTGACCACTCCGGTGAGCTCGGAGGTCGCCGCCCAGGCCAGGAACCGGGCCGCGTCCACAGCGTGGACCAGAGAGGTCTGCCCGGGGCCGGGGTGCGCGACGACGGGCTCTCCGGCCCGGATCCGGTCGAGGTGGAACCGGTACCGGCCGGTGAAGTCACCTCGTGCGGCCAGTACATGCGCCACGCGGGCGATGACGACCGGAACCTGCGCGTGGCGGGTCAGGGCTGCCTCGGCCTGGCGCTTTCCCTCACCGTAGTTGGCTCCCAGGAACGCCTCGTCGTCCCACGGCAGCTCGGTGTCGTACGCGTATCCCGCCGGGTCGAGTTCGTCCTCCCGGGCGAAGGTGCTCAGAGCCGGCGCGGGTATCCGCCACCTGAAGGTCTGCTTGTTGTACACCTCCATGCTGCTGGTCAGAACGAACTTCCCCGCCCGGTCGCCGAAGGCACGGCATGCCTCGACCGCGGCGTTCGGTGTGTAGCACATCTGGTGGATCACCGCGTCGAAGCGCCGTCCCGCAACGGCGTCGGCCAGCTCACCGGGCCGGGTGACGTCGGCGCGCAGACGCAGTACGGAGTCCCCGAAGTCGTCGGGGCTCTGACCGCGGGTCACAACGGTGACGTGGTGGCCTTCTTCGAGCAGCCTGTGAACCGTGAGCCTGCCGAAGAACCGAGTACCTCCGATGACGCAGACATCAGCCATTTTCCGCTCCCTCCATCGCTGGAACGGTCTGCGGCTCGTCGCTCGCGTCGCCCTCGTCCTCGTCCCGGCTCAGCAGGCAGGCAACGGCGCAGGCCGCCGCCACCGCCGCGGTGACGTACCAGTTGAATCCCGGCAGTCCGGCCGTACGCGACAGGTCGAACATGACTCCGGCAAGCAGCGAGCCGACCATGTTTCCGGCGCTGCGGAAGAAGTGCATGGCGCCCATCGCCTTGGCGAGCCGCTCCGCCGGGACCTTGCGGGCCACCCAGATGTCGAAGGAGGGCACGAAAAGGATCTCGCCGAGCACCACCGTGAGGCAGCCGACGATCACCCATGCGGCGCTTCGGCCGGCTCCGAAGGCGATGAAGGCGACCGTCATCCCCGCAAGGCCGACCGCCATGACGGCGCCGGGCCGCAGGTGCTTGATCAGGAACTTGAAGAGCGGGTACTGCAGGGCCAGGACGCCGAGCCCGGTGATCCAGAAGGGGGCCGAAGGCGCCCACTGCGGAGCGAACTCGGCCATGTGCAGGGGGATGCCGACCACGAAACCGATGGACAGGAACCAGAACACGGCCGACAGCAGGAAGTAACGGGTGGCGCCGCGCACTTCGATGCCCTTGAGGACCGCGGTGCTGAACAGCGGTCCGCGGGGCGCGACATCGGCCGGAGCCGCGAAGCCGTTCGGCGGGATGAACGCGGAGGCGGCGAGGCAGAACCCGATGAATATCGCGAAGACCAGACCGAACAGGGTGCGCAGATCGATGTCGACCAGCAGTCCGCCGGCCACCGCGCCGCCGAACAGCCCTACCTGCGCGGACATCTGGAAGGTGGAGAATGCCTTGGGCCGTTCGCTGTCCGGATAGGACACCAGAATGTTCTTCAGGCCGGGGAACGCGGTCCCGGAGCCGAATCCGATGAAGAACGCCAGAACGCTGTAGACGACCACGCCGCCGCTGAAGCCCATCAGGCCCAGCGCCACCGCCTCCATCGCGGTACCCAGGAACACCGCCCCGCGGATGCCCAACCGGGCGGCGGCCCCCTCGTAGGAGAAGGTGGCGAGGAGCCGGCCGACATAGGTCATACACATGACCACGCCGGCCCAGAAGCCGCTGTCGGTACCGCCGAGCGAGGCGATGAGGACGGGGAACCAGATGAAGTTCCCGATATGGGCGAGGAATATGCCGGCGTTGATGCCGATCAGGGCCCGCCTGCGTTCACTGGTCACAGTCTGACCTTCCCTTTCGATTCGGTGGACCGGATTTCTGCGATGGCGCGTGCGACGGCGGTCCTGTCCACCGGAACGCCCTGCACGACAGTGGCCACCGGCAGGGCCGAGAGCGGCTTGCCCGGGGCGTGCAGGTTGTAGGTAGCGCTCGCTCCGACGGTGAGGGGGTGGATGCCGGTGCGGTCCCCCCGCAGCTCGTCGAAGTAGGCCCTGCCGCCGACGGTGGCCTGGTGGCGCAACCGCGGGACCAGCGAGGGGTCGTCCCCGCAGAGGGCGTCGAGCTCGCCGAGGAAGGAGTAACCGTGGTAGGCACCGAGGTTGCCCGAGTCCGTACCGACCAGCAGGTCCCCGTTCCGCAGCGCGGTGAGGGCGTTGGCGCGCATGTCCCTCAGCGCGGCGGTACGGGTCTCCTGGCAGCCGTACTCGATCCCGAAGGGCTTCTCGACGCCCTGGACGAAATCGAGGTTGTATCCGTCCTGCGTCTCACGGAAGCCCTCCCGGCCGTACTCGGCGAGGAAGTCCTCCCGGGACATGATCATCGAGCGCAGTCCGGCCAGAGTGGAGACGAACCGGGCGCCCTGGAGCCCCTTCCACTCCGCTTCGGTGAGGGTCTTGTCCCGCACCGAGTGCGCGAAGAGCCGGAAGCCGCACGAGTACGCGAAGAGGGTCTCCTCCAGGGTGTTGCAGTCGATGACCGCCGTGACCCCGCGCTCGGCGGCCGTACGGGCGGTGAACCGCATGACGTGCTCCGACAGCCGGGAGAACCGCACGGGACTGCCCGGCTGCTCGGTGCCGTCCGTGAACATCACCTTCAGGAAGGTGCCGCCCCGTTCGGCATTGGTGCGCAGCGCGTGGTCCAGGTCGGCCTCGACGGCCAGCATGTGGACCGGGGCCGGGAACTCCACACCGTGACCGGTGCGCCCCGCGCTGTCGGTCGTCGCCGTCACCGCGTAGCCGCAGTGCACGAGTTCGGGGTACGGCCAGGGCGACGCGGCCCGGCCGGCCTCCCATGCCTCGGCCAGCAGGGGGAACCCGAACATGTCCACCACGTGGGTCACCCCGTGGTAGAGGTACTGGAGGGCGACGATGCGCGGGTCGTCGACCGAGTCGTCCCAGTTGGGAGGCAGCGAGACATGGGCGTGGGTCTCGGTGTAGCCGGGCCACAGCTCGTTCTCCGAGCCCTGGGGGGTCTGTCCGGTGGGCTCGACGCGGGTGAAGACTCCGTCCTCCGCGGTCACATCGAACAGGACCTCGGGGTCGAGGGCCGGGATGGCCACGCTCCGCAGGACGAGGGGGCCGGGCCGCTCGGCGGGGGCCCCTCTCATCGGGCGACCTCCACCCGCATCCGCAGGTCGATGCGGTCCAGGCCCTCCTCGCAGCGCTTGTTGACCTCGTCGCGGTCGCTGCCGGTGAAGATGATGTGGCCGATCCAGTCGAAGTTGCTCTTCGAGAGGCGGGAGACCGCCGTGCCGGTCTTCTTGTATGCCTGGGCGCTGTGATAGCCGGGCGCCTCTGCCAGGTCCTCGAAGCCGATGGAGTCCACGGTGCCGGCGATCGGGGCGCCGAACCAGTGGCCGCCCGCGGTGGTCTGCCCCGGGAAGGGAAGCTCGGGACGCTCGCCCAGTGCCTGCCGGATGACCTGGAGGTAGGCGTCGACACCCGAGGAGATCTCCATGAGGGTCGGCACGATTCCGCCGATCAGACGGCCGTTGACCTCGCACAGCACCGGTCCGTCGGCACCGAGCAGGAACTCGGTGTGGATGAAGCCGAAGTCCACGCCGAGCTCGTTCAGCACCTGGGTGGTCATGGCGAACAGCTCGTCCTGGAGGGGGTGGCCGCTGAAGTAGGTGGCGCCCATCTCGATGAAGTGCGGGAATCCGCTCATCGGGCGGTCGGTCAGGCCGAGGTTGACGATCTCGCCCTTGCCCAGCACGCAGGACTCCACCGAGATCAGCTCACCCGTGACGAACTCCTCGATCAGGATGTCCGGGATCCGCACGACACCACGCCCGTAGTCGACGACGTCCGCCAGCTCGGCGAGGTAGGTGGCGAGGTCGTCCTCGTCCTTGAGGTGCAGGACGTGGAGGCTGGCCGTACCGTCCGACGGCTTGACCACGCAGGGGAAGCCGATCTCCCGCACGGCGGCCTCGACCTGCGTCACGTCGGCGACGTGGGCGAAACGTGGCTGGCGCACGCCGGTGCCGTCCAGGGTGAGGCGTGTCAGGTGCTTGTGCCGCGCGTTGCGGGCGCCCTCCACGCTCATGCCCGGCAGGCCGAGCGACTGCGCCACCGCGGCGGTGTGCACGGTGTGGTACTCGCTGTAGGTGGTGACGCCGTCGATCGGCCGCTCGGCGTGCAGGTCCGTCGCCAGCGCGATGAGCTCGTCGATGGAGAAGGCCTGCTCGCTCTTGACGACACGGCAGTTCGGGTGGGCGTACGCCGCTTCGGCCAGCGGTGAGGCGGCGAGGTAGAAGCCGGGGTCGACCGATACCAGCGTGACGTCGTGCCCGAGTTCGAGGGCGTTGGCGATGCCGGCGATGCCGTTGGGGTTGCATTCGATCATGAGGATGTGCACGGGGACTCCTGAATTCTGTTGACGGGCCGGTTGGTTGCTTCGGTGGGATCAGGCGCCGGCCGGGGCGGGACGCTCAGCGCCGCGTGCCCGGTGCACGGCCGAGAGCACGGCGGGCAGGTCGAGGCCGAGCGCGGCCATGACCTCCTGGTGGTCACCGCCCTGCGTGGGCCAGCTCTGGTCCGCGGCCACCCCGGTCACCTCGCACCGGGGCATCAGCAGGGCCAGCGCCTCGGCGACTCCGCCCTGGCCGCGGTGCTCCTCGACGACCACGAACCGCCGGTGGTGCTCGGCCAGTTCCGCCGAGGCCCGGGTCAGGTGGTCGTGGTCCAGGTAGACCAGGTGCGCGTGAGAGGTATCCGGCGAGCCCTGCCGCGCGGCGATGGCGAGGCGGGTTCCCTCCTCGCCCACCGACACCAGGCACACCTCGTCGGACGCGGCCCGCGACTCCCAGTTGACCAGCGGCGGAACGTCTCCGTCCCAGTCGAGTGACGGGTATACGGCGTTGCGTCCCGTACGGATGTAGTGCGGCCTGCCGGAGCGCGCCGCTTCCCGGACCACCGCACGCATCTCTGCCTCGCCGTAAGGGGCCGCGATGGTCACCCCCGGGATGCTTCGCAGGATCGCGAGATCCTCCAGGCAGTGGTGGGTGGTGCCGAACCACGCTCCGGAGACCCCCGCGTACGGCGCCACCACGGTGACTCCGGCCGCGAGATAGCCCAGGGTCAGCTTCAGGCTCTCCGCCGCCCTGAGCGCCGCGAACGGCGCGAAGGTGCTGACGAAGGGCTTGTAGCCGGCCACGGCCAGCCCCGTCGCCATGTCGACCATGGCGCCCTCGGCGATACCGAGGTTGAAGAAGCGGTCCGGGTGGGCGGCCTGGAACGGGTGTCCCTTTCCGCCCAGATCGGCCTCCAGGCAGATGAGGGAGGCATCATCGGCAGCGAGCCTCGTGAGCTCGTCCCGATAGGCGTCACGTCCCGAGAGGGTCATCGGATCGCTCGCTTCCACTTGGCGGCGCGGGTGGCGTCGATGGTCACGTAGTGGGAGGCGGCCTTGCCCTGCACGGCGGCCACGCCCTTGCCCTTGACGGTGTCGGCGATGACCGCGAGCGGTCTGCGGGCCGCCGAGCGGTCGCCGGAGAGGACCGCGGTCAGCGCCCGCAGATCGTGCCCGTCGGTGTGGGCGACCTCGAACCCGAAGGCGGCGAACCGCTCGGCGAGGTGGGGCAGCGGCGAGATGTCCTCGACGAAGCCGTCGTTCTGGCCTCCGTTGCGGTCCACCACGAGCACGAAGTTGCCCAGTTCCCGGGCCGCCGCGACCTGGCAGGTCTCCCAGACGAGCCCCTCCTGGAGCTCACCGTCGCCGGCGACCGCGATGCCAAGACCGCCCCGGCCGCCGATGCGGCGGGCCAGCGCCCACCCGGCGGCGTACGGGACTCCGTGCCCGAGGCTCCCGGTGGGGAACCGCACTCCGGGCACCTTGGGGCCCGGGTGCCCGGTGTAGGGATGGCCGGCCAGTCCGTACAGCGGGGCCGGGTTCTCCGGCAGGATCCCGCTGACGTACAGGGCCGCGTAGAGGCCCGCGGCGGCGTGGCCCTTGCTCAGCACGACTTCGGTGCCGTCCCCCGCCGAGGCCCGGTGCAGGGCCGCGATCAGGATGTCGAGTACGGAGAGGCTGCCGCCGAGGTGGCATCCGCGGGGGCTTGCCGCCATGTCGACGACGAGCCCCCGGGCCTGCGCCGCACGTTCGGACAGGGTGTCGAACAGTTCGTCGTCGTGGGTGCCGGGTGCGCCGGCCGATGTGTCGAGCAGGACGGTCATCAGCGGCTCCCCTCGGGCAGGGCGAACCAGCGGTTGACCGCATCGGCCAGCAGCGAGCGGGCCGTGCGGTACTCGGTGCCGCCGATCCGCTCCTCGTCGGTGTGGTCGAGGGCCGAGTCGCCGGGCCCATACGCCACCATCGGGACATCGCTCCACGTGGTGGCCAGGGTGTTCATGTCCGACGTGCCCTTCTTCACCACGAAGCGGGGCCTGATGCCGGCGTCGGCGAAGGCGCGGGTGAAGACCTTGACCAGGGAGCTGGAGCGGCCTCCCGAATAGCCCGGGGTGGCGCGCAGCACCTCGATGGCCACGCCCTCGCGGGCGGCGCCGAGCGCGGCGGTGCGCAGCGCGTCGAGGTCGGCCGACGGCGGCACACGGAAGTTGAGGATTCCGGTGGCCCGGTGCTCCTCGCGCCCGGTCGCGCAGGTGACGTCGATGACCGCGCTCAGCGCGTCGGGCGCCTTCGCGAGTACGGCCTCCCGGATGTCGCCGAGGGCGCCGATCAGCCTGTCCGGAGCGGACACCGCGTCCATGCCTGCCGAGTGGCCGCTGGCCACGGACGCGGTGACCTGGAGCTTGAAGAGCCCGAAGTAGCCCAGGGTCAGTTTCTGCGAGCCGCTGGGCTCGCCGATGACGACGGCATCGGCGGGGTAGTGGTCCCGGGCGTGGAAGGCGCCCTTGGAGGAGGAGATCTCCTCCTCCACCGCGCCGACCACGCACAGCCGGCCGTCCTCGGGGATGTCCGCGTGGGCGAGCACCTCCAGGAAGTTCGCCAGGCTGCCCTTGGCGTCGACGCTGCCGCGGCCCCACAGCTCGTCCTCGCGCCAGGCGACAGGCCAGTGATGGGGGACCGTGTCGAGGTGGCCGAGGAGCATCAGGCGCCGGGGCCCGGTGCCGCGGGTCGCGACGAGGTTGCCGGCCTTGTCGACGGTGGCGCTCATACCGCGCTCGCGGCACCAGTCGGCGAGGAACTCCGCGAGTTCTGCCTCGTCACCCGAGACCGAGGGCACGGAGACCAGTTTGGTGAGCAGCGCAAGGTCGGCGGAGGGCTCCCGGGTACGCCAGAAGCGAGTCCATCCCGAGGGCTCGGCCATGGTGTGCGGGCCGGTCACCGCCACGTCCGCGCTGCCATCCAGGGCCATCTCGGCCGCCCGCACCTTCTGGCGCATACGGCCGCCGGCGTAGCGGGCACCGTCGCCCCGGTAGGCGTTCCCCAGCGTCGACCGAGGATCGGCGGGGTCGGTCAGCAGACCGGCGGTGCCGGTGACCAGGCGCAGATGGTCGGCGCCCAGCGCGTTGCTGAGGACCGCGGCCAGGACGTCGGCGTCGACGTTCAGCGGGGAGCCGTTGCCCTGGTCGGCGACCGGCGGCGACAGGCAGACCACGTCGTACGCGTCCAGCAGGGCGTTCAGCCGTGCGGCGTCGACATCGGTGGGGACACCGGCACGGTGGTCGCGGACCACGCGCGGCTTGTCCTCGGCGGACAGTGCCTTCAGGGGGCGGTTCGCCCGGCCGGTCACCAGGCCGCCGCGTGAGGCGACGGCGGTGAACACGCTCAGCCCGAGGGCCTTCAGGTCCTTCTCGACCGCGGGCAGCGTCACCCGCTCGTAGGCGTCGACCAGGTGCGCCATCTCCTCCGGCGGGCAGTAGCGCACGGAGTCACCGTTGGCCAGCCGCAGTTGGGGCATCGGGCGGCCGGCCGCACGGTAGTGGCGCTCGATGCCGGTGGCGCCGCCGGCGACCAGCAGCACCCGGGCGCCGCGGGCCACGAGCCCGGCGACTTCCCTGTGGATGGTTCCCCGGTCGAGCGTCGCGCTGCCGGCCTTGATCACGTACAGGGGCCTCGTCACGGCGACACCGCCGTGGTGGGCAGCCCTGCGGTCTCGTCGAAGCCGCTGATCAGGTTCATGGCCTGGATGGCCTGGCCGGCCGCGCCCTTGATCAGGTTGTCGAGGGCGGCCACGGCGATGCACTGCCCGTCGCGGACGGCGATCGCGACCTCGGCGACGTTCGAGCCGACGACGGCCTTGAGCATCGGGAAGTCCTGCGGAGCCTTGGGCGCCGGGCGGACCCGTACGAACGGCTTGCCGACGTACGCCTTGGCGTAGGCACGCTTGACGTCCAGGGCCGAGACTCCGGGGCGCAGCCTGGTGTAGGCCGTGACCATGATGCCGCGCGCCACGTCGAGGCTGTGCGTGGAGAACTGGAGGTCCAGGGCCGCGCCGGTGAACTCGGCGAGGGCCTGGTGGATCTCCGGAGCGTGCCGGTGCCCGTACAGCTTGTGCACGCGGAAGTTCCCGGTGCGTTCGGCGGGCGGCTCGTCACTGCTGCGTCCGCCACCGGTGGAGCCGGTCTTGGCATCGACGATGACGTGGTTGTCCACCAGGGACGCGGCGAAGAGCGGGTAGAGGGCGTAGATGCTGGTGACTGCCATGCAGCCCGGCAGGCTGATGAACCGGCTCTCCGGGACGGCCGGGCTCAGTTCCGGGACGAAGTACGCGAAGTCCTCCAGCGGCGGGTGGGCCGACGTCTTCGGATAGTGGGTGCTGATGTCCTGGCTGTCGCGCAGCCGGAAGTCGCCGCCCAGGTTGAGGACCCGCTCGGCATGTGCGGCGATCAGGGGCAGCCGCTCGGGCAGCGCGCCGGTGGGCAGGCATCCGAAGGCGATGTCGACGGTGTCGATGTCCGCGAGCTGGTCCAGCGGGCGGAACTTGAGACCGGCGGCCTTCGGGTGGTTGCGCAGCCAGGGATGGACGCTGCCGACGGCGGCGCCCGCGTTGCGTTCCGCGGAGAGGAAGGCCAGCTCCACGTGGGGGTGTTCCAGGAGCAGCCTGATCACTTCGCCGCCGGTGTAGCCGCTGCCGCCGATGACGGCCGCGCGGATCTTCTTGTTCGCAGTGTCAGCCAAGGCGGGCCGCCTTCTCGTACGGACGGCGGTAGTCGCCGGCCTCGACGAGCTTGCGGATGGCGTCCGGGCGCCGCGCGACCTTCGTGAAGGCGTCGGCGTAGCGCCGCGCACGCTCCCACTCGACCGGGGAGCGCAGCTCGCGGCAGAGAACGAGGGTGCTGTCGAGCATTCCGAGGGTGACCGGGAAGTCCTCCGCACGGTGGTCGCGCGCGGCATCCGGGTTGAGGGTGAAGGGGTATCCGTTGCCGAAGCCGCCCCGGTGCCGGAAGGGCAGATGGCAGGGGATCGGCGTGTTCTGCCATTCGCGGGCCGGTACGCCCTCGGCGACGAGCAGCTCGTGCACCGCCTCCTTGACCGCGTGCACGGGGAGGTCGCCCAGGCCAACGGCCTCGGGGGTGAGGGTGATCCGGTACATGTTGTACGCGTGCACGTGCCCGTCCGGGACGTACGGCGGCGTGAACAGGCCGGTCTGCGCGAGGGATTCGCCCAGCAGGGCGGCGTTACGGGCGCGGATCTCGTCGTAGTACGGCAGGCGCTTGAGCTGGCTGCTGCCGAAGGCCGCGGCGACCCAGGACATGCGGTAGTCGATGCCGTGGCGCTCCAGGTAGGCGACGGCCCGGTTGTGGGCCTCTTCGGTGGAGAAGAAGGCGATACCGCCCTCTCCGCCGAGCGGGAAGTTCTTGTCGGCCATCAGGCTCTGCCCCGCCGCATCGCCGAAGGAGCCGGCCACCTGCCCGCCGACCTTGGCGGAGTGGGCGTGCGAGGCGTCCTCCACGAGGGCGAGGCCGTGCTGGTCCGCCAGGGCCCGCAACGCGGTCACGTCGGCCGGCAGGCCGTGGACGTGCACAGGCATGAGGGCGCGGGTCCGGCCGGTGATCGCGGCGGCTGCGGCCTCGGGATCCATGCAGTACGTGAGCGGGTCGATGTCGACGAACACCGGGATCGCATGGGCTGCCACGACGGCCTGAGCGGTGGCGATGAAGGTGAACGCCGGGACGATCACCTCGTCGCCGGGCTGCACGCCGGCGCCGACGAGAGCCATGTGCAGGCTGGACGTGCCACTGGCGGTCGGCAGGGCGTACTCGGCGCCGACGTAATTGCGGTAGGCCTCCGCGAAGTCGGCGACGACCTTCTCGGGTGCCTGACGCTGGGCGAGCATCAGGTTGAAGACGTCTTCCTTGGTGATGACGGGGAAGAGCGTGCGACGCAGGGCCTTCGGAATCATCGCCCCGCCGCCGAGGGCGGCGAGCTCCGCCTCGATGTCCGCGGCGACCGGCAGGGGCAGCGGGGCTGCCGGGAAGTCAGTGATCATGAGCGTGCTCCGGATGTGGCGGCGGGTCGCGCCGCCTGGGTCAGGGCCATCCGCGCGCAGGCGGCCACCAAGGGGCTCAGGCGGTAGTTGAACTGGACGCCCGGGACCAGACCGGGGTCGGCCTCCTCCTGCGTCCACATCGTCCGCAGGTCGTGGGCGCCGAAGATCTTCAGCCGCTCGGCGCGGTTCCAGATGTCGGGCTCGTCGGTCAGGACGGCCGCGGCAGGCCCGAAGCCGAGCCCGGTCAGGTCCACGACCAGCGCCGGGGCGACGGATCGGGCGGCCAGCTCGGCCAGCCGGTCCGCGTTGGCGGCGTCCAGCGCCAGGTAGTCGTACGCGGCCGGGCTCTCGCCGCCCACGGTGACGCCGAGCCAGCTCAGGAACGCTGTCGTCTCCACGTCCGCATCGGCGAGGGAGACGGTGTCCCCGTGGCCGATGCCCTGGCCGGCGAGGGCCGCGTGGATGGCGCCGGTGCGGCTGTTGACCAGGACGGCCTTCGCGCGGCCGGTCTGCTTCGTAAGCAGCCGTTCCAGACCGGGCAGTTCCCGGTCGCTCTTCTCGATGCTCATGACCACGCCCGAGGTGAGGACGCGGGTGAGCACCGTTGCGGTGTCGAACAGTTCCATGGGTCTTCTCCGTCTCACGCGGCCACGGTCGCGGTCGCGAGCTGCTGCGCGACGTAGGCGGCGAGGTGGCCGGCCACGTTCACTCCGTGCACGGCGGAGGAGCGGGCGAATTCGGGGTTGGCGTTCACTTCGAGGACGAGCAGTTCACCCGTGGCCCGGTTCTCCACCAGGTCCACTCCGTAGAAGCCCTCGCCGAGGGCGTCCACGACCTGGGCGCAGAGCTTCTCGATCTCCGCGGTGATCTCCACACGCCGGACGTCGGCTCCCAGGTGGGTGTTGGTGCGCCAGTTGTCCGAGACGCGCTGGATCGCCACCACGGGGGTGCGTCCCACGACCACCACGCGCAGGTCGTGGCCCGGCTTGTCGACGTACTCCTGGACGACGACGGGGAACAGCTTGCCCGCGGCGTCGGCGGACTCCCGGCCGCCGGCCCATGCCTCCACGCACTCGGCGTTGGTCATCTTGGTGACGCCGCGGCCCCAGGACCCGCTGACGGGCTTGACGACCGCGGGCAGGCCGAACTCGGCGACGGTGGCGCGGACCTGGTCGTAGCTGAAGGCGTGCCGGGTGACGGGGTGGGGAATGCCGTGCCGGGCGAAGACGAGGGACTGGAGACCCTTGTCGTTGCACGTCTCGATGGTCGCGGCGGCGTTGAGCGTGGGGATCGCGGCATGTTCGAGGCGGCGGGAGACGCTGATGGCGTCGCGGTGGGAGAGATTTCTGATCAGGACGAGACCTGGCGGGCCTGTGCGGCCCGCCACGACCCCGGCCAGATCCTCCATGAGCAACGGCTCTGCCGTCAGGCCCTCGTCACGCAGCGCGGCGAGAAGGAGCTTCTCGTCGGGCCGCAGCATGGTGATCGAGAGCAGGATCTGGGTGGGAGATGTCACTCGCCCCAGTCCTCTTCCACCTCGGGGGCCAGGTCCAGACGTACGAGGGCGTCGGACTTCTCGACCACTTCGTGCTCCTGGCCGCAGGCCGTGCACTCGGTGATCTCGCCCTTTTCCCAGTCGTCCTTGACCTCGAAATCGGTGTCGCATACGAGGCACTTCGGTGCCGCAATGGCGGTGGTCATTCTCGAGACTCCTTGCGTAAATAGGGTTGACTGAGACATGCTGGGACGACGGCTCTGTCGGCAGGATGCGTGAAACAGCTCGAAGGCATCTCTGTTGATTCGGCACAACAGAGCTTGCCTGGCTGCCTCATGACGGTGCGTCACCTTCGGTCAGACACCGGCGACGCTTGGTCGAAAAGCCGTGACTCCGCAGTTCAGACGTGGTTCTGGGACTCAGTTCCAGCCCGTGTCATCCACTGCCCCGACGATTTCGCCGGCCACCGCCTGATCGGCGGTCCCCGAGATGCCGATCAATAGCGCAGCGGCAATCGCGAACGCACTGACGGCCTTGCACAGAAAATGCTTGAACTTCATATTCGTGCCCCCCCGGGCATTTTCCGGACTACCGGAGTTCCCCGGTGTCTCTGTGGAAATCATGTCGCAGGGGATGGGTTGCGGGAAGCGTCCGCAGGCATCAGGATCATGCATTGCTGAAACCTGAAGGGGGGTGGGGCACATGTGCGGAACAACGGAGGGCCGGGGGGCCGGGGCCGTCACAGAGATCTGCGAGGAGGGGCGCAGGCTCTATCGGGCCGCGCTCACGAGCGGGGCGATCGACCGGGGCGAAGCCCCCGGATGCCTTACGGAGCTGGGGCTGCTGACGCCCTCGGCCGGGGACCCGGACAGGCTGGCACCGGTACCGCCGTCGGTCGCGACCATGACACAGACGTACCCCGTGTCGCAGGCGATCCTCGTGCACCAGCAGCGTCTGGCCGCGCTGCACGAGGTGATGTCCCAGGTCGAGAGCATCTACCAGGAGGCGCAGCCGGTCGGTCAGCCCACCGTACGGCGACTGGTCGGACCTGCTGTGATCCGCGCGGCGATCGACGAGGCCGCGCAGGGCCTGACCACGGAGGTGCTGACCATGCAGCCCGGGGGCGGCAGGCCCGAAGGGGCGCTGGCCGACGCCCTCAAGCGCGACGTGCTCGCCCAGGGCAAAGGCGTCGTCCAGCGCACGCTGTACCAGCACACGGTGCGCGCGCACGCCCCGACGCTCGCCTACATCAGGGCCGTCACCGAGGCGGGCGCGGAGGTGCGCACGCTCGACGAGGTCTTCGACCGGCTGATCATCTGCGACCGGTCCACCGCGTTCATCCCGGATCTGGAGGGTTACCGCAGCGATCAGGCCCTGGTGATCCGTGACGTCGCCATCGTGCAGTTCTTCGTGTCGGTCTTCGAGCACGCCTGGGAGCGGGCCGAACCGATCGCCTTCAAGGCGGACCAGCAGCGCCCCGTACTCCTCACCGAGAAGACCCGGCTCCGGGTGCTGCGGCTCATGGTCGACGGCTACACGGACGCGGCGATCGCCAGCCGCCTCGGCATGAGCACGCGTACGGTGGCGACCCACCTGAAGAAGGCATCGGACATGCTCGGCAGCAACAACCGTGCGCATCTCGCCTACCTCATGGCCCAGACCGGCCTCCTGGAGGACCCGCTCCCCACCGGCTGCCGCTGCGATGCCTCCCACGTCACCGACGACACACACGACGCCGCCTCCGCGTAAGCGGGCGCCGGCCCCTATTCGGCAGCATCTCTCCTGGCCCCTTGGTACGGGGAGAAGTGCGGGTTCAGGGCGAGGGCTTCGCGTACGTGCCGCTCCCCCTCCGGCAGGCCGAGCTCCCGCTCGACGACGCCACGGTGGTAGCGGAACAGCGCGTTCTTCCAGCCCGTCGCAGCCGCCTTGCGGACGTACACAAGGGCCTCCGCGTCCCGGCCCGCCCGATGCAGGGCCCAGCCGAGCGCATCGGCCGCGATGACGCTGCGCGTGTGCTTCCACTCCCGGCGCATGAGTTCCACCGCGTCCTCCGGATCACCGTGATCGGCGGCGAACAGTGCGAGTTGCGGATCCACGGGTCCGCCGTCGGCGAGCGAGAGACGCACCTGCGCGGCCAGCACCGCCGCCTCTTCCCCGGGGCTGTTCACCCCCGCCGCACCCCGCAACTCCAGCGTCTCCAGCAGGAACTGCGGCAGCGGCGTCCGCCCCACGAGCCGCTCGTACACCTCAAGCGCCCTGCCCCGCTCGCCCCGTGCCGCGAGCACCCTCGCCGTACCGGCCTGTGCGTACGGATGGTCGGGTACGGAGTCCAGCGCCCGGCGGTAATGCCCCTCCGCCCGGCCCACCGCACCGCCGGACCAGGCCAGGTCCCCCAACCTCGCTTCGGCGAAAGCCCGTTCGTCCGGACTCGCCGCACTCTCCACCGCGCGCCGCAACGCGATCTCCGCATCCTGCGGCCTGCCGTGCGTCTCAAGGTCGTACGCCGCCCTGCTGTACGCGGCCGAGGCCGGGGCGAGGTCGAGCAGACGCTGTACCGCCGCCCGCGCGGCCGGGTAGTGGCCGAGCTGGATCTCCGCGTCGGCCAGCACCGCGTAGCCGTCCGGCCGGTCCGGTGCCATGCGGGTGGCCCGCAGCCCCTGGGCGCGGCCCTCGGTGAAGGCGTGCCGGGCGTTGGCGAGCAGCCCACGGCCCGTCTCCGCCGCGTAGTTGTCCGTCGGATCGAGGGTCAGCGAGCGCCGCAGCGCGAGGTCGGCGGCGTCCAGACGGGCCGCGTCCAGCGTGGTGCGGGCCCGTTCGATCTCGGCGCGGGCCAGGGCCGCCCAGACCGTGGGGTCCTTCGGATAGGTCCGCGTACGCTTCCGGGCCGTGTCGAGAGGCGTCTGCCCGCTCTCCGCGACGGCCCCGGCGGGCGGGGCGGCGGCCGGTGGCCGGCCGGTGCCGGGACCCAGGTACAGGAGTCCCGCCACACAGCCGGCCACGGCCGCCGCTCCGCCCACGGCGCTGATCAGACGCTTCACGGGCCCGCGTGCGGGAGGTTGAGGTAGGGGAACGTGGTCTGCGCGTCCGCGGGTTCGAGGCGCACGACCGGGTCGGGCAGCAGACCCATCGCGGACGGACCGGCGGGTTCGCCCTCCAGCATCCGGATCAGCGGCCCGTCGATGTTGTCGTTGAGACGCCGCCCGTTGGGGAAGCCCTGGAGGTCGCCGTCGATGACACCGTGCGACTTCGGCTTCGCGGTCACGGGAGTGGTGAGGTTGAGCCGGAGCATCTCGGCGAGCCTGATGCGGCCGGGGTCGGCGTCGGCGTTCATCGCATGGGTGTTGAGGTCGAAGCCGAACAGCGAACCGTTGGACTTCCCGATGCCCTTCATGAACAGCGCCTGGATGTCATGACGCGGCCCCGCGGGCGCCTTGCGCCCCTGGGCACGCTCGATGCGCTTCGGCGGTACGGGGTCGAGCGTCGCGGCCAGGAAGTCGGCCTCCAGGTGGTCGTCCTTCGGCGCACGCGCCTGGAACCGGTCCTCGGGACCGCCGGGCTTCGAGAACCCGATCGTGGAGCCGTACACCCCGAAGGCGATGTGCGGGGTGCCGTTGCGGGAGACCTGACGGAACGTGGGGGCCTGTTCCTTCAGACTGCGCCCCAGGTCGGCGCCCTGCCGCGAGACGGAAGCCCACACGCCGACGACCGGGTTGCGCTCCGGGTTGCCGTTGAGTGCCACCTCGCTCTTGGGCACCTGCAGCACAAGGCTGTTCACGTTCAGCGCGGACAGCGGCTGGGCGTCGGGCAGCCAGCCGGGCACGGGGCCCGACGTACCGAGCGTGAAGAGGCCGAAGACCTGGGTGTCGGCCTTGAAGGAGTCCGCCGCCTGCGTGGCCACCGTACGTCCGCCGCCTGGCAGGTCGCGGGTGGCCTGCGTCCGCAGCTTGCCGTAGTTCGGCATCAGGACGCGGCCGGTGTTGGTGGGCGAGGCGATGGCGTCGGTCAGCAGCTTCGTGGCGGAGCCGTCGGCCGCGACCTTCTCCAGGGTGTACTTCTGCCGGACACCGAGCGACCGGTCGTCGAGTGAATTCACCGGCATCGGACCGACCTTCGGGCCGATCCCGAACGGCCGGCGGTCCTCGTCGTGGAACGTCCAGCGGTACGTGGTGTCGGGGGCGCCGTCCCCGTCGGCGTCGGTGTGGATCTCGTACCGCGCCCCGGTCGCGAACGGGAAGTCGACCAGCGCGTTGGCCGCCGTGCCCGGCACCTGGAACGGCCTGACGTTGGCGACGAGGGTGACCATGTCGTGGTTGTCGGGGCTCGTGAAGGCATAGACGTCGGTGAGGTCCGCCGGGGAATCGAGCACGGCGGACGGGGCGTCGATATGTCCGCCTGCCGCACCGGTGCCCATGAGCGGACCCGCGACGGAAGCGGCGGTCAGCGCGACGGTGGCGGTCGCGAGGACGACGAGCTTCCTGCGGGACAGTCTGTTGAATCCGGGAGTTCTGGCGAATGCGGACATGCGGTTCTCCAGTGCTGTGTGGGGGAGTTGCCCCACACTGGGCCCGCTGTTGATCTTGGCGCGACCGCAGCGCGCTGATCGCCGCCAGTCGCGTGGCCGTTTTCCGCCGGGCGGCCTAAGAACGGTTTGGCGCCGTGCACATATATGCATTCATGGACATACCCGACAGGGAGTCGAACGCTTCGCCATCCCGCGACAACGTCGTCGCCTCCGATGAACTCGACTTTCAACTAAACCTGTTGGGCCCGGTCGACCGGGTCTCCGGTTGCGGCCCCCACCCCCCACAGACAGAAATGGGTCCATGAGTATGCACGGAATCCGTCGTCTCACCGTCCTCGCCGCCGTGGCCGCCCTCACCCTGCCCCTCGGCATCACCTCCGCCGGAGCTGCCGCCCCGCAGCCCGCGGAGGCCCGGACGACCACAACGGCCGACCCGTTCCCGGGCGCCTACATCTCGCCCTGGGGCGACGCGCAGGTCGCCCTCAGCGACGAGTCGCTGGCGTGGCTGGAGCAGTCGGGTATCACCCTGGAGGCCATCAGCCCGTTCGCGATGGACGCGGACGGCCGCGGCTTCTCCATGCCGATCGGTTCGACAGCCGGTGACGGCCTCGACTCCAAGGGCCGCATCTACTACCCGGGCGGCCTGAAGCTCAAGCACGCCAACACCGGCCAGACCCTCACGCTCAAGGCGACCTACATCCGCCTGATGCCGACGCCCGGCTACTCGGCGGGCGTCCAGGTGAACGGCAAGTCCGTCTCGGACGAGGTCATGGTCGCCGACACCACCCGCACCGAGGCACTGACCAGCGCCCGCCCGAGCTTCACCGGCTTCCGGCTGGAGAAGGTCCCGTTCCGCGTCACGGCGGAATTCTCCAACCTCTTCGCCGACGTGACGGGCACCCCGGGTCCGCGCGCGGGCAGCCTGTTCGGCACGCTCACGCCGAACTTCGACTACATCCCGACCAAGTCGTCCCAGGTCGGCCTGCCGAAGCTCCCGTAAGCGACCTGGCGGAACCGTACGGCGGCAGCATGACGTCCCCCGTCATGCTGCCGCCGTCGGGTGAAAGTTGAACTACGTGTGGACCGTCCTGGGGATACTCTTCGCCGCCGCACCGCTGATCGTCTGGACGACGATCGCCCGCACCCGAGGGGTGGGCTTCGCGGTCGGCGGCGCACTGCTGGCCGGAGCGTGCGTGCTGATCGGCGTGCAGCAGGACTGGATCACCGCCCCACGCACCGACGCCCACCTCCTGTACACCGCCCTCGCACCCCTGCTCATCGCCTGCGGTGCGGGGCTGGAAGGCCGCCACGAGAACTCCCCTCCCCCGGAATGGATCCCCCGCCGCAACGGAGCCATCGGCTTCCTGGGAACGCAGTTCGCCCTCACACTCGTGGTCGGCCTGCTGTACGCGCTGATGCTCACCGAGGGCTCGGACGCCCCGCCCGCCAGGGCCGTACCCCCGCTGCCACCCGGCATCACCGTGGTCGACGAAGGCACCAGCTGCGGTTCCGGCGGCTGCTGGCGCGTAGTGACGGTCGCCGGCAAGGGCGGTCAGTCCCGCCCGGAGATCATCCGCGAACTGAACCTCCAGCAGGAGACCTGCCGCCCCAGCGGCTGGCTGCTGGACTGGCGTGACGTGTGCGTCGGCGCCAGGGACAACGGCAGGAACGTCGTCATCTACGCGGGGTGGGGCTACTGAGTCCCCCACCCCGTCACCCCAGCAGCAGAAAAGCCGCGTTGAGCAGGATCAGCGTGTGCACGAAGCGCCCCGGATACGTCGGCGGATACCGCCACGCCAGCGGCCACGTCCGCCCGATGAGCGCCGGAACGGGTACGTAACTGATGGACCCCGCTGCTGAGTTGAGCCGCGTCACCCCCTCGGGCCACGCCCGCCCGGACGTCGTCCCGGCCGGCACGAGGAAATACACGCCCCGCCGCCCGCTCGCCTCGGTGACGACGGGTCCGGGCTCGCCCCCCGTAATCGCCTCCATGAGATCGGCGAGCCGCCGCCCGTCGTCCCCGTCGACACGGACGGCATCGAATTGCACGCCCGCCTTGCGGAGTTGGAATCCGGAGTCCGGAATCCAATCGATGTTTAGTTCACGATTCGGCGCATTCACAGGGACATTGTGCGGCCGAACGCCTAGCGTTTTCTTTGACTGACGAGGGGCGTCGCACACCCGTTGACCTGCGCGAACTCCTCTGTAGTTCAGTTGAATTCGGCGGGGTCGGGTAGTGACCGGTTGAGTCCGGTTGAGTCGAAAAGAGATCGCAATGGCGCGAGCTGAGAACAAGGAAACGGCGAGTCCGACAGCACAGATGGTGGCCGATCTGGCCCGCGCGATGCGCGTGAAACGAGGCTGGACCCAGGAGGAGCTGGGCACCGAGATCGGCTACTCGGCGGCGGCCGTGAGTGCGATGGAGACGAACGCGCAGCCTGCGAGCGACGCGATGCTGGTCGCGCTGAATCGGGTGTTCGACGACAGCGCGGACTTCTTCGAGACGGCGCGGAAGTACGTTCGGATGGAGAAGTACCCGCAGCAGTTCCAGGGCTACGCGCTGCTGGAGCAGGACGCGGTGGGGCTGATGCTGTACGCAACACCCGTCGTACACGGCCTCTTCCAGACGGAGGCGTACGCACGGGCACTGATCGGGGGCGGATATCCGCCGCTCCCCGACCACCGGGTGGAAGAACTGGTCGAGGCGCGGATGGCACGCAAGGCGCTGTTCGACCGCGATCCGGTGGCGCTGATCGAACTGATCCTGGAGGAGACGGTGCTGACGCGTGACATCGGCAGCAAGGAGGTCATGCGGGAGCAGATGCGGTACCTGGCGGAATGCGCACGGCGTCGTAACGTCACGCTTCAGGTGCTGCCGCTGGACTGCGGACTAAGCGGCGAGCATGCGGGCGATCGGGGCGGCATGAACCTGGTGGAGACCCCGGACCACGACCACGTCGTCTACCTGGAGCCCCAGGACGAGAGCATGCTGATCAGGGAGGCCGCAAAGGTGAGTACGTACGCGCATCGATATGCGAAGATCCGAGCACAGGCCCTGGGTCCTCGTGAATCGCTGGGCCTCATCGAGCGGTTGGCAGGAGAACAGGAATGAGCAACACCCTGCGGTGGTTCAAGTCCAGCTACAGCAGCTCCAGCGGCGGCGAATGCATCGAAGTCGCCTTCGACTGGCACAAGTCCTCGTACAGCAGCTCAAGCGGCGGTGACTGCATCGAGGTAGCCACCTGCCCCCACGCCGTCCACGTCCGGGACTCCAAGGTCCCCGAAGGCCCCGCCTTCGAGGTCGCCCCCGACGCCTGGTCGACGTTCCTCACCTGGGCGGGCTGAGCACGCGCGTGGGGCCGGGCATGTACGCCCGGCCCCGCGTTGCTGTCCGCGTACCGGATCAGTCCTCGATACGGATGGCCCGGACGCCCGTACCCCTGTACCGCGAAGGGCTCCTCGTCAGGACAGGGCGACCCCTCGGCCACTCGATCGACGGCCGGGCCAGGTGCAGCGCATGCGCGCCGCTCCAGTCGCCGCGCGTCTCGCCCCTGAGCTGCTTTCCGACGGCTGCCGCGCCGGCGAAGTCCAGCTCCGTGATGTCGAGGGACGGCAACGCGCCCAGATGCTCGGCCACGCCCGCACGCTCGCTCTCGGCGACGGCGAGACACAGAGCTGGGATGTAGATCCGCAAGGCCGGGTCCTTCTCGGCCTCGACGACGAACCGGGACGTCATGCGGTTGCCCGCACCGAGGGCGAGCGCGGCGGAGTCGTCGAAGACGATCGCGCGCGGCAGTGGATACTGCTCCTCGCCCATTACTGGACCTCTCCGATGCGCCCGGCCAGGACATCCGCCCAGAGCTTGTCCCCGGCCTTCTCGTCCTCGTCCGTGTAGGGCCTGCCGAGGAAGTGCTCCTCGACGTACGCCTTGGTTTCCTCGCGCTGCCTGGCCAGTTCCTCCTTCGTCGGAGTCGCACCGGCCAGCTCGGTGAGCAGATCGCGCATGGTGATGCCACGGTCACGGGCGAGCTCTTGAAGGCGGTCACGGACGGCGGGGTCGACCTTGATCGTGGTGTCAGCCATGCGGTCAGTATACCTGCGGTATACCGTCTCAGGGCGTACGAGTGTGATGGTCACGGCGCTCCGTTTCTCATGGGCGGGCTCGACTGAGGCGACGCTAGCGCCACAGACAGTCACTTGCGCAATGGCCAGTGGCATAGTCCAAACGCGATCCAGGATTCGCGCCTCGCACACCAAAGCGCCCTTGACCTGCCCTTTCACCCGGGCGACGGCCCACGGCGCCGAACCAACGGCCGCCCTGCCCCCGTACGACAGTTCAGCCATTGGAGTGACGGAGGCATCCTCGTTGCGGTGTCGCGCCCTGGGCGGCGACCTCCAGCACTGAACCGGGCGAGGGGTGGGGGCACTGCCCCCGCCCCCACCAGCCGATATTCCTCGCTCACTGTCCGAGCCATGCCATACCCTGCGATCCGGGCCGCACCCCTCTCTCATCTCCGGGTGCCACGCGGCCCCTCTTACCGTGGGGGTAACAGACACTGTGCGTACGCGCAGAATTTCGACCGCGACAGCGCTCGCGGTCCTTTTCAGTTCAGTAGTGCTCGTCGGCGGAGCCGCCAATCCGGCCGCCGCCGACAGCAGCGCGATCCTGCCGGTCATGACGGCCGGGGACATCGTGGTGGACGGCGTCCACCAGAAGATCTTCATCAGCGACCCGTACAGCGGCAAGCTCGTCGCCACCGACTACGCGGGCCGGGTCCAGGCCACGCTGACCGGACTGCCGGGCGTGAACGGGCTCGCCCTGTCCGCCGATTCGGGGCAGTTGTACGCGGCCGTCCCGGGTGACGACTCCATCGTCTCCTTCGAGACGCAGACGGTCACACAGACCGCCCGCTACGCGACCGGAGAGGGAACCGATCCGGAGTCCCTCGCCCTCGCGGGCGGCAAGGTCTGGTTCGGGTACGGCGTCGAGGACAAGGGGAACCTCGGCTCGCTGGACCTGTCCGCGGCCGAGCCCGTCGTGACCCTGGGCCAGGACGACGCGTCCGGCTGGCGGGGAGCCCCGAAGCTCGCCACCACGCCGGGCGCTCCCAACACCCTGGCCGCCGGGGACGAGACCACGTCCTCGGGCCTGCTCGGGGTCTTCGACGTCGCCACCGGTTCGGCGGTCCGCACCGCCTTCATCACCGACTCGTACAGCCATACCAAGGACCTCGCGCTCACCCCGGACGGCAGCCACCTCGTCACGGCCGACGTGGCGAACCGCCACTTCATCCGGCAGACCACGGACCTCGCGGAGGTGGGGACGTACCCCACCGAGCACTACGCCAACGGCGTGGCCATCGCGTCCGACGGGACGGTCGCGGCGGGAAGTGACTCCTCGTACGCCCCGGACGTGCACGTCTTCAAGCCCGGCGCCTCGACCCCGGTCAGGCAGTACGACTTCCCCAACACCGGGACGAGCAGCGGCTCGGATCTCCTGGCCGACGGCGGCCTGGCCTGGGAGCCGAACGGCAGCCGGCTGTTCGCCGTGTCCAGCAACAGCCAGGGCCAGTTCTCGCTCCGCGTCCTGACCGAGCCCACCAAGTCGGCCACCACCGTCACGGTGAACGCCCCGTCGACGGCGGCCCGCGCCACGAAGCTCACCGTCACCGGCAAGGTCGCGTCGAACACGCCGTTCCCGGCCGGGGCCAGGATCGCGGTCACCCGTGTCGACATGGAGTCGCCGAACGGCACCGCGCCCAGCTCGGTGGCCCTGAAGGCGGACGGCACCTTCTCGTTCACCAACTCCCCGCCCTCCGGCGGCAAGGTGACGTACAAGGTGGTGTACGCCGGTGACGCCACGCACTCCGCGTCCTCCGGTTCCGACTCCGTCGCCGTCTCCCGGGCCAAGACCAGCCTCACGCTGAACCGGAACAAGTCGGTCTACTCGTACGGCAAGGACGTCACGTTCACGGCGCACCTCGGTACGACGTACAAGAACCGTGTCGTCGAGCTGTGGGTCGACCCGTTCGGTGCCGACAAGCCGAAGAAGCTGGTCCGTACGGCCAAGGTCAACTCCAGCGGCAACCTGTCCGTCGTCGTGGACATGAAGCGGGACACCGCCGTCACCGCCGTGTTCAGGGGTGACTCGCGCTACGCGCCGAAGTCCGTGAAGTCGACCGCGTACGCCAGGGTGAAGGTGTCGACCTCCATCACCAAGGAGTACAAGAACGCGAAGATCGGCACCAGGTCGTACGCGTTCTTCCACAAGACGACCAACCCGGTCTTCAGCACGGGCATGAGCTACTACAAGGGCCGCTCGCACCTGCTGTCCCTGCAGCTGTACTACAAGGGCACCTGGTACGACGTGGGCTCGGACTACTTCAAGCTCGGCACGAGCGGCAGGACCTACATCACGCTGACCGGCCCGCACGACACCGGTTACAAGATGCGTGTGCGCCCTTCGTACGTGAACGGGTACTCGGGCGACAGCGTGAACAGCACCACGCACGGCAGCTGGAAGTACTTCATCTTCACGAAGTGAGCTCAGCGGCCCGGAACGCCAGCCACAGGTCGTAGCGGGCGCTCGGGGTTCTGAGCAGTGAGCGCTGGAGCACCGCTTCGAGCCGGGTGAGCCGCTTGCGGGCACCCGGCACGGAGATGCCCAGCTCAGCCGCCGTGGGACCGAGGCGGCCCTCGCACGCGAGCCAGGTGCGCAGGGTCGCCTCTGTCGTACCGCCGGCCGGGGCCAGCGCCCGCAGTTGCTCCGCCGCCCATGTCTGGAGGGCAGGTCCGGCCAGGAGTTCGTCGAGGCCCGGGGCGTGCGCCGGAGACGTGTCGGCGGGTCCGTGCCGGGCCGGGGTCGCGCGGACCCGGAGGGCCAGGTCGAGTGCGGCCTGGTCGGCGATCCGGTCGAGATCGAGGCCGAGCAGGTCACCGATCAGCCGCAGCCGGGAGGTCAGCGTGTTGCGGTGGATCTTCAGGTGCTGGGTGGCACCGGAGGAGAACGCGAGCCAGGAGCCGAGGGTCGCCGCCAGTTCCTGGCTGCCGGGGTCCTGGGAACGCCTCGGCCGGTAGGCCAGCAGGGGGCCGAGCAGGGCGTCGGCCCACCGCGCGCCCGCGTCGCCGACGACCAGGGCGGGTTCCGGTGAGTGGCCGAAGCGGGAGTGGCGGCCGGGGAGTCCGCGGGCCACGGCGAGCGCGTGGAACGCCTGCCGGTATCCGGTCGCCGTGTCGGACAGGGGTATCTCCTCGCTGATTCCGACGACGCAGTCGTCCACGAGAGCGGCGAGGGCCAGGTCGAGTCCGTGGTCCCCCGCGGGCATCACGAGGATCAGATGACGTGCGTACACCGGGCACCGCACGATCCACGACCGGCCGCCCGACACGTCCGCGCAGACCCGCGCCACCTCGTCGCGGCGCCCGCCCGAGCACTCGACCACGCACACCTGCACCGGATCGGGGAGCCTCGGCCGCAGCGCGCCCGCCACCTGGTGCGCGATGGACAGCTGGCCGGTCATCAGGAGGTGCAGCACCGCTTCCCGCCCCCGCGACTCGGCGAGGTCGACGCGGCGGCGCTTGCGTTCGACGGTCTCGGACTCCCAGCACAGGGTCAGGGGCATGATCACGTCGGCCAGCAGCGTGGACAGGCCGGCGGGCAGGGGGCGGGGTGCGAGGACGGCGAGGGCGGGGACGGATGCGCCCGACGGTCCGTCGAGGGGAAACAGCAGCCCGGTGTACGTGTCCTTTTCGAACGAGTACGTGCGAGCGCTCCGGTCCTTCAGCACGCTGACGCCCTCGGCCGCCAGCGTTGCGGCCTCCCGGAGCACTTCCGGGAGCACCCGTGACTGCGGTGTGGCCACGGCGTGGAGCACGGTGCCTTCGGAGTCGAGGAGACCGGCCCAGCCCTCGGCGCGCATGGCGAGCCACCGCAGCAGCTCCGCCGTTCCGCCGATGCGGGCCAGGCGGTGCATGCGCAGTACGTTCTCGGCCCGCTCCGGCGCGTGCACCTTCTCCTCCGTTCAAGCCGCTGAAATCGGAGCGAAGCGTACCGGTCCGACTGTGCGAACTGATACCCCGCGCGTCCCACGTTGGGCGAAGTGAAGCTCCCCGTCGGCCACCCGGCGCCCTAGAGTCCGAACGTGTCCCGGCCTTCGGGGGAAGCCGGGCATGCAGGGGGCACCGGGGGGAGCGCGGCGGCAGCGGCCCACGGGGGTGGTCGCTGTCACCGGCTCCCGCCCGGTGGGCAGCAGGGTTTCGGGGGATTGTCAGTGGCGTCCCCTAGCGTCGGTACTCCGGTGACCGATGAGGAGAAGCCCCGCCATGGAGTTCCGCATTGAACGTGGTGCACTGACCGACGCCGTGGCCTGGGCGGCCCGGGTGCTGCCCACCCGGTCGCCCGTGCCCGTGCTCGGCGGACTCCTGCTCGCGGCGGAGGGCGGCCGACTGCGTATCTCCGGGCTCGACTTCGAGGCTTCGGCGTGCATCGACGTGGAGGCCGAGACGCTGCGGCCCGGCCGGGTGCTGGTGATGGGGCGCAGGCTGCTCGACATCTGCAAGGTGCTGCCCGAGGGCGCCGTGGAGTGTGCGGTGGAGGGCTCGCGCTTCGCGGTCACGGGGGACGGCGCCCGCTTCGGTCTCTCGGTGCTGCCGCTCGACGACTATCCGGCGCTGCCCACGCTGCCGCAGGTGCGCGGGGCGGTGGAGGCGGCCGAGTTCGCCGCGGCGGTCGCGCATGTGACGGTGGCGGCGGGGCGGGACGACACCCTGCCCGCGCTCACGGGAATCCGGCTCGGCCTGGACGGTTCGACGATGACGCTCGCGGCCACCGACCGCTACCGCTTCGCGGTGCGCACCCTGCCCTGGAAGGCGGCGACGCCCGAGGTCACCGCCGATGTGGTGGTGTCGGCCCGCAGACTGACCGAGATCGCGCGCTCGCTGGGCCGCTCCGGCCTCGTCAGCGTCGCGCTGGACTCCGGCTCCGCCGGCTTCGAGCACGCGGGGATGCGGACGACGGTGCGCCTGCTGGACGGGCGGCTGCCGCGCCACGACAAGCTGTTCGCGATGGCGGACCCTGCCCTCGCGGTGACGGACCGGGCGGGGCTCGTGGAGGCGGTCAAGCGGGTGTCGGTGGTGGCGGACGGGGACAGCCCGATCCAGCTGACCTTCTCGGCCGCGGACGCCACGGTGCTGCTCCAGGCGGGGTACGAGGACGATGTGGCCGCGCAGCTGCTGCCCGCCACGCTGGAGGGCGCCGACGGGATGACGGTGGCGTTCAACCCCTCGTACCTGCTGGACGCGCTGACCTCCTTCGAGGAGCCGGTGGTCCGGCTGCATCTACTGGGGCCCGGGCAGCGCGCGATGATCACGGGCGAGCCGTCGCGCGGTGACGCCACGCACCAGCACCTGCTGATGTCGGTGAAGCCGTCGCTGGTGTAGTCGCGGGTCCGGACGCCGAAGCGGGGGGCGCGTCCGGCCGGAGCCGGTCGCACCCCCCGTCCGGGTGGGGGTCGTTGGTCAGCAGCTCAGGTTCGAGCCGGGGGTGGTGCCGAGGATCTGGGTGAACGCGCGGTACTTGTCGATGCGGCTCTGGACCTGGGCGGGGTTGCCGCCGTTGCACTCCAGGCTGCCGTTGATCGAGCGGATCGTCTCGCCGAAGCCGCGGCTGTTGACCATGGCGTTGTGGGGCGTCATGGTGCCGGGGCCGTTCTGGGTGTTCCAGTACCAGAGACCGGTCTTCCAGGCGATGGAGGCGTTCTGCTCCACCTGCCACGGGTTGCCGAGCAGGTCGATGCCGAGCGCGTCACCCGCGGCCTTGTAGTTGAAGTTCCAGCTGAGCTGGATCGGGCCGCGGCCGTAGTAGGCGGCCTGGCCCGCCGGGCAGCCGTAGGGCTGGCTGGTGTCGCAGTAGTGGGGGTAGTTGGCCTGGTTCTGCTCCACGATGTGGACCAGTCCGCCGGTCTCGTGGCTGACGTTGGCGAGGAAAGCCGCCGCCTCCTGCTTCCTGACCGTGTCGCTGCCCGTGGTGGCGAAGCCCGGGTAGGCGCTCAGTGCCGCGGTCAGGCCGCTGTAGGTGTAGAAGGAGTTCCGGCTCGGGAACATCTGGTTGAACTGCGCCTCGCTGACGACGAATCCGGAGGGGTTCGGTACGCCCGGGTCCGTACCGCCGCAGCTGCCCTGGTCGGCCCAGACGTCGACCGTGCCGGGCCTCTCGTTCTGGGTCCACCACTTCGCGGACCAGTTGTGCCCGTTGTACGAGGCCGTCCCGCCGCCCCAGTAGACGGACGAGGCGTTCCAGGCCGGGGCGCAGGTGGCCGCCGCGGCCGTAGTGGCGGGGAGGATGACGATCGTCGCGATGACCGCGCCCAGCGCGGTGAGCAGACTCATGACGCGTCTGATCAAGGTGATCACTCCTTCGGTGCGGCGCTACGGCTGACCGTGCGCCGCCATGGGGGGTGACCGTCACTCAAGCGGAATGGTCTGTACCTGTCAAGGTCTAGACCAAGGTTGGCGAATCCCGGCAGCCACCGCGGCAGCCACCCCGACGAACAACGGGCGAACTTCAGTCGACGGGACATCCCCCCGACCCCCAACTCCCTTACCGCGCGCATACGGTGGCGCAAAATGATGGCCGCGCCAGGCGCACGCCTGTGCGCGTCGGGGGGAGTGCGAGAACGCCGTGGAGTGGTTCAGCGCCGAGAACATCGTGGCCGTGCTCACCGCCGTACTGGGTGTCCTGGCCTCCGCCGGCGTGCTCTGGTACGAGCGCCGGGTGCCCCGCCGCAAACACATCGGCTACCGGGTCCAGATGGACACCCCAATCGGCCGCGACGTCAGCGAGGGCCGGGCCAATGTGCGGCTCGGGCTCTTCAACGAGACGCCGGACATGGCCGATGCCACGCTCGTACTCCTGCGCGTGGAGAACGACGGCTCGCAGTCCATCGCCGACAGCGACTACACGGGTCGTGAACTGCACGGACTGACCGTCGAGTTCACCGGCCGGACCGTCCGCGGGATAGCGGTCACCCAGTCACCCGGCGCCGACCACCTGATGGAGCACTTCACCCCGGCCGGCGGGATGCGGCACAGCGGGACCCTCATCCGGCTGCCACGCGTACCGCTCAACCGCAACGAACACTTCAAGCTGCTCGTGGTGCTCACCGGAGGCCACGTGGGCAGCCCCATCACCATCACCGGCGGCATCCGGGACGGCGTGGTGGCCCCGAACAAGGCCGTGCGCCCCGACGAGAAGCCGCCGCTGTTCGGCCGGGCCGCGCGGCTGATCACCGTGACCCTGACCGTCTGCGTCGTCACGCTCGCCTCGATCATCCTCGTACGGGACGACAGCCCGCCGCCGATCGGCTGCGCGCAGGGCACGCTGACGGTGACCGGCTCCACCGCCTTCGCCCCGGTCGTACGCGAACTGGCCGACAAGTACGAGAAGGAGTGCGAGGGCTCCACCGTGAACGTGGACCCGCACGGCTCCAACGCCGGGATACGGCAACTCGCCGACAAGGGCGCCGAGTCCACGAAGTCCGGCTCACCCGCCCTCGTGGCCCTCTCCGACGGGCCGAAACCGGACGGCTACCCGCAGCTGCGCGAGACCCGTGTCGCGGTCTCGCTGTTCTCCCTCGTCGTCAACGACAAGGTGCCGGTACGCGACCTGTCCCTGGCCGACGTCCGGAAGATATACCGGGGCGAGATCCGCAACTGGAAGGCCCTGGGTGGCCCCGACCTGAAGGTCCTGCTGGTCAGCAGGGACGCCAACTCCGGCACCCGCGAGGTCTTCCAGCGGCGCGTACTCGGCCGCAACGAACCCGCCCAGTCCTCCCGCGACTGCGCCACCAAGGACGACCCGCAGGCATCGGTCACCCGCTGCGAACTCGACAGCACCGAGCAGGTCCTGTCCACGGTGGCCAAGCTCCCCGGAGCCATCGGCTACAGCGAACTGCGCTCCGGGACCGAGCTGACCGGACTGCACCAGCTCGCGATCGACGGCACCACCCCGTCCGTGGAGACGATCGGCAGCAGCACCTACCCGTACCGCGAGATCGAGTACGCGTACAGCTACGGCCAGCCGCCCGCGGACTCGCTGACCTCCAGCTTCCTCGGCTACCTCAGCCGGGGCAGCGGCCAGGACGTCATCCGGACCCACGGCCACCTGCCGTGCGCGACCCCGAAGGGCCTGCGGATCTGCGGCGAGGACTGAACGTCGAAGGGCCGGGGCCGCTGGAAACCTCCCAGCCGCCCCGGCCCTTCGACAGACTCCGCCTCTACAGGAAGGAGTTGATCTCGATCGTCTCGGTGCGGCCGGGGCCGACACCGATCGCCGAGATCGGCGCGCCCGACATCTCTTCGAGCGCCTTCACGTAGTCCTGCGCGTTCTTCGGCAGGTCGTCGAAGGTCTTCGCCTTCGTGATGTCCTCGGACCAGCCGGGCAGCATCTCGTAGATCGGCTTCGCGTGGTGGAAGTCGGTCTGGTTGTACGGGAGCTCCTCGACGCGCTTGCCGTCGATCTCGTACGCGACACACACCGGGATCTGCTCCCAGCCGGTCAGCACGTCCAGCTTCGTGAGGAAGAAGTCGGTGAGACCGTTGACCCGGGTCGCGTACCGCGCGATCGGGGCGTCGAACCAGCCGCAGCGACGGTCGCGGCCGGTGGTGACACCGCGCTCGCCACCGATGCGGCGCAGCGCCTCGCCGTCCTCGTCGAGCAGCTCCGTCGGGAACGGACCGGCGCCGACGCGCGTGGTGTACGCCTTGAGGATGCCGATGACGCGGCTGATCTTCGTCGGGCCCACGCCGGAACCGGTGCAGGCGCCGCCCGCGGTCGGGTTCGACGAGGTGACGAAGGGGTATGTGCCGTGGTCGACGTCGAGCAGCGTGCCCTGGCCACCCTCGAAGAGGACGACCTTGCCCTCGTCGATGGCGTTGTTCAGGATCAGCGTCGTGTCGGAGACGTACGGCTTGAGCCGGTCCGCGTAGGTGAGCAGCTCTTCGACGATCTTGCCGGACTCGATCGCGCGCCGGTTGTAGAGCTTGGCGAGGAGCTGGTTCTTGAATTCGAGGGCCGCTTCGACCTTCTGGACGAGGATCGACTCGTCGTAGAGGTCCTGGACCCGGATACCGACGCGGTTGATCTTGTCCGCGTACGTCGGTCCGATACCGCGACCGGTGGTACCGATCTTGCGGGAGCCGAGGAAGCGTTCCGTCACCTTGTCGACCGTGACGTTGTACGGGGTGATCAAATGAGCATTACCGCTGATCAGAAGCTTGGACGTGTCTACGCCTCGCTCGTTCAGACCGTTCAGCTCGGAGAACAGCACGGCCGGGTCGACCACGACGCCGTTACCGATGACCGGGGTACACCCCGGCGACAGGATCCCCGAGGGGAGGAGATGCAGTGCGTACTTCTGGTCGCCCACGACGACCGTGTGGCCGGCATTGTTGCCGCCCTGGTAACGCACCACATAGTCCACGGATCCACCGAGGAGGTCGGTGGCCTTCCCCTTGCCCTCGTCACCCCACTGAGCACCGAGCAGCACAAGTGCGGGCACAGGCGTACACCCCTTCCGGGCGGGGCATGTCCAAGGTCAGGGGGCGTACGTAAAGGTGTACCTGCCGCACGACGATGTACGGCAAAGCCTGAGCCGTCGAACCGGGTGCCCCGGAATAGACGAAGCCCCTGGCGCAATAGCGCAAGGGGCTCTTGCACCAAGATGCTACCCGAGGAAGGACCGAGGTGTCGGCTGCAGAGCCCCCCGGCGACGGCGACCACCAGCTTCTGGTGCTCATCGACCCGGTTGCCCGCCGGACCGACGGCGAGTCCGTCCGTATCGCAAAGGATGTGCTGAGCGCCGGCTCGCACGCCAAGATCTGCCTTCCGGACACCCCCGAGGAGTTCCTCCGGGCCCTGTCCAGGCGGGGCGGGAGGCGGCCGGTGGTCGTCGGCGACGACCGGTCGCTGCTGCGCGCAGTGGCCCATCTCCACCGGGAGCGCGAGCTGTCCGACGGCGCCCTCTCCCTGGTCCCGGTCGGCGCCGCCCACACCCTGGAACTCGCCCATGCCCTCGGCGTGCCACGGGGCGCGGTGGCCGCGGCCCGTTCGGCGCTGGACGGCACGGGCCGCAGGCTGGACCTGCTGGTCGACGACAGTGACGGCGTCGTCCTCGGCACGCTGCGCATCCCCGCCCTGCCCCCGTCCTCCGGCACCCCGCACACGGGCGTCACGGCGGTCTGGGACACCTGCCGCTCGCTGGTGGCGTCCCTGGTCCGCCCGGCACCGTCCGGCGCCCACACGCCACCGCGCACGCACCGTCTGCGGGTGGAGGCGGACGGCGTGCTGCTCAACGACCTGGACCGCCCCGTCGAGGGCGTATCGGTGACCGCGCAGGGCGACGGCGGCCTGGTCGACGTGGTGATCCACACCGCACCGGGCCGTACGGAGTCCAGGGAGGCCAAGGCCGTCACGGTCTCCGGCGCGGACTTCCGCTACCGGGCCGACATAAACGTCACCGGCCCGGTCCGCACCCGGACGTGGACGGTGCGGGCGGGAGCGTGGTCGTTGATACTTCCGGCGGTGGTCGGCTGATCCGGCCCAGGGGGGAACGTGTCACACATGTCCGAGCCGGAGGCAGATCCTGCCGCGCCGGCGGCCGCGAGCGCGCTCGATCTGCCGGAGACGGCGGAGGCACTGCGACGCTACCGGCGGCGGGCCGGCCGCTGGGCCGACACGGGAACGGCGCTGCTGGCCGCCACGGCCTGTACGACTCCGAGCTGCGGGACACCGCCGCCCACGACGTCGTCGGCGCCCTCGGGATCGGCGGTCTCGCGCTCGTCCTGACGGGATTCACGGGCGGCGCCGTCCGGCACATCCAGCGGAGGCAGGGGGAGTCCGAGCTGCCGTTCGGGCTGTGAGAGCCCGTCAGTCCGCCTTGCCGCCCGGGGACGCGCGGTGGGCGCGCCAGCGGTCCATCATCCCGGCGAGCTCCGACTGTACGAACTCGAAGAACTCGGCCGTCTCGGCGAGGCGGACTCCGGCCGGGGTGTCCTCGCCCAGGGTGCGGGCGCCCTCCTTGAGGGTCTCCTCCCAGCGGGTGAGCACGCGGTCCCGGCTCGCGAAGGTGGTGTACCAGATCTCGCTGTGCAGGCGGTAGCGGTCGCGGCGGGAGCCCGGTTCGCGTTCCCTGCTGACCATGCTGACCTGGGTCAGATAGCTGACGGCGCCGGAGACGGCGGCGGGGCTGATCTGGAGCGCGAGGGCGAGCTCGGCCGAGGTCATCGAGCCGTCGTCGTCCGCGAGGAGGGCCGCGAAGACGCGGGAGGCCATGCGCTGCATGCCCGCCTCGGTCATGTCGGCCGCGAACCGCTCGACGAACCGCGACACGGCCTCGTCGTTGCGCGCGTCCACGCCGATCTCGCTGTTCTCACCGGTTTCGCTCGTCATCATGCACTGGATTTTACACGTTTCTTTAACTTCACAAATTTATGAAACTAGCGTACGTTGTGAAACATGACGAAGGCGATCACCGTAGCCGGACTGCACAAGTCGTTCGGGCGGACACATGCGCTGGACGGCCTCGACCTGGGTGTCGAGACCGGTGAGGTCCATGGCTTCCTCGGGCCCAACGGCGCCGGGAAGTCGACGACCATCCGGGTCCTGCTGGGACTGCTGCGGGGCGACTCGGGCTCCGCCCAGATCCTCGGCAGGGACCCCTGGGACGACGCGGTGGAGGTGCACCGCCGCATCGCGTACGTCCCCGGCGACGTCACCCTGTGGCGCAACCTCTCGGGCGGCGAGGTCATCGACCTCTACGGCCGGCTGCGCGGCGGCGGGCTCGACAAGCAGCGGCGCGCCCGGCTCATAGAACGGTTCGAACTGGACCCCACGAAGAAGGGCCGCACCTACTCCAAGGGCAACCGCCAGAAGGTCGCCCTCGTCGCCGCACTCGCCGCCGACGTCGACCTGCTGATCCTCGACGAGCCGACCTCCGGGCTCGACCCGCTCATGGAAGAGGTCTTCACGGACTGCGTGCGGGAGGCGGCCCGCGAGCGCGGGCAGACGGTGCTGCTCTCCTCGCACATCCTGAGCGAGATCGAGACCCTCTGCGACCGGGTCAGCATCATCCGCAAGGGCGTCACCGTCGAGACGGGTTCCCTCGCGGACCTGCGGCACCTGACCCGTACCAGCATCACCGCCGAACTGGCAGCCTCGCCCAACGGGATCGCCGACCTGCCCGGCGTCCACGACCTGGACGTACAGGGCAGGCGCGTCCGGCTCCAGGTCGACACGGACAAGCTCGACGCCGTGCTGCGCTCGCTCACCACCTCGGGCGTGCGCTCGCTGACCAGCACCCCGCCCACCCTGGAGGAGCTGTTCCTCCGCCACTACCAGGACACCGACTCCACAGCCGCGGAAGAGGTGATCGCGCGATGACCGCGGACCTCGCGGTACGGAGCCCCGGCGGCGCGGGCCGACCCACCGGCCGACCCGCCGGCCAACTCACCGGCACGAAGCCACTGTTCAGGCTGGCCATGCGCCGGGACCGCGTCATGCTCCCGGTCTGGGTCCTCGTACTGACCCTGATGGTCGTCAGCGGCGGCTCGTCCATCGAGACGCTGTACGACACCCCGGCCGACCGTGCCGAGGCAGCCCGGTCCATGACTGCCAACAGTTCGCTGCGCGCCATGTACGGACCGGTCTTCGACGACTCAGTCGGCGCACTGGTGGCCTGGCGGTTCGGAGTCTTCGCCGCCACGCTGGCCGCCGTGATGAGCCTGATCATCGTCACCCGGCACACCCGGGAGGAAGAGGAGACGGGTCGTCAGGAGATGCTCTCCTCCGCCATGGTGGGGCGACGCGCCCCGCTGACCTCGGCCTTGTGCACCGCCCTCGTCGCCAACGGACTGGTCGCCCTGCTCATCACGGGCGGCCTCGCGGGCCAGGGCGGCACCGGAGCTCTGGCACTCGGGCTCGCGGTCGGCGCGACCGGCATGGTCTTCGCCACCATGGCGGCGATCGTCGCGCAGCTCACCGAGAGCGCACGGCTCGCCAAGGGAATGACGGGCGGCGTGGTCGGCCTCGCCTTCCTGCTGCGAGCGGCAGGAGACTCCGGCACCAACGACGGATCGTCGCTCCTGACCTGGCTCTCACCGATCGGCTGGGCCGAGAACATGCGGCCCTACGCGGGCGAACGCTGGTGGGTGCTGCTGCTCGCCGTCGCGGCGATCGCGGGCCAGGGTGCGGCGGCGTACACCCTGGCAGGACGGCGCGACATGGGCATGGGCTTCCTGCCGGCCCGCCCGGGACCGGCCGAGGGCCGGCTCGCCACGGCGGGCGGTCTGGCCTGGCGGTTGCAGCGCGGCACCCTGTTCGGCTGGACCGTGGGCTTCGCCGTAGCGGGCGTCGTCTTCGGCGGCATGGCCGAAGGCGCGGCCGACCTGGTCGGCGACAACGAGCAGGCCAAGGAGATCTTCGCGCGGATGGGCGGCCAGGAGGCCATGACCCAGGCGTTCCTGGCCGCGATGGTCGGCATGCTGGGGATGATGGCCGCGCTGTACGCGGTGGCCTCTGTCCTCCGCCTCCACAGCGAGGAGACCTCGCAGCGCGCCGAACCACTCCTGGCGAACCGGCTGGGCCGACTGCGCTGGGCGGCCGGTCACCTGGTGATCGCCTTCGGCGGCGCGGTCGTCGTCATGCTGGCGGGCGGCCTCGGACTGGCCGTCGGATACGGCCAGGAATTCGGCGCGGTGCTCGGCGCGGCCCTGGTCCAGCTACCCGCGATCTGGCTCCTCGGCGGACTGGCGGTGCTGCTGTACGGGGCCTTTCCCAAGGCGGCACCCGCGGCCTGGGGTGTGGTCGGTGCCTGCCTGCTGATCGGCTGGATCGGCCCGGCGCTCGACCTGCCCGGCTCGGTGATGAACCTGTCCCCGTTCGGCCACCTGCCGAAGCTGCCGGGGACGGAGATGGCGTGGACCCCGGTGCTGCTGATGACGGTGGGGGCGGCGGCCCTGATAGCCGCCGGTCTGACGGCTCTGCGCCGCCGGGACGTCCTGACCTGAGATGAGTCGAGAGCCGGGGAGTCGAGAGCCGGGGTCCGGACCCCGGCCCCCGACTCCCCGGACCCCCGCCCTCACAGCTCCACGTTCAGTTCCTTCAGCCCCCGGATCACATAGCCCGGATGCCACTCCGGCTCTGCGACCAGCCGCATGTCCGGCGCCTTGCGCAACAACTCGCCGAACGAGGCGGCCAGTTCGATACGGGCCAGCGGGGCCCCCAGGCAGTAGTGGATACCCGCTCCGAACGTGATGTGCGGGTTGTCCGGCCGGGACAGGTCCAGCGTGCCGGGGTCGGCGAACCGCTCCGGGTCCCGGTTGGCCGAGCCGAAGAGAAGGGCCACCTCCGAACCACGCGGAATGACCGTGCCGGCGATCTCGATGTCGTCGAGCACCCAGCGCTCGAACATCTGCAACGGAGTGTCGTACCGCAGCAGTTCCTCCACGGCGGTGGGCAGCAGACCGTGATCTCCGCGCAGGGCCGCCAACTGCTCCGGGTGCCGGAAGAGCGTCCACCAGCCGTTGACCGTGGTGTTGACGGTCGCCTCGTGCCCCGCGTTCAGCAGCAGCACACACGTGGAGATCATCTCCTGCTCGCTGAGCCGCTCCCCCTCGTCGTGGGCGGCGATGAGCGCGGAGATCAGGTCCGTCCCGGGGTCGCTGCGGCGCTCCGCGATCAGCCCCCGCAGATACGCGGAGAAGTCCACCGAAGCCCGGACGGCCTCCCGGGCCGTCTCCTCCGACGGGTTCAGCTCGAACATCCCGCAGATCGCCGAGGACCACGGCCGCAGCAGCGCCCGGTCGGCCTCCGGCACCCCGAGCATCTCGGCGATGACGGCCACGGGCAGCGGCTCGGCGACCTCTGCCAGCAGGTCGCCGCCGCCCGAGGCGACGAACGCGTCGACCAGCTCGGCCGCCAGCCGCTCCACCGTGGGCGCGAGCCGCTCGACCGTACGCGGGGTGAACGCCTTGGAGACCAGCCGCCGGATGCGCGTGTGGTCGGGGGCCTCCAGATCGAGCAGCCCCTGCCCGTTGAGCGTGTGGAAGGGCTCGTGGGCGGCCGGCGGCGGGGTGAGCCCGAACTCCTCGTGGGTGAACCGGTGAAGATATGTCCGGCCGAGACGCCGGTCGCGCAGCAGGCCGGACACATCGGAGTAGTGCGGGATAAGCCACTGCCGGGTCGGCTCGAAGTAGTGCGCCCGGCCTGCGGCGCGCAGCGCGGTGTAGGCGGGATACGGATCGGCGACGAACGCGGGCGACCAGGGGTCGAAGGACACGTACATGAGGCGACGCTACAGCCCGCTGACCACGGGGGCCCCTGGACGGCCCCCGGCCCCGGGCCCCGCCCCCAAGCGGTGGGCGGCACCGCCCACCAACCCCTACCCCGGCGTCACCAGTCGCGCCTCGTACGCGAACACCGCCGCCTGCGTACGGTCACGCAGCCCCAGCTTCACCAGGATGCGGCTGACGTGCGTCTTGATGGTGGACTCGGCGACCACCAGCCGCGAGGCGATCTCCGCGTTCGACAGTCCTTGCGCGATCAGCACGAGCACCTCCGTCTCCCGCTCCGTGAGATCGCCGATCCTGGCGAGCGCGGGAGGCCGCGGCGCTTCGGCGAGCTTCGAGAACTCCGTGATCAGCCGCCGTGTGACCGTCGGCGCGAGCAGCGCCTCGCCGGACGCCACCACCCGTACACCGTCAGCGAGCTGACGGGCCGACGCGTCCTTCAGCAGGAAGCCCGAGGCCCCCGCGCGCAGCGCCTGGTACACGTACTCGTCGAGGTCGAACGTGGTCAGGACGAGGACCTTGGCGTCCGCGTCGGCGGCGACGATCTCGCGGGTGGCCTCGATGCCGTTGAGTTCCGGCATCCGGATGTCCATCAGCACCACGTCGGGCCGCAGGGCGGCGACCTGCGAGACGGCCTGCCGACCGTCGACGGCCTCGCCCACGACCTCGATGCCGGGCATCGCGTTGAGCAGCACCGAGAAGCCCTCGCGAACCATCATCTGGTCGTCGACGATCAGCACCCTGATGTTGTTCATACGGCCCCGCCCGGGGTCGCCCCGCCCGGCATCGTGTCGTCCGGTGCCTGCTCGCGGACCATCTGTACGGGGATGAAGGCGGTGATCTCGTACCCACCGTCCGCCGTGGTCTGCGCGGTCATCTCCCCGTCCAGCATGGCCACCCGCTCCCGCATCCCCGTGATGCCGTGCCCGGCCCCCGGCGACGGCTTGACGAGACCGGTGGGCGGCCCGTTCACGACACGCAGCCCGAGACCGCCGAGCACATAGCCGATCTCCACCTTCGCCGCGGCGCCCGGCGCGTGCCGCAGCGTGTTGCTCAGGGCTTCCTGGATGATCCGGTACGCCGACAGCTCGACGCCCTGCGGCAGCTCGCGTACCGCACCGGTGACCGTCTTCTCCGTCTCGAGGCCCGCGTCCCCCACATTGGCGAGCAGCCGGTCGAGCTCGGCGAGCGTGGGCTGCGGGGCGTCCGGGGCCTCGTAGTCCTCGGCCCGTACGACACCGAGGACCCGGCGGAGCTCGGTGAGCGCGGCGACGGCGTTCTCGCGGATGGTGAGGAAGGCCTGCTCCAGCTCGGGCGGCGGGTTCTCCACCCGGTACGGGGCGGCCTCCGCCTGGATCGCCACGACCGACATGTGGTGGGCGACGACGTCGTGCAGCTCACGGGCGATGGTCGTGCGCTCCTCCAGGAGCGTGCGCCGGTCGCGCTCGACGGCGGTCACGGTGCGCTGCACGGTCACCTCGCGCTGAGCCTCCCGCCGCACCTGGACCATGGCGACGACGAGCAGGGCGAACGCGGAGGTGACGCCCATGCCCGCGATGGTGGAGGAGTACCCGCTGCCGAATTTGTCCAGGAGGGACCCCACGAACATGGTGAGGACCCACATCCACGCGGCGGTACGCGCCCGGGTACGTGCCGCGACAACGACCAGAACGCCCAGGTGGCAGAGGAACATGCTCGGTCCCCACGGCCAGTCCCCGCTGCCCGCGACCGCGGCCACCGGGGTCAGCACGATCGACGCCCAGAACGCGCCGACGGGCCTGACCAGCGACATCAGGAGCGGAATGGCCGGCAGCAGCCCGCTGACGACGGCCGCGATCCCGTAGACACCGTGGGAGTCCGCCATGACAAGGCCCATGATCGCCGTGAACAGGGCCAGCGCGCCGACCACCGCGTGCGGAAACCAGACGGCTCGCGCCCGCAGCCGCTTGGGCAGCCGCCGGATCACCGGTCCGCCGGTCCCCAGCGGGTCCAGCGGACGGTAGGCGAGCACATTCTGGAAGAGATCCTGCCGCAGGCCGCCTATCGCATCTGCGGCCAGCCGGAACTCGGGGCTTCGGGTCTTGGTCTCGGTCACGCTCTCACGGTAGGCGGCGCGGCGAGCGGGGTCGTCAGCAGTGATGCGGATCCCGCACCGTCCGTCGCAAGGACTACACGGGGGTACGCGGGGGTACGCGGGGGTACGCGAGGCGCCCTCACCACGCCAGCTGGGCCAGCTCCTCCGCGACCACGGCACACGCGTCGGCCGAGGGATCGATGAGCGGGAAGTGCCCGACCTCCTCCAGCAGCGTCAGCCCCACCATCTCGCCCGCCTTCGCCGCGGCGTCGACGAACGCCTCCGACACCGCCTGCGGCACGGTCAGGTCGCAGGCGCCCTGCACCACGGCCGTCGCGATACCGGTGGGCAGCAGGACCGCCGGGTCGGCGAAGGCGCTCCGTACCGCGAAGTCCCCCTCTCCGCCCAGCAGTTGATGCGCGGCACCGGAGCAGACGTCCAGCTCGACGGCGGTCGCGAAGTCGGCGATCGGCGCCAGCGCGACGACACCGCGCAGTGGCGGCGGCGAGGGCAGCCGCCACGGCGACCCCTCGGGGAGTACGTGCCGGGCGGCGGCCCACAGCGCCAGCTGACCGCCCGCCGAGTGCCCGGTGACCACGGTCCGCCGCACATCGGCCTGCGGCAGTTCCCTGCCGGCCAGCACCGGCATCGCGTCCATCGCGGCGGCGACGTCGTCGAAGGTCTCGGGCCAGCGGCCGGCGACCGGACCTGAACCGCGCTGCTGCGGGATCTCGCTGCCGCGCCGGTACTCGACGTTGGCGACGGCGAAACCCCGCCGGGCCAGGAAGTCCGCGAGCGGTGACACATGGAGCCGGTCGTACGGAGCACGCCACGCCCCGCCGTGGAAGAGGACGACGAGCGGCGCCCCGGTCCTGCCGTCCCGGGGGGCGTAGAAGTCGATCACCTGATCCGGGTGGCTGCCGTAGGCCGCGGACCGATCGGGGGCGACCACCGGATGCGCGAACGCCGACTCCTCCTCGGCGGCATCACGATCACGCGCGGCAGAATCCGACATGCTGCTCCAACCGTCCTACACCTGTGCCCAACTGGCCTGACCTGCGGGGACGTTATCAGCCCCACGCAGGCCCCTTGATCGCCGGACGGACTCATTCCTCCCCGAGAACCTCCGCGACAACCTCCGCAAGAACCCGCGCGGCCCGCTCCGCGTCCGCGAACCCCACGTACAACGGCGTGAACCCGAACCGCAGCACGTCCGGCCGGCGCAGGTCCCCGACCACACCCCGCTCGATGAGCGCACGCATCACCGGCTCCGCGTCCTCGCACCGCAACGCGACCTGGCTGCCGCGTTCCGCGTGCGCGGCCGGGGTGACCGAGGTGACCCGGCCCTCCGGCACGTACGCGGCGACGCACTCCAGGAAGAAGTCCGTCAGCGCGAGGGACTTGGCCCGTACGGCGGCCACGTCCACCCCGTCCCACACGTCCAGCGACGCTTCGAGCGCCAGCATGGACAGGATGTCGGGGGTGCCGACCCGGCCCCGTACCGCACCCTCGGCGGGCGCGTATCCGGGCGTCATCGCGAACGGGTCGGCGTGCGACGTCCAGCCCGGCAGGGGGGAGTCGAACGCCGCTTGGTGGCGCTCGGCGACGTACAGGTAGGCGGGCGAACCGGGGCCGCCGTTCAGGTACTTGTAGGTGCAGCCGACGGCCAGGTCAACGCCGCGCTCGTCGAGGCCGACGGGCAGGGCGCCCGCGCTGTGGCACAGGTCCCAGACGGCGATGCCGCCCGCCGCGTGCACGGCGGCGGTGAGACCGGGCAGGTCGTGCAGCCTGCCCGTGCGGTAGTCGACGTGGTTGAGCAGGACGACCGCCGTACGGGGGCCGAGCGCACCCAGGACATCGGCGGGCGCGACCGGGACGATCCGGTGTCCGGTCATCCGGGCGGCGGACTCCGCGATGTACCCGTCCGTGGGAAAGGTCGTCGCGTCAACCAGGATCTCGTCGCGTCCGTCGGCCGCGAGGCGGCTCGCGGCGACGACGGCCTTGAAGACGTTCACGCTCGTCGAGTCGCCCACCACGATCTGCCCGGCGGCGGCCCCGACGAGCGGGGCGATCCGGTCGCCGATCCGCTCGGGCGCGGTCCACCAGCCGCTCTCGTCCCAGGACCGGATGCGCAGCTCGCCCCACTCGCGGGCGAGGACGTCCTGGATCCGGGCGGGTACGTGACGGGGCAGCGCGCCCAGCGAGTTCCCGTCGAGGTAGACGGTGTCGTCGAGGGTGAACAGCTCTCGGAGCTTGGCCAGTTCGTCGGCGGCGTCGAGCGCCGCAGCCTTCTCGGCGAAGGTCTCAGACATGGCTGCGCGCCGTCCACAGCTCGGGGAAGACGTTCTTCGTGGCCCGCTTCTCCAGCCACGCGACCCCGGCCGAGCCGCCGGTCCCGGTCTTCGAGCCCATCGCGCGCCGGGTGGCGACCAGGTGGTCGTTGCGCCAGCGCCAGACCAGTTCTCCGACGTCGGTGAGCGCCTCGCCGAGGCGGACGAGCTCGTCGTGCTGGTCGGGGTTGGCGTAGATCCGCGCCCAGACGGCCTCGACCTCGGCGGACGGCTCGTACTTCTGAGCCAGGTCACGGCCGAGCACGGACTGCGGCACCGCGTGCCCGCGACGGGCGAGGAGGGCCAGCACCTCGTCGTACAGGCTGGGCTCGTGGAGCGCCTTCTCCAGCTCGGCGTACACCCGGGGCGCGCCCCGGTGCGGCACGAGCATGGAGGCGGACTTGTCCCCGAGCAGGAACTCCATCCGCCGGTACATCGCCGACTGGAATCCCGAGCCTTCGCCGAGCGCTCCGCGGTAGGAGTTGAACTGGGCGGGGGTGAGCCCGGCCAGCGGGGTCCAGGAGGCGTTCAGCGCCTCCAGCTCCCGTACGGACCGCTTCAGGGCGTCGCGCGCGACGGGTATGCGGTCCTCGCGCAGGGCGTGCGCCGCGGTCTCCCACTCGTGCACGATGACCGTGAACCACAGCTCCATGACCTGGGTGGTGACCAGGAAGACCATCTCGCCGGGATCGTCCGAGCGAAGGTGCTGGAGGTGGGTCAGGACATCCGCCTGGACATAGTCCTCGTACGGAGTCGTTCCCGCGAAGTCCAGGTGCGGGGTGTCCGCACCGGTGGCTTCGGGGTCGGGGTGATTCGTCGACATTTCTGTCTCCTCGACAAACGAGCTTCCGGGTAGCGGTCCGCCCCTTCCGTGAAGGAAGTGGAGCTCCGGTCCCCTGTCGGCATCCTAAGCCGGGCCCGCGGGCGCCGTCTCCCGGGCATCGGGTGAGCGGCGGGAGCGGGGCAGCACACGGGCCCCGCGGACGCAGATGTCCACGGGGCCCGGTACAGCACAGGGCGGGCTGAATCAGCCCAGAGCGGTCTCAGCCCAGGGTGTCGGCGGCGGTCTGCGAGGAGTCGCGCAGGAACGTCGAGCAGCGCTCGTACTCGTCCTTCTCACCGATGTCCCCCGCGGCGCGGGCGAGGGCGTGCAGCGCGCGCAGGAAGCCGCGGTTCGGCTCGTGCTCGAACGGGACGGGGCCGTGGCCCTTCCAGCCGGAGCGGCGCAGGGCGTCGAGGCCGCGGTGGTAGCCGGTACGGGCGTACGCGTACGACTCGATGACCCGGCCGCCCTCGTACGCCTCGTCGGCGAGCTGCGCCCAGGCCAGCGAGGATGTGGGGTACTTCGCTGCGACATCGGCGGGCGCCGCACCGTTGGCGAGCAGCTCGCGCGGCTCCGGATCGTCGGGCAGATGGGTCGGGGAGGGCCCCCCGAGCAGGTTCTCGTGGATGGACATGGACTCAAGTGTGCCTGGTGGGACGCCCCCGTGGGGCATCACCCCGCTTCCCGTCCCGGTTCGCGTCCCGGCTCGCTTCCCGGTTCGCCTCCCGTCTCGCGTACGGGCTCCAGGGGCGGCGCCGCGACCCCGCAGTGCACGGTGCACGCGGGCCGGGCCGCCTTCGGCGGGGTCCGCACCGTCGCCCAGGCGATCGCCGCGCCCAGCACCAGCAGCCCCGCGCACATCGGCATCGCCCGCCGGAACGTCGAGGCGAACTCGTCGGCGTCGCGGTACGCCTCCGGGCCCATCCCCGCGAGCAGCGGCAGCGCGGCCACCGCGATCAGCCCCGCCGCGCGCGCCGCCGCGTTGTTGATGCCACTGGCGAGCCCGGCGCGCCCGGTGTCCACAGCGGCCAGGACGGTCGCGGTGAGCGGGGCGACCAGGATCACCAGGCCGGCGCCGAGCACCAGGACGGCGGGCAGCACATCGGTGACGTACGAGGAGACGGAGGCGCCAGGACCGACCCGCAGCATCAGCAGCATCCCGGCGGCGGCCAGCAGGGGCCCGACCGTGAGCGGGATGCGGGGTCCGATCCGCCGCCCGAGATCACCCGCCCAGGCGGAGAACAGCAGCATCAGCACGGTCGTCGGCAGCAGCGCGGTGCCCGCCCCGAGCGCCGAGTATCCGGCGACGACCTGGAGCTGCATCGCGGAGAGGAAGAAGAAGCCGCCGAGCGCCGCGTACACACAGAGGGTGACGATGTTGACCATGGTGAACAGCCGGGACGCGAAGATCGAGGGCGGCAGCATCGGATCGGGCCGCCGCCGCTCCACCTGCACGAACGCCGCACCGAGCAGCACACCGCCCACGGCGGCCCCGATGACGACCGGGGACGCGCCCTGCCCCGGTGCCTCGATCAGCGCGAACGTGACACCCGCCAGCGCGAGCGCCCCGAGCACGGCCCCCAGCACGTCGAAGCGGCCGTGCGCGTTCGGGTCCCGGGACTCCGGTACGTGGCGCAGAGCCACGGGTACGCAGATGGCGGCGAGCGGCAGGTTGAGCAGGAATACCCAGCGCCAGCCGGGCCCGTCGACGAGCCAGCCCCCCACGAACGGCCCGATCGCGGCCCCCACCCCGCCGAGCCCCGACCAGAGCCCGACGGCACGCGCCCGGTCGTCCGGATGGAAACTGGCCTGGATGAGCGCGAGCGACCCCGGCGTGAGCAGCGCACCACCGACCCCTTGCAGGGCACGGGCGGCGATCAGGACACCGGCGTTGGGCGCGATCCCGCAGAGCAACGAGGCGGCGGCGAACCACACGACCCCCACGACGAACACCCGCCGCCGCCCGTACCGGTCCCCGAGCGCCCCACCGAGGAGGATCAGCCCGGCGAGGGTGAGCATGTAGGCGTTGACGGTCCACTGGAGCGCGGCCAGATCGGTATCGAGGTCCTCGCCGATGCGGGGCAGGGCGACGTTGATCACGGTGGAGTCGAGCATGGCCATGCTCGACCCGAGAACGGTGGTCAGGACGACCCAGCGACCGACGGGCGAAGCGACCCGGATTCCGTCACCGCCGGCATGCGCATCATCCATGCAGCCAGCATCACGGGTCCAGGTTCACGCTGCGACCGGGCGGGGCCCGACCCGGCGATCTTTCAGCCCGTCCGGCGTTCGAGGACCGGCGCCCGGTTCCTTTCAGCCCGTCCGGCGTTTCAGGACCGGCGCCCGGTTCCTTTCAGCCCGTCCGGCGTTTGAGGACCGGGGCCCGGGGCGGAGCCCCGGTTTCGGGAAGGGGCGGGTAGGGGAACGCCCGCCGCAGGCGCACCTCGCACCCGCACTCCCCCTGCCCCCGCCCTACCGCCCGCTCCCCACCCCCCGGATCAACGCCTCCACCCCGGCCACCACCTTGCTCCGAGGGCACCCCACATTCAGCCGCAGGAACCCCGCCGCCCCGTACACCGCCCCCGGCATGATCGCGACCTTCTCCCGCTCGATCAGCACCCGCTGCAACGCCTCGTCGTCCACACCCAGCGCCCGCAGATCGATCCACGCGAGATACCCCGCCTGCGGCGGCTCCCAGCCCAGCTCGGGAAACGCCCCGTTCAGCCGCTCCGCCACCAGCGCCAGATTCCCCGCCACGTACGCACGGACCGCGTCCAGCCACGCCGCACCCTCCCGGTACGCCGCGATGTGCGCGGTCAGCGAGAGCACCGCCGGCGAGGCGAGGCCCTCCGCCGTCTGCATCCGCCGCAGGAACTCCGCCCGGTCCGACGGCCGGCCGACGATCCCGTACGACCCCGTCAGCGCCGGAAAGTTGAACGACTTCGACGCGGACGTGATGACCGCCCAGCGCCCGTCACCCCCCACCCGCGTCCAGGGCACATGCCGGTGCCCGTCGTGCACGAAGTCCGCGTGTATCTCGTCGCTGACCACCGCCACCCCGTACCGCCCGGCCAGCGCGGCCATCTCCGTCAGCTCGGCCTCCGTCCACACCCGCCCGGTCGGATTGTGCGGCGAACACAGCACGAGCACCTTCGCGTCGGCCCGCGCGAGCTCCCGCTCAAGCGCCTCCACATCCCCCACCGGCACGCCCCGCAGCTCACGCCCGAGCCCGGTGATCGCCTTGCGGAAGCCGTCGTACGTGGGGGTGTGGACGACCACCCCGTCCCCGGCGTCCGTCCACATCTGGAGGAACTGCGAGAGCTGGCTGAGGACGGACGGCCCGTAGACCAGCCGCCCGGTGTCGAGACCGGTGCCGTACCGGGTCTCGTACCAGTGCGCGATCGCCGAGCGGAAGTCGTCCTGCTCCCAGTCCGTGTAGCCGAACACCCCGTGATCGAGCCGGGACCGCAGCGCGGCCAGTACCTCGGGCGCGGTCTCGAAGTCCATGTCGGAGATGGTGAACGGCAGCAGCCCGTCCACCCCGAACCGGTCGGCGACCCCGTCCCACTGGACGCACCAGGTGCCCCGGCGGTCGACGACGGTGTCGAAGTCGTAGGACGCACTCACAGCAGCTACCTCACATCGCTCGAACATGCGACTCGGACACGAAACGGGCCCGGCACCCCAAGGGGTACCGGGCCCACCACAGCAAACAGCTTGCCGACTACTTCAGCTTGGTGCCCGTGGACCGCAGGTTGGCACACGCCTCGGTGACACGCGCGGCCATGCCCGCCTCGGCCAGCTTGCCCCAGGTGCGGGGGTCGTACTTCGACTTGGTGCCGACATCGCCGTCGACCTTCAGCACGCCGTCGTAGTTACGGAACATGTGGTCCGCGACCGGCCGCGTGAAGGCGTACTGGGTGTCGGTGTCGAGGTTCATCTTCACGACGCCGTTCTCAAGCGCGGTGGCGATCTCCTCCGCGGAGGAGCCGGAGCCGCCGTGGAAGACGAAGTCGAACGGGGACGTACGGCCGTACTTGGCGCCGACACCCTCCTGGAGGTCCTTCAGCAGCTCGGGACGGAGCACGACGTTGCCCGGCTTGTACACACCGTGGACGTTGCCGAAGGACGCGGCCAGCAGGTAGCGGCCCTTCTCGCCCAGGCCGAGCGCCTCGGCCGTACGCAGCGCGTCGTCGACGGTCGTGTACAGCTCGTCGTTGATCTCGTGCGTGACGCCGTCCTCCTCGCCACCGGTCGGAGTGATCTCGACCTCAAGAATGATCTTGGCGGCGGCGGCCTTGGCGAGCAGCTCCTGACCGATGGAGAGGTTGTCGGCGAGGTTCTCGGCCGAGCCGTCCCACATGTGGGACTGGAACAGCGGGTTCAGACCCTTGGCGACACGCTCCGCGGAGACCTCGATCAGCGGACGCACATAGGTGTCCAGCTTGTCCTTGGGGCAGTGGTCGGTGTGCAGCGCGACGGTGACGTCGTACTTGGCGGCGACGATGTGCGCGAACTCGGCCAGGGCGACAGCGCCCGTGACCATGTCCTTGTTGTACTGGCCGCCCAGGAACTCCGCCCCACCGGTGGAGATCTGGATGATGCCGTCGCTCTCGGCCTCCGCGAAACCGCGCAGTGCAGCGTGCAGGGTCTGGGTCGAGGTCACATTGATGGCCGGGTAGGCGAACTTGCCTGCCTTCGCCCGGTCGAGCATCTCGGCGTAGACCTCGGGGGTTGCGATGGGCATCTGTCCGCTCCTTGGGATGTGCGGGTGTGCAGTGCTGGTCCCTGACCTGGGGGCGACGTCATCGTCGCCCCCATCTTCCCAGACTCTCGCCGCGGCTCCACCCGGCCTCCCCGACCCGGCCACACACAAGGGCGGGCCGTTTCACGTGAAACGGCCCGCCCTTGTTCGAATCCGCAGGTCAGGACAGGTCGAGGTCCGCCACGGAGTAGACGTGGACGTACGGCAGCCCGGCCTCCGCGACGGCGGGGGCGGCCCCCCGCTCCACGATCACGGCGACGGCGACGACCTCGCCCCCGGCCTCGCGCACCGCCTCCACGGCGGTCAGCGGCGAACCGCCCGTCGTCGAGGTGTCCTCGACGACCAGGCAGCGGCGGCCCTTCACGTCCGTGCCCTCGATCCGGCGCTGCATCCCGTGCGCCTTCTGCGCCTTGCGGACGACGAAGGCGTCCAGGCTCTGCCCGCGCGCCGCGGAGGCGTGCAGCATCGACGTGGCCACCGGGTCGGCGCCCAGCGTCAGACCGCCGACGCAGTCGTAGTCCAGGTCGGCGGTGGCGTCGAGCATCACCTGACCGACCATAGGCGCGGCCTTGCCGTCCAGCGTGATCCGGCGCAGGTCGATGTACCAGTCGGCTTCCAGACCCGAGGAGAGGGTCACCTTGCCGTGTACCACGGCCTTGTCCTTGATCTGCTGGAGCAGCTCAGCGCGTACGTCAGTCATGTCAACGAGGGTAAGCGCTGCCGTCGCCGGTCAGAGCCGCACCCAGCTCCAGGTCGTCGCGATCTCCAGCGGCTCGATCGGGGTGACCAGCCGGGGCGCGGTGTTCAGCCCGTTCGGCGGGCCCGACTGCGGCTCCACACACACCGCGTCGTCCTGCTCGTCGTAGACGACCACCCACTCGTCCCGGCTCTTCACCGTCAGCTCCAGCTGCTCCGGCCAGGTGAGCTTCACATCGACACCGTCGGGCATCCCGAAGCAGTCGTCCCACGGGCCGGGCAGAGGGTCGATCCGGCGGCCGGTCGGCAGATGCTCCTCGCCTCGCTCCTCCTGCCAGGCGGCGTCGAAGTCGAGCCGCACGTCCCGGCCTCCGATGGTGCGGTGGAACCAAGGGTGCCAGCCTGCCTGCGCCGGGAAGGAGTCCACGTGAGCCTCGACGCCCATACGGAGCGTCAGCGAGTCCTCGGCGAGCTCGAAGGTCTGCGTCACCCGGCCCGGGTAGGGCCACGGTTCGGCCAGGTCGTAATAGAAGGCCGCTTCGTTCCCCGTCTCCATGGCGGTGTGCCAGGAGGTGTCGCGCCCGGTGCCGTGGATGGCGTGCGGCGGGGCGTTCAGCGGCAGGCTGTGCAGTTCACCGCCGCTGCGGAACTGCCCGTTCCCGGTACGCCCGCACCACGGCACCATCGGGAAGCAGCCGTACCGCTCCCCCTGGCGCAGCAGTTCGGTGCCACCGATCCGCAGGCTGCTGATCCGGCAGCCATGGGTGGGGTCAACGGTCAACTCGGCGTCGCCGACGGTCAGCCGGACGTTCTTCGCAGCTCTGCTCACCCCACGACACTACTGGCGCCGCTACCTCCGCCGCCGCAGCGCACGACCCACGACCACCGCGGAGGCGAGCGCGAGGGCGGCGGCGGGTGCGACCCAGCGCAGGGTCGCCCCGGCCCGGTCGGCCTCGGGCGAGGGCACGGGCGCGTACCGGCCGCGCGGCGGGGCGTGGTCGACCTCCTCCGTGCTGCGCCCGATCATGGTGCGCCGGGCGTGCGCGGCCTCGGCCGGAGGCCCGTCCGGCACGGTGAACTCGACCTCCGCGAGCGGGTCGAGCGAGGGCGGCGGCACCGGGGCGTCGTACACGGACCCCTTACCGGGCGGCGGCTCGGCGGACGGCGCCTCGTCGGGCGCGGCCTCGTGCATGGGCGCGGACTCCTCGGGGCCGGACTCCTCGGAGAAGCCCACCACCTCATCGGACACCCTCGGCTCCCCCGACACCCCAGGCTCCCCCGACACCCCCGGCTCCCCCGGCCCCCCCGCCAGCGACTCCGTCACCAGCTGCTGCGTGAAGCGGTCCAGCAACCGATGGGCCGCCGCCAGCGCCGCCGCGTCGTCCAGGTCCACGATGCGGCCGTCTCCGCCCGCCGTCCCGGCGAACTCGATCGTCGTACCGCCGTCGGTCTCCGTGAGGGTGAGCGTGAGGGCCAGCTTCGCCGAGCCCGTACCCCGCGCCTCCACACCCTCCCCGGACACGACGAAGGTGTCACCGTCGCGGCCGGCGAGCTCCAGCACGCCCCGGTAGGTGATCGTGTGGCCGTCGACCCTGATCTTCAGCCGGCCGGACAGCGGGCCCGCCGACGCGTCGGCGTCCTGCTGGAGTCCAGGCACACAGCGCGCGACCCGGGCAGCATCGCCCAGGGTCCTCCGCAGGGACAGGACCGGAACCGGAACGAACACCTCATGCTCCATGGAAACCGAGCCTACTCAGACCCGGCCGCCACGTCAGCGCTTCGGCACCCCGCACGCCTCCGATCCCCCCGCACCGACACCACCGGCACCGCACCCTCACGATTCCTCCCAGTACCGCGGATGCACCAGCGTCGACGGCGCCCGCACCCGTACACGTACGCTCTCCGCGGTCGACCCCGCCTCCCACAGCTCCCGCTCCCCCAGGGACCGCAGCCCCGGTGCCGCGGGGTGCAGACCCAGCGCGGGCGCCGTGTGCGCCGAGGCCAGGACGAATCCCCAGTCGCGCGGTTCCTCCGTCCGGCCCGTCACCCGGTTCGGACCCGCCGCGAAGCCGGAGAGCCGGCCGGCGATCCGGTACGGGCGCGTCGCCAGGCCGCCCGCCCGGATCGACGCGTCCACCGTCCAGAAGGTCTGCGGCCGGATGCCCACGGGCCCTGCGTGCACCACCAGCCGGCCGCCCGGCGCGAGGGCCTCCGCGACCAGCCCGTAGAACTCCGCCGAGTAGAGCTTCGTGCTCGCCGTGATCCCGGGGTCCGGCAGATCCGATACGACCACGTCGTAGGGGCCGTGTGCAGTCCGCAGCCATGTGAACGCGTCCCCGCCGACCGTCGTGAGCCGCGGGTCCCGGTACGCGTGCCCGTTCAGCCCGGACAGCGCGGGGTCCGTCCGGGCCAGTCGGGTGACGGCGGGGTCCAGCTCGACGACCGTCACGGCCCGTACGCCCGGATAGCGCAGCACCTCGCGGGCGGCCAGACCGTCCCCGCCGCCCAGGATCAGCACCCGCCCGTGCGGCCCGCGCATCGCCGGGTGCACCAGCGCCTCGTGGTAGCGGTACTCGTCGCGGGCGCTGACCCGCAGCCGCCCGTCCAGATACAGGTCCAGGGAGTCCCGCCCCTCTCCGGTGAGGACGATCTCCTGCACCCCGGTCTGTACGGCGACCCGCACCCGGTCCCCGTAGACCGCGCGCCGGGCCGCCCGCTCGAAGTCGTCGACCAGCACCGTGGCGGTGGCCAGCAGCCCGATCACCGTGACGTTGGCCAGGACCAGCAGCCAGCGCGACCGGGCGCTCAGGTCGCGCCGGAACAGCCACAGCACCAGCGCCCCGCCCGCCGCCGCGTTGACCGCCCCGGTGAACAGCGCGCCGGTGAGCTGGCCCAGCATCGGCAGCAGCAGGAAAGGAAAGGCGAGCCCGCCGACGAGCGCCCCCACGTAGTCGGCGGCGAAGAGGTCGGCGACGGCGCCGCCCGCGTCCTGCCGGTCGACCCGCTGGATCAGTGTCATCAGCAGCGGGATCTCCGCACCGATCAGAATGCCGATCGCCAGCGAGAACCCGACCAGGGCGTACCGCGACTCCCCCAGCCAGGCGAACGAGGCGTACAGCACGAGCGCCGACGAACCGCCGACCAGCGCGAGGGCCGCCTCGATGAGCCCGAATCCGACCGCGGCACGGCAGCGCAAACGTTTCGCGAGGAGCGACCCGATACCCATCGCGAACACCATCACGGAGAGCACGACGGACGCCTGCGTGACCGAGTCGCCGATCAGATACGAGGCGAGCGCGACGAGCTCCAGCTCGTACACGAGTCCGCAGGCGGCGCAGATGAAGACGGTGGCCAGCACGAAGAACCGTCCGGTCCTCGGCCGTACGGGAAGCCGCGCCGCGCCCCCTCGCAGCGGCACCTGCTGGTCGATCATGAAGCGAACGCTACGTTACGAAACTGTCGCCGCCTGTCACCCACACGGGTGTAAGTAGCTGGGTCAGAGCGCCGGGGCCGGCACCCGGACACCCACCCGGGTGCGCGTCACCACCAACTGCCCCTCCTGCGGGTACGCGTGCCAGGTGCGCCACCGCACCTGGCCCTCGGCCTCCTGCGCCAGCAGCGCGGTGAAGGCGTGCGGGCTGCCGGGGAACGTCCCGGCGAGACCGTGCGGATGGTCGGCGACGAGCGCGAGCAACTCCTGCGCACGCCCCGCGAACGCACCTTCGGTGAGCGTCTCGACGCGCGCCGCGAATTCGTACTCCCAGTCGCCCAGCCGCTTCGCGACGCCGAGCGGCAGCGGGGTGCTGCTGCCGGGGATACAGGCGACGGTCTCCGAACAGGTGGTACCGCTGTCCTCCTCCAGGAGGACCTGATGAGAGGCGCCGAGCAGCCTCAACTGCAGCTTGGCCTCCGCGAACCGGAGGTCGAGGACGGCGAGGGCGGGCAGCGGCTCCCGTCCGAGCGCCCAGGCCAGATCTGCGGCGCGGGTGTCGGAGTAGGCCGTCTGAAGGGTCGTGAGCATGGTTCGGCTCCGCAAACACACATGGGACACATGGACAGGGGGCGCCCCCTGGAGATGCGCATGGGGGAGGGAAACGCCCGATCAGGTCCAACTGGGGTCCGAGGGCTGAATGTTCTCTAGAGGGAGGGAATCACGAAGTACGCCTCACTCACAGCGTTTTTGCCCAACTTGACGTGGTTTCCATCCCCCCGGGGGCGGCCCGTTCAACTGTTCAACCACAACTCCCCGCGTGGCTCAACGAAAAGGTGTCCGGCGGGAGTTCACCCACCGGACACCTCACGTGCTCCGCGTCAGCTGCCCCCGCCACAACCGCCACCGCCGCCGCACGACGAACTGCTGCTTCCGCACGAGGAGCTGCTGCCGCAGGACGAGCCACCACCATGACCGCCGTACGCGCTGGAGCTTCCGCTCCCGCCGGCCCCGGCGGCCTTCCGCCGCCGCGACGCCTTCCCCCCGGGCACCGGCCTGCGCCTGCCGCGCGCCCCTGACACCCCGGCGGCGATGGCCAGCACCACGACGATCCCGATCAGTGCCGCTCCGAAAACCCCCACTGCCCTCACGTCCTTCCGTCCCCCGAAGCGAGGTCCTCGCTCCCGTGTACGAGGGGGATGCCCGGCGCCCTCCGGAGCCAAAGCAGACTTGAGCAACTCCAGAGCTTCGGCACAGGATGGCGGCCATGACACAGGGACGACCGCTGCTCAACCGCCGCCTCACCGAGTTCGGGACGACCATTTTCGCGGAGATGTCCGCGCTGGCCGTACGGACCGGCTCGATCAACCTCGGTCAGGGTTTCCCCGACACCGACGGCCCCGAAGAGATCCGCGAGGCCGCGGTCCGCGCCCTTCGGGCGGGGCACGGCAACCAGTACCCGCCGGGCCCCGGCATCCCCGAGCTGCGCTCCGCGATCGCGGAGCACCAGCAGCGCTTCCACGGGCTGTCGTACGACCCCGAAAGCGAGGTCCTGGTCACCGCGGGCGCCACCGAGGCCATCGCGGCGGCCCTGCTGGCCCTCCTGGAGCCCGGCGACGAGGTCATCGCCCTGGAGCCGTACTACGACTCGTACGCCGCCTGCATCGCCCTGGCGGGCGGCACCCGCGTCCCCGTCACCCTGCACCCGCACGACGGCGCCTACCGGCTCGACCTCGACGAACTCCGCGCGGCCGTCACCCCCCGCACCCGCCTCATCCTGCTCAACACCCCGCACAACCCCACCGGCACCGTCCTCACCCGCGACGAACTGGCCGCCGTCGCGGAACTCGCCTGCGAACGCGATCTCCTGGTCATCACGGACGAGGTCTACGAACACCTGGTGTTCGAAGGCGAGCACCTCCCGCTGGCTTCCTTCCCGGGCATGCGCGAGCGCACGGTCACCATCAGCAGTGCGGGGAAGACCTTCTCGTTCACCGGCTGGAAGGTCGGCTGGATCACCGCGAGCCCGGAACTGGTCGCGGCGGTCCGCTCGGCGAAGCAGTTCCTGACGTACGTCTCCGCCGGACCGCTCCAGTACGCCGTAGCCGAGGCCCTGCGCCTGCCCCGCTCCTACTACGACGAGCTGCGCGCCGACCTCCGGGCCAAGCGCGATCTGCTGAGCGACGGACTCGCCGACGCGGGCTTCGAGGTCTACCGGCCCGCCGGTACGTACTTCGTCACCACGGACATCCGCCCCCTGGGGGGCGAGCAGGACGGCTTCGCCTTCTGCCGCGCCCTGCCCGAACGCTGCGGGGTCGTCGCCATCCCGAACGCCGTCTTCTACGACCACCGCGAACAGGGAGCGCCCTTCGTACGCTTCGCGTTCTGCAAGCGCACCGAGGTGCTGACCGACGCGGTCGCCCGCCTGAAGACACTCACGGCCTGACAGCGGCCGCCCAGACGAAAGCCCGGCCCGGGGCAGCGGCCGGCATGACCGCCCGCGCCCGGACCGGGCTCCCGCTCGTTCCGGTGCCGGATCAGGCCTCCGGCGACTCCTCGTCGTCGGACTTGGCCTCGGCCGGCTCCAGGCCCAGACGCTCCACGAGCCACTTGTCGAACTCGATGGAGGCCCGCACCCAGCTGACCGTCGAGGAGACGAAGTGCTCCAGGCTGACGCCCGTACCGATGAGCATCTGCGCCTCACCGATCAGCCGCACGGAGGCCGCGGCGCCTTCTTCACCCTCATGGGCGTGCGTGTAGACCTTCGGCCACAGGGTGCGGCGGTTCCAGTCGTCGATCGCGTCCAGCAGAACGGGACGCTGGTCGAGGGCGTGGGGCCGGTCGTAGAACGTACGGACCGAGAAGACCTGCTGCTCGTCCTCACCACGGAACATGAAGTAGGTGCGGAAGTCCTCCCACGGCGCGGCGAGGTCACCCTCGTCGTCGACGACGAACTTCAGCTCCATCTGCTCAAGCAACTGCTTGACGAGGTCCTGGTCAGGGACGACGGGGCCCTCGGGTCCTGCCGCCTGCGGTTCGGGCTGCCCCCCGAAGTTGGGAATCGAGGACGGATCGATAGACATCGCCGGTTACTCCTGTGGATCGCACGTGGTTGCCTGACTTTGCCTTCGACCCTAGCCGCGATTGACCGGCAGTAGTCCTACGCCCTGAGGGGAATCGTGCCCGCGCCTGTTCCCCGGGCCCTCGACCAGGCGAAGGCGACCAGGACCGCGCAGATCGTACCGAGGATCCCAGCGCCTCCGATGGTGTCGGCCGAGGAACCCGACAGCTCCGTGGCGAGGCCGCCCGAGGCGACACCGATCCCCTGCATGGCGGTGAGCCCCGACCTGGCCAGTCCAAGCGCCTGGCCGCGCTGGTCCACCGGCGTGAGCAGAACGAAGGTGGCGCCGGCGGTGATCTGGTAGGCGGAGAACACGCCCGACACCATGAGCAGCAGCACGGCGGCCCCTACACCGGGGCCGGCCCAGTAGAAGATCAGCGGCAGATTCGCGCCGATCGCCAACGGGCCGAGAAGGCGGCGACGCCGCTCGTCCCCCACCCGCTCCCGGCCCAGAAGAGCCGCGCCCAGCACCATGCCCGCCGGATGAGCGGCGAGCAGGATCCCCACAGAGGCCGCGCCGGCGTCGGCCTCTTCGGCGAAGGGGGCGGCCAGCCCTTCCGGCAGCACGATGAATCCCGCAAGCCAGCCCAGTGCCATCAGCGACCGCAGCCGGGGGTCCGACCAGATCAGCCTGGCCGCGCTGCGGACCTGGCTGTGCAGCCGCTTCGGCCGCGCGTCGGCGTTCGCGACGGGCCGCGCCTTCACTCCGAAGCGGATCAGGACGGCGGAGAGCAGGAACGACACGGCGTTCAGCCCCAGGGAGATGTGGCTGCCCAGCCACACGACCACGATGCCGCCGCCGGCAAAGCCGATCAGCTGTCCGGCCTGGTGGGTGATCAGCATGGCTCGCTGACCCCGTTCGTACCTCCGCTCGCCGAGCACGGTCGGCAGCATGGCCCCCTGTGCGGCGCCGAAGGGCGACTCGGCCAACTGCGCCAGCACCAGCAGGCCGGCCAGCAGGGGCAACGGGGTTCCGGGCAACGCCATGAGCCCGACCAGGACCGCGCGCACCAAGTCGCATCCGATCATGACCGTGCGCCGGGGGAAGCGGTCCGCCAGACCGGACAGAAGCACACCGGACAGCAGGGCGGGCAGGGTCGTCAGGGCGTAGGTGGCCGCTGTCCAGCCGGCCGACTCCGTGCGCTCGAAGACCAGTAGCGACAGTGCCACGCGCGCGAGCTGGTCACCCAGGACCGACTGTGCATAAGCCGCCCACAGGGCGCGGAATTCGCCGAGGCGAATGAGATTGTCGCTTTTGCAATCCTTCGCCCCCGGGCTTATGTCATCAGGTATCCGATCCGTCATGCGCGTACCTTACCGGCTGACGAATTCCTCCCTGCCCCCTTCCAGCAGCCCACGAAAAGGCGTCCGGAGTGTCCCGATATTGCGCGGAAACCTTGCAAGCAACCGCCCACCGACCGGTCCGCGACCGAGGACGGTTTTATGTATCGACCGGATACAAATACCGGCGCATGGAACGCACGGCATCTTTCATTCGGCCACGTAATGGAAATTTTCGGCTTAATTTCGCGGGCAATCGAGAACGGCTGACAAGCGATGGGTGCGCGGGGCACACATCAATGCGGCCACCAGTGCGCACAAATACTTGTCCCCGGCCGGGACACCTGAGGTCCTGGCCGGGGACACGAGACCCGGCGCGTTCTACAGAGTCTTGGCCGTGGACGCCGAACCCACGATCAGCCCGTCCCCCACCCGGTCCACCCGCACCGTGTCGCCGTCCGTGATCTCGCCCGCGAGGATCTCCTTGGCGAGCCGGTCGCCGATCGCCGTCTGGATGAGGCGGCGCAGCGGCCGTGCCCCGTACGCCGGGTCGTTGCCCTCCTCCGCCAGCCAGGCCAGGGCCTCGGGGGTGACGTCGAGCGTGAGCCTGCGGTCGGCCAGGCGCTTGGCCAGGCGGCCGATCTGGAGACCCGCGATGTGCGAGAGCTCGTCGCCGGACAGCGCGGAGAAGACCACGAGGTCGTCGAGCCGGTTGAGGAACTCCGGCTTGAACGAGGCGCGCACTACGTCCAGAACCTGCTGCTCCTTGACCTCGGGCTTGGTCAGGGGATCGACCAGGTACTGGCTGCCGAGGTTCGAGGTCAGGATCAGGATGGTGTTGCGGAAGTCCACCGTCCGGCCCTGCCCGTCGGTGAGGCGGCCGTCGTCGAGGACCTGGAGCAGGATGTCGAAGACCTCGGGGTGCGCCTTCTCGACCTCGTCCAGCAGAACGACGCTGTACGGGCGACGGCGGACCGCCTCCGTGAGCTGGCCGCCCTCCTCGTACCCGACGTACCCCGGAGGGGCACCGACGAGCCGCGCCACGCTGTGCTTCTCGCCGTACTCGCTCATGTCGATGCGGATCATGGCCCGCTCGTCGTCGAACAGGAAGTCCGCGAGCGCCTTGGCCAGCTCGGTCTTGCCGACCCCGGTCGGACCGAGGAAGAGGAACGAGCCGGTGGGACGGTCGGGGTCGGCGATTCCGGCACGCGTACGGCGTACCGCGTCCGACACCGCCTGCACGGCCCGGGACTGCCCGATCAGCCGCTTGCCGAGCTCCTCCTCCATGCGCAGCAGCTTCTGCGTCTCGCCCTCCAGGAGCCGCCCGGCGGGGATTCCGGTCCAGGCGCCGACGACATCCGCGATGTCGTCCGGGCCGACCTCGTCCTTGACCATCGTGTCCTTGGCGGCTTCCTGCTCGGCCTCGTCGGCCTCCGCCAGCTCCCGCTCCAGACCCGGGATCTCCCCGTACAGCAGCTTGGACGCGGTGTCGAAGTCCCCGTCGCGCTGGGCGCGCTCGGCCTGACCGCGCAGGTCGTCGAGGCGTTCCTTCAGCTCACCGACGCGGTTGAGGCCCTCCTTCTCCTTCTCCCAGCGGGCGGTGAGGCCGCGCAGCTCCTCCTCCTTGTCGGCGAGGTCGCGGCGGAGCTTCTCCAGGCGCTGCTTGGAAGCGGGGTCGGTCTCGTTCTTGAGGGCCAGCTCCTCCATCCTCAGACGGTCGACGGCGCGCTGGAGCTCGTCGATCTCCAGGGGCGAGGAGTCGATCTCCATGCGGAGCCGGGAGGCCGCCTCGTCGACCAGGTCGATGGCCTTGTCGGGGAGGAACCGGGAGGTGATGTAGCGGTCGGAGAGGGTCGCTGCGGCGACCAGGGCGGAGTCGGCGATCTGGACCTTGTGGTGCGCCTCGTACCGCCCCTTGAGGCCGCGCAGGATGGCGATGGTGTCCTCGACGGACGGCTCGGCGACCAGCACCTGCTGGAAGCGGCGCTCCAGAGCGGGGTCCTTCTCGATCCGCTCGCGGTACTCGTCGAGGGTGGTCGCGCCGACCATCCGCAGTTCGCCGCGGGCCAGCATCGGCTTGAGCATGTTGCCCGCGTCCATGGCGGAGTCGCCGCCCGCGCCGGCGCCCACCACCGTGTGGAGCTCGTCGATGAAGGTGATGATCTGCCCGTCGCTCTCCTTGATCTCGGAGAGGACGGTCTTCAGCCGTTCCTCGAACTCACCGCGGTACTTCGCGCCCGCGACCATGGCGCCGAGGTCGAGCGAGACGAGCCGCTTGTTCTTGAGGCTTTCAGGAACGTCGCCCTTGATGATGCGCTGGGCGAGCCCTTCGACGACGGCGGTCTTGCCGACGCCGGGCTCACCGATGAGCACGGGGTTGTTCTTGGTGCGCCGCGAAAGCACCTGGACGACGCGGCGGATCTCCTGGTCCCGGCCGATGACGGGGTCGAGCTTGCCTTCCCTGGCCGCGGCCGTGAAATCCGTACCGAACTTCTCCAGGGCCTTGTACTGACCCTCCGGGTCGGGTGTGGTCACCCGTCGCCCTCCCCTGCTCTTCTCGAACGTGTCCAGCAGCTTCTTCGCACTGGCGCCCTGCTCAGTGAGGATCTCACCGGCGCGACCGCCCTTCGCCGCGACGCCGATCAGCAGGTGCTCGGTGGAGAGGTAGTCGTCGCCGAGCTCCTTCGCGCGCTGCGCGGCGTCGGCGATGACGGCGAGGAGCTCTCGGTTGGGCTGCGGGGGCGCGACGGTGGAGCCGGTGACGCTGGGCTGCGCCCCGAGAAGCCGCTCGGTCGCGGCGCGCACGGCCACCTGGTCGGCGTCGACGGCGGCGAGGAGGTCGGTGATGTTCTCGTTGTCCTCGCCCGCGAGGAGCGCGAGCAGCAGGTGCCCGGGAGTCAGATCGGGATGCCCGTCCTTCACGGCCCGGCTGGTGGCCGCGTTGAGGGCGTCCCGGCTCTTGTTGGTCAGCTCGGCGTCCACGTGCGTCGTCTCCTCCTCGTGCCGGTGCTTCACGGCTTCGGTGACCATGACTCGTACAACAGGTACAAAGTTGAGTCTACTGCACTCAACACTGCGCAGAGCCTGCCGATGCCTGTCCCGTCTCCCTGTATCTAGGCTGACCCCATGCCTGATGTACGCAACCCCGGCCCCGAATACCTCGCCTTCTGGCGGGAACGCCATGTCTGCACCCTGACGACACTCCGCCCGGACGGCACCCCGCACGTGGTCCCGGTGGGTGTGACGTACGACCCGGAGACGCGAACCGCCCGGGTCATCACCAACAAGAACAGCAGGAAGGTCGCCCACATCCTGGCGGCCGGCCTGGAGGGGGCACGGGTCGCGGTCTGCCAGATGCAGGGACGCCGCTGGGCGACGCTGGAGGGCCGCGCGGCGATCCGCACGGAGTCCGGGCAGGTCGAGGACGCGGTACGCCGCTACGCGGAGCGGTACGAGCGCACCCCGGCGCACAACCCGGACCGGGTGGTCATCGAGATCGCCGTGGACCGGGCCCTCGGAAGGGGCTGAACCGGCCCCGGGCCCGAATCCGGGCAGCACAACGGCGCCATCGTGTTCAGGTCACGATGGCGCCGTTGTGTGGGGGAAGCGCCTGAACGATATGGAACGACGGGGGTCGCTCAGGCACTGCGGGGGGTGGCGGAGATGGCTTCAGGTTCGAACAGCTCATGGTCCCGCTGATCGAGATTGACGAAGATCATGCCGTACCTCACGGCACAGCGGACCGGTTGCGGAGCCCCGCGGGGCCGACGAAGGCAGCGATAGGCGCGGACGTCCTCGCCCTCTTCCATGACGACGACGATCGGCTCACCGAACAGGGTGACCATCAACGAGTCGCCACGACGGGGGAGTGCCGTGAGCAGATCGATGAAGTGCCACCCGGAGCGATAGGCCGTGGCCATCTCGCGCCGGAAGGTGCGGTCGTCCGGCGGAGTGGTCATGCGACCGTGCGGGCCGGCGCGGACCAGCCGATGTCGGTCGGGGCAACCCAGCCGATATCACCCGATGCGACGGCCGGGGCAGCCCAGCCGATATCACCTGATGCAACAGCCGCCTCGCTGCTCCAGCCAATGTCGCCACCGCTCAGCAGTCCAAGACCCAGGGCCGCAACGAACGAGGCGGCAAGCGCCGAGCGAAGCATTCGCTTGTACATAGTCGGCTTCGTCCTCACTTGTGGATTCTTCTCCCCCGCACCTAAGACGATGTCTCACCTGGGCACACGAACACCACAGCGTCGATGCATCATGTTCCTGCATGTTCAGGAACCTGGGGGGTGAAGATATGACCACAAACAACACAAAAGCGACACATCCTCATGGGGTCACCGAACTGTGCGAGGCGGGAGGACGCCTTTACGCCAGCGCACTGCGCTCCGGTCGCATCGCCCGCGTCGAGGTCGAACCGGCTCCGTGCCTCATGGACTTCGCCCTGTTGCATCCCGACCCCGACGATGCGGACTGGCTCCGGCCCGTTCCGCCGTCCGCCGCTCTCGCACAGCATCTGCATCCCATAGAACGCGAAATCCAGGAGCGCCGAAGGCACTCGCTCGAACTCACCGAGTCCTTCGAGCCCTTCATGGACATCAGCGCTCAGGGGCCACCGGCCACCCACGCCATCACGGTGCTGGAGGGGGTCAACCGGATCAATGCGGCCCTTGATCTCGCCACCGCAGAGTGCCGGACCGAAGTGCTCACCGTCCAGCCCGGGGGAGGCCGCGACGAGGACAGCCTCAGCAAATCGTTGGAACGCGGCCTGTCAGTCGTCCATCGGGGCGTCAAGATACGCACTTTGTACCAGCACACCGTGCGTCACAGCCCCAGCACCTTGGCCTACGCGGAGCGCATAGCCGATGCCAACGTCGAAATACGGACGCTGGAAGAACTCATCGAACGGCTGATCGTCTTTGACAGGACGGTCGCGTTCATCCCCGCCCAGGACGACCGTCAAGTCGCCTTGGAACTCAGGCATCCGGGGCTGGTCGAGTACCTCGTCAAGGTATTCGACCAACTATGGACCCGCGCCGCCCCCCTTTTGGAGGACGTCAAGTACGACCCAACTCCCCAAGGAATCTCCGGCGTCCAACGCTCCATCGCTCAACTCCTCGTCGATGGCCATGTGGACGACTCCATCGCCCGCCGTCTCGGCATGAACGTCCGCACATGCAGGGCGCACGTTGCGAAACTCGCTGCGGCGCTCGGAAGCAACAGCCGGGCACAACTCGGCTATCTGATCGCCCGGTCAGGAATCCTGGACCAGGACTCCTGACCGTCCGGCGCCTCCAGCATCCCCACCCCAGGAGCCGGAAGGCGCGACCGCGCAACGGGGGAGAGCACGGCCGCACCCTGTTCCATCAGGGAAGTTCCCGGCTCCCCCGACCCGTCCACACTCTCCCGAAAGCTACGCTTCCACCACCGTCATCTTTCTGCACTGCAAAAAGTGGGGGGCCCACAAATGGATACGGAAACGGCAAACGAAGTCCATTCGCATGGGAACAGAGAACTGTGCGACCCGGCGATCCGGCTGTACGAGGCAGCGCTCCGCAAAGGGCGTATCGCCCGCGCCGAACTCACCGCCGCACCCTGCCTCATCGAGATGGCACTACTACATCCCGACCCGAGGGACGACGCGTGGCTACGACCCGTTCCACCATCCGCCGCCCTGGCACACCTGCTGCAGCCCATCACCCGCGAGATAGACGAGCGCGTGCAACTCACCGCCGCACTGAGCCGGTCACTGGCGCCACTGACCGCGGTCGCCAGCGATGACCCCAACCTCGCGATCACCGCGCTCGAAGGCAAAGAGACAATCCAGTCGGCCGTCGACGAGGCCACCGCCGCCGCCACGTACGAAGTCCTGACGGCCCAGCCAGGCACCAACCGAGCTCTGAACAACATGCAGGCGGCCCTGGCCAATGGCCGGAGCCTCATCCGGCGCGGCATCCAACTGCGGCACATCTACCAGCATCCGGCGCGCTACAGCAGCTACGTCCGGGAGTACCTGGAGCAACTGCCCACGGGCCATCTACAGGTTCGCACCACAGAACAGACCGTCGAGCGGCTGATCATCTTCGACCGTGCGGTGGCGTTCATCCCTGCCTCACCCGATCGCGAAACTGCCTTGGAGATCCGGCACCCAGCGCTCGTCCGCTACTTGTTCCAGGTCTACGAAACCCTCTGGGCACAAGCCACGCCCATCACCGAGCATCTCCAGCCCGTCGCCCCCGGCACCCCCATCACCGCCGTCCAGCACAGCATCGCCCGCCTGCTCGTCGAAGGCCACGTCGACGACGTCGTGGCCCGCAAGCTGGGCATCAGCGTCCGTACCTGCCGTGCCCACATCGCCAAGCTCATGCAGGCACTCGACGCGTCGAGCCGGACCCACCTGGGGGCACTGCTCATCCAGTCGGGCCTGGTCGAAACCGTTGCCACTACAACCCCCCAGGCCGACGCCCCGTGACGGCACCCCGGCCCCGTACAACACACACGATGCTCACGCTGACAGCAAAAGGCCCGTGCCCCCGAACCACTCGGGACCACGGGCCTTCTGCCACTCAACTCGCCTAGTCCGTAACCCTCTTCGGCTTCGGACGCCACACCACCAACGCACTCGCCTGCTGCACGTCCTGGTACGGGACCAGGTCGCGGCGGTACGAGGCGTGGACCTGGGCCTCGCGCTGCTGCATGGCCACCGCCGCTCCGTCGACCGCTGCCGAGAGCTCCGCGACGCGCTGCTGGAGCGCGGCCACCTGGTTCTCCAGCTCGATGATGCGCTTGATACCGGCCAGGTTGATGCCCTCGTCCTGCGACAACTGCTGTACGGTGCGCAGCAGTTCGATGTCGCGGGCCGAGTAGCGCCTGCCGCGGCCGGCGGTGCGGTCCGGGGAGACCAGGCCGAGGCGGTCGTACTGGCGCAGCGTCTGCGGGTGCAGGCCCGAGAGCTGGGCCGCGATCGAGATCACGTACACCGGTGATTCGTCGGTCAGCTGGTACGGATTACGTCGACGGCCGTCCATCTCAAGCTCCCTTCGCAGCCTGGAACAGCTCCGCCCGCGGATCCTCCTCCGCGGTCGCCTTCCGGTACGCCTCCAGTGCGTCCCTGGCCTCGGGTGCGAGGTCCTTGGGCACTGCGACCTCCACGGTGACCAGGAGGTCGCCGCGGGTGCCGTCCTTGCGGACCGCGCCCTTGCCGCGGGCGCGCATCGTACGCCCGTTGGGGGTGCCGGCCGGAAGCTTGAGGGTGACCGCGGGGCCGCCGAGCGTGGGGACCTTCACCTCGCCGCCGAGCGCCGCCTCCGTGAAGGCGATCGGCACGGTGACCGTGAGGTTGTCGCCCTTGCGGCCGAATACGGGGTGGGCGTCGACGTGGACGACGACGTACAGATCGCCGGCCGGTCCGCCGCGTTCGCCCGGGCTGCCCTTGCCGCGCAGCCGGATGCGCTGCCCGTCCAGGACGCCCGCCGGAATCCTGACCTGCATGGTGCGTGCCGACTTCGCCCGTCCGCTGCCCTTGCAGACCTCGCAGGGGTCCTGGGCGATGAGGCCCCGGCCCTTGCAGTCCACGCAGGGATCGGTGAGCGAGAAGCCGCCGCCGCTGCCGCGCGAGACCTGTCCGGTGCCGACGCAGGTCGGGCAGACCCTCGGGGTGCCGTTCTTGTCGCCGGTGCCCGAACACGCCTTGCAGGGCGCCTGGCTGGACATCCGCAGCGGGACCGTGGCCCCGTCGACCGCCTCGGTGAAGCTGAGCGTCACCTCGGACTCGATGTCCTGGCCGCGCCGCGGCTGCACACGGGTGCCGGCGCCGCCGCGGTTGAAGAGGCCGCCGAAGACGTCTCCCAGACCACCACCGCCGCCGCCGAAGCCACCGGCGCCACCGGGCTGGCCGCCGCCCGGGGCTCCTCCGAAGAGGTCGCCCAGGTCGAAGTTGAAGTTGCCTCCCGCGCCACCGGGACCGGCCCGGAAGCCTCCGTTGCCGAAGAGCGCGCGGGCCTCGTCGTACTCCTTGCGCTTCTTGCTGTCGCCGAGGATGTCGTTCGCCTCGGAGATCTCCTTGAAGCGCTCCTCCGCCTTGGCGTCACCCTTGTTGGCGTCCGGGTGGAACTCGCGGGCGAGCTTCCGGTACGCCTTCTTGACCTCGGCGTCGGTGGCGTCCTTGGGGACGCCGAGGACCTTGTAGTAGTCCTTCTCGACGAAGTCCTTCGTGCTCATCGACGTCCCTCCTTCCGGACGATCGGCCGAGGAGCCGGCCCGGGGGCCGGGCTCCTGGCCGGTCGGTGTGCACCGAGTTGGTCAGACCTGATGTCAGACCTCCTCCGTGCCACCGCTCTCCTCGTCGTCTGCCTTCTCTTCCTTCGCCGTCGCCGGCGTCGCGCCCGGCTGCGGCTCGGCCACGGCCACCCGCGCGGGGCGGATGGTGCGCTCGCCGATGCGATACCCCGGCTGCAGGATCGCCACGCAGGTGTCCTCGGTGACGTCCGGTGCGTACGAGTGCATCAGGGCCTCATGGATCGTCGGGTCGAAGGGCTCGCCCTCCTTGCCGAACTGCTGGAGGCCCATCTTCGCGGCGACCGTCTCCAGGGACTCGGCGACCGACTTGAAGCCGCCGGTCAGCTCGCCGTGTTCCCGCGCGCGGCCGACGTCGTCGAGCACGGGCAGGAGCTCGGTCAGGAGACCCGCTACTGCGATCTCCTTCACCGTGACCCGGTCCCGCTCGACGCGGCGGCGGTAGTTCTGGTACTCGGCCTGGAGCCGCTGGAGGTCTGCGGTGCGCTCGCCGAGCGCGGTGCGGACCTGGTCCAGCTGTGCCGTCAGACCGACTGTCTGTACGTCGTCCCCGGCCGGGGACGCCTCCTCCTCCGGAGAGGGGGTGGCGTCCTTCGGCTCAGCTCCGTCAGGGGTGGCGCCGGAGGGGACGTCAGGCTTCTCCTCGAAGCCCGGAGTCTCCTCGGTCACACCGCACCGCCCTTGGCGTCCTTCTCGTCGTCCACGATCTCGGCGTCGACGACATCGTCATCGGCCTTGGCCTGGCCGTCGGTGGGCGCGTCCGCACCCGGCGTCGCACCGTCGGCCTGGGCGTTGGCGTACATCGCCTGGCCCAGCTTCTGGGAGACGGCCGCGACCTTCTCGGTGGCGGTACGGATCTCGGCGGTGTCCTCGCCCTTGAGCTTTTCCTTCAGCTCGGTGAGGGACTCCTCGACCTCCGTCTTGACGTCGGCCGGAACCTTGTCCTCGTTGTCCTTGAGGAACTTCTCCGTCTGGTAGACGAGCTGCTCGCCCTGGTTGCGGGACTCGGCGGCCTCGCGACGGCGGTGGTCCTCGTCCGCGTACTGCTCGGCCTCTTCGCGCATCCGGTTGACCTCGTCCTTCGGCAGCGAGGAGCCACCGGTGACGGTCATCTTCTGCTCCTTGCCGGTGCCGAGGTCCTTGGCAGCGACGTGCATGATGCCGTTGGCGTCGATGTCGAAGGCGACCTCGATCTGCGGCACGCCACGCGGGGCCGGCGGCAGACCGGTGAGCTCGAACATTCCGAGCTTCTTGTTGTACGCCGCGATCTCGCGCTCGCCCTGGTAGACCTGGATCTGCACGGACGGCTGGTTGTCCTCGGCCGTCGTGAAGATCTCGGAGCGCTTGGTCGGGATGGTCGTGTTGCGCTCGATGAGCTTCGTCATGATGCCGCCCTTGGTTTCGATACCAAGCGACAGCGGCGTGACGTCGAGGAGCAGAACGTCCTTGACCTCGCCCTTCAGGACACCGGCCTGGAGCGAGGCGCCGATGGCGACGACCTCGTCCGGGTTGACGCCCTTGTTGGCTTCCTGACCACCGGTGAGCTCCTTGACGAGCTCGGCGACGGCCGGCATACGGGTCGAGCCACCGACGAGAACGACGTGGTCGATCTCGGAGAGCTGGATGCCCGCGTCCTTGATGACGTTGTGGAACGGGTTCTTGCAGCGGTCCAGGAGGTCCGCGGTGAGCTGCTGGAACTGAGCGCGCGTGAGCTTCTCGTCCAGGTGCAGCGGGCCCTCGGCCGACGCCGTGATGTACGGCAGGTTGATCGTGGTCTCCGTGGAGGAGGACAGCTCGATCTTCGCCTTCTCCGCGGCCTCGCGGAGACGCTGGAGAGCCATCTTGTCCTTGGACAGGTCCACGCCGTGACCGTTGGCGAACTGCTTGACCAGGTAGTCCATGACGCGCTGGTCCCAGTCGTCACCACCGAGGTGGTTGTCACCGTTGGTGGCCTTCACCTCGACGACGCCGTCACCGATCTCCAGGAGGGACACGTCGAAGGTGCCGCCACCGAGGTCGAAGACGAGGATCGTCTGGTCGTCCTTGTCGAGCCCGTACGCCAGCGCGGCGGCGGTCGGCTCGTTGACGATACGCAGGACGTTCAGGCCCGCGATCTCGCCGGCCTCCTTCGTCGCCTGACGCTCGGAGTCGTTGAAGTACGCCGGGACGGTGATGACCGCGTCGGTCACCTTCTCGCCCAGGTAGGACTCGGCGTCACGCTTCAGCTTCTGCAGGATGAAGGCGCTCATCTGCTGCGGGTTGAAGCTCTTGCCGTCCAGGTCGATCTTCCAGTCAGTGCCCATGTGGCGCTTGACGGAGCGGATGGTCCTGTCGACGTTCGTCACTGCCTGGCGCTTCGCCACCTCGCCGACGAGAACCTCGCCGTTCTTCGCGAAGGCGACGACGGACGGCGTGGTCCTGGCGCCTTCGGCGTTGGTGATGACGGTGGGCTCGCCGCCTTCGAGAACGCTCACGACGGAGTTAGTCGTGCCCAGGTCGATGCCGACCGCACGTGCCATTTCAATTCCTCCAACTGACTACTTGAGTGGATCTGACTCAAGGATGCATGACACCCGCCCCAGAGTCAACAGACCTGAGTCGAGTCGACTCAACTAACGTGCTCACACCCTTGCTCACCAGCGGTTTTCCCTGAGGAGGCGCTGCGCGGCTTCACGCACCATCCGCCCCACGGGGCGACACCCGCCCCCTCGCGCGCGCCACACGCCCCGACCCACCATCGCACCGTGGGATCGTTCTGTCACAAAATGCCGTGAGCCGGTCAAAACCGGCACGTCGGCACGCCACCGATCCCCGGGCAGGTGCGATGCAGAACGCGAACCGGACTGCGGCAAGAACCGCGGCAAGCACCGCGGCACGGACTGCGGTACGGGCTGCGGTACGAACCAGGGCGCACGCAGCCGTCGAGTACGCGACGGCCCGGCTGACGGCCAAGCGGCTCCTCGACCTGACCCTCGGCACCGCCCTGCTGGCCCTCGCCTCACCGGCCCTCGCCGCGGGCGCCCTCGCGCTCGCCGTACGACGCCCGCCCGGCGGCGTACTGCTCCGCGAACCCAGGACCGGTCTCGGCGGCCGGCCCTTCGAGCTGCGCTCCCTGCGCACCCGCCGCTGCCGGCTCGATGTGCTCTCCCGGCTGCCCCACGTCGTACGGGGAGAGCTCTCCCTCGTCGGCCCGGCACCCCTGGCCCCGGGCGACCCCAGGACGCAGGGGCCGGGGGCCAGACACTGGCGCCAGGAGCTGCGGCCGGGGCTGACGGGCCTCGCGCAGGTACGGGCCCGCTCCGGGATGCCCTGGGACGAACCGGCCCTGCTCGACCAGCACTACGCCGAGCAGCACTGGGTGGGGCTGGACCTGGCGATTCTGGCGGAAGCCGTACGCCTTCCACTGCGCGCGACCCTGCGTGCGGCGCTGCACCCGGCCCTGCGGCGGCGGCCTCGCGGCAGCAAGGGGTACCTGAGCGACGCAGATCACCGCCTGCCCGGCTACAGCGTGGCGGAATAAGTGGATAGTGTCGTCACAGACTCATTAAGTTACTGCTTAGTAATCCGTAATCATTGGTGTATCCCACCCCCTCCCCCAACCCCTCGCAGGCCCGAGGAGCCCCCAAATGCAACTCGCCGCGATCATCGTGTCGCTGGTCATCACGGTGGTGGCCGTCGCGCTTTTCGGCCGCGCCATCGCGCAGATCTACCGGTACGTGCGACTCGGTCAGCCCGTGCCTGCGGGCAGCCGCACGGGTGACCCCACGCAGCGCACCATCACGCTGGCCAAGGAGTTCCTCGGCCACACCCGTATGAACCGCTGGGGCATCGTCGGCTTCGCGCACTGGTTCGTGGCGGTGGGCTTCTTCTCGCTGCTGCTCACGATCGTCAACGCCTTCGGCCAGCTCTTCCAGGCCGACTGGCTGATCCCGTACATCGGCGACTGGCTGCCGTACGAGATCTTCACCGAGTTCCTCGGCCTGATGACGGTCCTCGGCATCGTGACCCTGATCGTGATCCGGCAGCTGAACCGGCCGGGCGGCGCGGGCCGCAAGTCCCGCTTCGCGGGCTCCAAGACCGGCCAGGCGTACTTCGTCGAGGCCGTCATCCTCATCGTCGGCGTCTGCATCATGACGCTGCGCGGCCTCGAAGGCGCCCAGCACCACGTGACCAGCTGGGAGCCCGGCTTCTTCGCCTCGTACCCGCTGGTCGCCGCCTTCGACGGACTCAGCCTCGGCACGCTCCAGCACATCACCTACGCCGTCGCGGCGCTCAAGATCGTCACGTCCTTCACCTGGATGATCACGGTCTCGCTCAACACCAACATGGGTGTGGCCTGGCACCGCTTCCTCGGCTTCCCGAACATCTGGTTCAAGCGGAACGCCGACGGCGCGGTCGCGCTGGGCGCGCTGCAGCCGATGACCTCGGGCGGCAAGGAGATCAACTTCGAGGACCCGGGCGACGACGACGTCTTCGGCGTCTCCCAGGTCGAGCAGTTCTCCTGGAAGGGCATCCTCGACTTCTCCACCTGCACCGAGTGCGGTCGCTGCCAGTCGCAGTGCCCCGCTTGGAACACCGGCAAGCCGCTCTCCCCCAAGCTCCTCATCATGTCGCTGCGCGACCACGCGCACGCCAAGGCCCCGTACCTGCTCGCAGGCGGCGGCAAGGACATGGAGGGCAACGAGAAGGCCACCGCCGAGCAGCTCAAGGACGTCCCCGCCTCCGCACTCGCCGAGGCCGAGCGCCCCCTCATCGGCACCGCCGAGGAGAACGGCGTCATCGACCCGGACGTCCTGTGGTCCTGCACCAGCTGCGGCGCGTGCGTGGAGCAGTGCCCGGTCGACATCGAGCACATCGACCACATCGTCGACATGCGCCGCTACCAGGTGATGATCGAGTCCGCGTTCCCGTCCGAGGCGGGCACGATGCTCAAGAACCTGGAGAAGAAGGGCAACCCCTGGGGGCTTGCCAAGAAGCAGCGCGTCGAGTGGACCAAGGAGGTCGACTTCGAGGTCCCGATCGTCGGCAAGGACGTCGAGGACCTGAGCGAGGTCGACTACCTCTACTGGGTCGGCTGCGCGGGTGCTCTCGAAGACCGCGCCAAGAAGACCACGAAGGCGTTCGCCGAACTGCTCCACATCGCGGGCGTCAAGTTCGCGATCATGGGCGGCGACGAGAAGTGCACCGGTGACTCCCCGCGCCGCCTGGGCAACGAGCCGCTGTTCCAGCAGCTCGGCCAGGAGAACGTGGCGATGCTGAACATGGCGTTCGGCGAGGACGACGAGGACGAGGCTACGAAGAAGCCGAAGTCGTCGAAGAAGATCGTCGCGACCTGCCCGCACTGCTTCAACACCATCGCCAACGAGTACCCGCAGCTCGGCGGCGAGTACGAGGTCATCCACCACACGCAGCTGCTCCAGCACCTGGTGGACGAGGGCAAGCTGATCCCGGTGACCCCGGTCGAGGGCCTGATCACGTACCACGACCCGTGCTACCTGGGTCGTCACAACAAGGTCTACACGCCCCCGCGCGAGATCATCGCGAGCGTCCCGGGTCTGCGGAACGAGGAGATGCACCGCCACAAGGAGCGCGGCTTCTGCTGCGGTGCCGGTGGTGCCCGGATGTGGATGGAGGAGCGGATCGGCAAGCGCATCAACAACGAGCGCGTCGACGAAGCCCTCTCCCTCAACCCGGACATCGTCTCCACCGCCTGCCCGTTCTGCCTCGTCATGCTGACCGACTCGGTCAACGGCAAGAAGAACGACGGCCAGGCCAAGGAGTCGATCCAGGTCGTCGACGTCTCGCAGCTGCTGCTGGAGTCCGTCAAGACCCCGGCCGACCCTGCGGGCGAGCCGGAAACGGCGGACGCACCGGAGCCGGAACCGGCGAAGTAACACCCGCCGTCGTAGGAACGAAAGCGGCCGGACCTGCCTCGGGGGCAGGACCGGCCGCTTCTGCGTGATCAGGTTTCGTGTGATCCGGGACATGTACGCGCCGGGACATCTGAAGCATCATGTGGGCCGAACACCTTCGAACGCGCCGGACCACCAGCCCCACCGAACACATCGCCCCGGGCCGGACCTCCGCGCTTCACGACGCGCTACGACGCATCACGACGGATGAGGGACCTCCCGTGCGGACACGCATCACACCGGCCCTGTCGAGAGCCAAGGCAAGGACCACTGCCACCAGGTCCACCGCAACCGCGCTCGCCGCGAGCGGCGTCTGCTGCCTGCTCCTGCTGACGGCCTGCGGAAGCCCCTCATCGGCCCACGGCCCCTCGTCCGCGTCCACCCCCGCCGCCGCCGAAGCGGGCAAGAACGGCGACGCCCCGCCCGAGGCCCTGGCAGGCCGGGCCGACGTCCCCCGTATCCCGGTCCCGCGCGGCAAAGGCAGCCGCACCGCCGACGACTTCAACGGCGACGGCCACCGCGACCTCGTCATCGACGACCTGGTGAAGGCCCCGGAGGACAGCCACGGTGACGACGTGGGCATCGGAGTCGTCTACGGCTCCGCCGACGGCGGCCTGGACCCGGCGGCGCGCCAGTTGCTGAGCGCGCGGACCCACGCGGCCAAGTCCGGCGACACGCTGCCCATCGCGTTCGACGCCGAGGCGGCCTGCGACCTCGACGCCGACGGCTTCACCGACCTGGTCGTGGCCACGGACCCCCCGTACAACGGCATCGGCCGCCCGCCCGTACCGCTTCAGGTGCTCTTCGGCTCCCCCGAGGGCCTCAAGGGCAAGGCCGTCACGCTCCGCATCCCGGCCGGCGCCCGGTACGGCAACGAGTGGCCCGACCACCCGGTCTGCGGCGACTTCGACGGCGACGACCGCACCGACCTCGCCGTCACGGCGGGCGCGGGCCGGATCAGCTACCTGCGCGGCCCCTTCACGCGCGCCGCGGCCCCACGCGCCGCCGCCTCCCTCCCGGGCGGCGGCCCGTACCTCGCCGCCCCCGAGCCCCGCGCCGACACGAACGGCGACGGCTACGACGACCTCGCCCACTCCGCCAAGCCCCTGCGGCCGGGCGCCCCCGCCACGACAACACTGCTGCTCGGCTCGGCCGACGGCCCGGCCCGCCCCGGCGGCACGTACCGCATCAAGGCCCCGGCCAACGGCATCCCGACGGCGCCGATCCGCACCGGCAAGGGCCCCACGGAGACGGCCCTGCTCCGGTACGCGGACTTCGACGGCGACAAGAAACCCGACACCGTCGTCCGCACACACCGCGGCGAGCAGGCGGACCTGATCGCGCTGTACCCGTCCACAACCCCGGACCGCCCCCACATCACATTCACCACGGCACTGTTCCTCCCCTGACGTCCGCCCCTGCTCCACCCCTAGGGGATGTCACAGCTCGGCCGCAAAGGCGGGCGGGTTCCCCCAGCTCTCACACCACACACACGCGGACCAGGTACGTTCGATTCGTGGCTGGATTCAGGATCGGACGCGGCCGGGACAACCGCACACCGCAACAACACCCGCAGCAGCAGCAGCCGTACGGCACGCAGGCACCACCGCCGCCGTACGGCCAGCAGTCGTGGCCTCCGGCAGGAGGCACCGGAGCGCCGTACAATGGCGGCGGGCACCAAGGCGGACCTCGGGCCGGCGGGCACCAGGCCGGGCAGAACGGTGGCAGACACGGGGAGCCCGAGTACTTCGGCGACCCGTACCACCAGGCCCCGCCGCAGGACCCGTACGCCAACAGCCCGGGTCACACCCAGGCGTTCAGCATCAACGAGGACCCGTACGGCGCAGGCGACACCTACCGCGCCGGTCAGGCCCCCGCCCAGCCCGCAGGCCCGCGCCTGCCCTGGAAGGACCTGCTCGCGGGCATCGTGCTGCGCCCCGGCCCGACCTTCTGGCAGATGCGCGACTACCCGGTCTGGGGCCCCGCGCTCGTCATCACGTTCCTCTACGGGTTGCTCGCGCTGTTCGGCTTCGACCAGGCCCGCGACGAGGCGATCAACGCGACGATCTCGACGGCCGTGCCGTACGTCGTCGTCACGGGCATCGGTTTCGTCATCGGCGGCCTGGTCCTCGGCGCGGTCACCCACACCCTGGCCCGCCAGCTCGGCGGCACCGGCTCCTGGCAGCCGACCGTGGGCCTCTCCATGCTGATCATGTCGATCACGGACGCCCCTCGCCTGCTCTTCGCCGTGTTCCTGGGCGGCGAGAACTCCCTGGTCCAGGTACTGGGCTGGATCACCTGGCTGGCCGCCGGCGCACTGTTCACCTCCATGGTGAGCAAGTCGCACGACCTGCCCTGGCCGAAGGCACTGGGCGCATCCGCGATCCAGCTGATCGCGCTGCTGTCGATCATCAAGCTCGGCACGATCTGAGACACACCCGCACGGACAGACGAAGGGCCCCCGGCACGAACTGCCGGGGGCCCTCTCTCGATCCGCTACCGCTCATCCGCCCTACGAGTCGAGAACCTGACCCTCACGACGCACGACGGGCTTCTCCACGCTCCACGGGAAGTTGATCCACTGATCGGTCTTCTTCCACACGTACTCGCACTTCACGAGCGACTGGGGCTTCTCGTAGATGACCGCGCTGCGCACCTCGGCCACATGATCGATGCAGAAGTCCCGCACCAGCTTCAGCGTCTTGCCGGTGTCGGCCACGTCGTCGGCGATCAGGACCTTCTTCCGAGAGAAGTCGATCGCGTTCGGAACGGGCGCCAGCATGACCGGCATCTCCAGCGTGGTGCCCACCCCGGTGTAGAACTCCACATTCACGAGGTGGATGTTCTTGCAGTCCAGCGCGTACGCCAGTCCGCCCGCGACGAAGACCCCGCCGCGCGCGATGCTGAGCACCACATCGGGCTCGTACCCGTCGTCGGCCACGGCCTGCGCGAGCTCGCGCACGGCCAGCCCGAAACCCTCGTACGTCAGGTTCTCCCGCACGTCACCGCTCATCCGGCATCACACCTGTGTCCGATGGAAGTTCATGAACGACCGCGAGGCCGTCGGCCCGCGCTGACCCTGGTACCGCGAGCCGTACCGCTCGGAGCCGTAAGGGAATTCGGACGGCGAGCTGAGCTTGAACATGCACAGCTGCCCGATCTTCATCCCGGGCCAGAGCTTGATCGGCAACGTCGCGACGTTCGACAGCTCCAGCGTCACGTGCCCGGAGAACCCGGGGTCGATGAACCCGGCCGTCGAATGCGTCACCAGCCCGAGCCGCCCGAGCGAGCTCTTCCCCTCCAGCCGCGACGCGAGGTCGTCGGGGAGCGAGATGACCTCGTACGTCGAGGCGAGCACGAACTCACCGGGGTGGAGGATGAACGCCTCGTCGCCCTCCGGTTCGACCATGCGGGTCAGGTCTGCCTGCTCGACGGCAGGGTCGATATGCGGATAGCGGTGGTTCTCGAACACCCGGAAGTAGCGGTCGAGCCGCACATCGATGCTCGAGGGCTGCACCATCGACGCGTCGAACGGGTCAATGCGCACCCGTCCGGCGTCGATCTCGGCCCGGATGTCCTTATCTGAGAGAAGCACGTCCCGAGGATACGCAGAACGCGCGAGCCCGCCCCAACCGGACCGCCCTCGCGCGCCTGCCTGCCACTTCTCCCGGCCCTGGACGGCCTCGCGACTCCCGTCGCGACCGGCCCCTCGACCGCGCCCCTCGGACCGCGCCCGATACCCCAGGCACCCCAGGCACCCCGGGTACCCCGGGCGAACGCCCTACCGCTGCCCGGACACCACGGGAACCGCCTGCCTCAACCGGGCACAGCGCGGACAGCGAATGAGCCGCCCGGGACCGATCCGGCCGGACCCGAGCTGCTGCATCGGGAACGACGAGGTAGCAAAAACGTGCCCTTCGGCACAACGGACGACGGTGCGCTCCATCGACTCCATCAAGCCCCTTCCCCAACCAAGCCTTGGACGAGAAAGCCACATTAGGGGATGAACAGGACGCCACTCCAGGCGGCACTCCGACCACCCACGCTACGCCTTCAACTCCCGCCCACCGGACCCGCGTCCACCCCACCACACACCCACCCCAACCCCGCGCGGACCCCGCGGCGCCTACGCCGGGGGCCTGCCATGGGGTACAGTGTGCGACGATGCACTGCCGATCATCGGCGCGCTTCGCGGGTGTAGTTTAATGGTAGAACATGAGCTTCCCAAGCTCAGAGCGCGAGTTCGATTCTCGTCACCCGCTCCACGATGAAGGCCCTGGTCAGAGACCAGGGCCTTGCTTGTTGTCTAGACCATTTCTAGGGGCCGTGCCATTCGCGTGCCATAACGACCCTCCCGGCCTGCATCAATAGTGGATCCGTCACCCCTGAGGGCGAGCGCTCCACTACCGGGCCCGCATCGCGAGATCATTCCCAAGTGGCCTGCGTCACATGGGCGGGCGGACTGTCTACTCCTGCGCGATCAACGCCGCGCAGTCCGCGGGGCGGATGGTCCGGGCGGGCGCGGCACCAGAGGGTGAACGGTCGCGCCACCACGCCCCGAGGCTGCGGCCGACTGTTGGCGGCGTACGTCGAGATCGATGTTGGCGGCGAGCCTGCGCTGATGCTCCTTGGTGGAGTGCTGGTAGATCAGTTGCGCGCGCTCGGAGGACTGGCCGGCTCGGACCATGAGGTCCTTGAGTTTCGCGCCGGTGTCGGCGGCGAGCGTGTTTCCTGTGTGCCGCAGGTCGTAGAAGCGGAAGCCTTCGGGCAGCGCTCCACGGCTATAGCCACCTCCCCGGTTCGGGTCCCGCGTCGAGCAAGACCAGGGGCCACTCGTTCAAATTCCGGGCAGGATCACAGCCTGCCCGAGTTGCCGGCCAGCGTACGGCCCCCTGCGGATGCTCGACCCCAAACCGGGCAGGACACCGGCCAAACCCGCTCCACCGACCTCGTTTTTCAGACAGCTGGGATTGGAAGCAGCTCCACATGGGAAACATTGCTCCCTATCATCTCCGAGTCGGGGACGACGGTGAGGCAGACCAGCACGTTGTTGCTTGTCATAAGACCGTGAGGCTGGGGGGCCTGCTTGACGGCAACACATCACTACTCAGGCGACGAGTGGGAGCAGTACTGCCTGCTACTCGCCCGTCGGCACTACGGTGCAGATCGGGTCCAAGAGGTGCCAGCCCGCCACGGGGGAGACCTCGGAATCGAAGCATTCACCTTCTGCGGTCGCGCATTCCAGTGCTACGCCCCGGTAGAACCGCTCTCTACCGCCGAGAGATACGAAAAGCAGCGGGATAAACTTTCGACCGATCTGCGAAAACTCAGCACAAAACAAAAAGATCTCCACCGCCTTCTTGGTGACGTGAAAATCAATACCTATATTTTCCTCGTGCCTATTTTCGACTCGGCTCATCTCGTTCAGCACGCCAGCGCCAAGGCGGAAGAAGTGCGCTCGAAGAATCTCCCTTTCATCACAGCTGACTTCAAGGTATCCGTCGCCACAGATTCGAGCTACGCGAGAGAGCGGAGTGAAATCCTGGAACGATCTCCCTCTCTAGTCGACGTCGTCCCCACCCCTCCGGGCGAGGTCGACAGCTGGATGGAGGGGAATTCTCAGCTGGCCGAAACGGCCCTTGCGAAGCTAGCCAAACTCAGGCTCCCCCCTGGCTCCAGGCTCGCCTACCTCGAGCAGCTAGTCAATCAATTCCTCGATTCCGAAAATGCCCTCGCTCGTCTCCGCGAAAAGTATCCGGACCAATGGGAGGCCGCGACTGGGAGCAAGGTACGAAAAGAGCGCAAACTAGTCCTTGAATACCCTCCCGGGAGCACCAATAACGCGGCCGACGTCACCTCTATTGTGAAATCACTTAAGGAAGAACTTTCGCGCCAGGTGCCCGCCCTTGATGATTCTTTCATTGACGCGATGTCCTGGGGGTCTATAGCGGATTGGCTCATGCGTTGCCCATTGGACTTCGAATATAGCGAGAGTGCTACATGAGCAGTACTGCAATCCTTGAGCGAGCTTTCTCCGGAATTTCGAGCAACGTTGTCTTCACTCGCCGCCCAGACCCCATCCCGGGGGACCTACGTACAGGGTGGCGACTGGCGTCGGTTGTTCTAATCCTGCGACGCTGTCGAGCCAATACCGCCAACCTAGAACAGATCCACGTCCTGGCTTGGGCATTGAGGTCCAGTCAAGGACGCGAAGTAATCAAAGAGTGGTTCTCGGTGCATCGGAAACCGAATGGCCTCATCATTAGATATGACCCATCCACTACTCGCACAATCAACCTGGCAGTCGCCACAGGATTGGCAATGAGAAACGAAAGCTCTTCCATCACTTTAACGGAAAAGGGGGAACGCTTCGCCAACCTCTTGTGGGCCAATTTTGAGGTCCTTGCGCCAGAAAAGAATTTCCTTGCAACTCTACCGGCACGCATTACGCAAAAATCCGTGATGGAACTACTGGAGTGGAGGTCTTAGATGCTTAAAATCAGGAGACTTTCTCTTAACGTACGCACGTCTGGCCCCACATGCGGAACTGATCTAGAGTTTGGCCCCGGACTAAACATTCTTCGAGCGGACAACTCAAGTGGTAAGTCGACTTGCCTCCAATCCATCATTTACGCGCTGGGCCTGGAAGGGATGATGAGTCCCAGTCGAGATATTCCCCTTCCCCACGCCATGACCGATAGGGTCGAAGTTGATGGGCAAGAGTTCCGCGTCGAAAAGTCGAGCGTCTCGATCGAAATTGAGAACGGACAAGGGGAGATTCTTACCATCGGTCGCCCCGTAAAAGATGACCGTTTCGATAAAACACTAATAAGGACGCGCAACGGGCCCACACTTTCCCAACCTGGAGTCACCTATACCCAGCGAGAATATTTCGTCCGAAGGGGAGGTTCAGCTCAGAGGGAAGCAGGTTTTCACTACGAACTAGCCAAGTTCCTAGGCTGGGAACTTCCTAAGGTAACTCGGATGGACGGAAGTGAAGGAACTCTTTACCTAGAGTGTCTGTTCCCGTATTTCTTTGTAGAGCAGAAGCACGGTTGGTCAGGAGTGCAAGCACGCATCCCTACTTATCTGGGAATTCAAGATGTATCCAAGCGATCCGCCGAGTTCATCTTGGCGCTAGACGCAATGGACATGGTCTTGGAGTCCCAGCGGATCGAGTCTTCTATCTCTCTCATCGAGACGGACTGGAAGAATGTAGACCGGACCATCTCAGATGTAGCCACTCGCGCCGGCATCCTTGTAAAAGGAATTCCCAGAAAACCGAGCGCATCTTGGCAGCGAGCCGAACTAGTCTCTCTGGAATTGGATACAGGTTCCGGATTAATCTCTCTTGACAATGAAATTTCCCGCCTAGCCGATGAGCTGGAGGAGCAAGGGACTCAAGTTCTCACATCTATCGGCGAAGCAGCTCCAGAAATCGAAGAGTCCTTGTCACTGAATCAAGACAGAACAACAGAACTCAGCCTGGTGCTGTCTTCTGCAATTGAGGATTGGGAACAAGCTAAGAAACAAGAACAGTCACTGGAGCTCCGCATCGAAGCCTTGGAAGAGGACTTGCGCAAGCATAAAGACGCAGCCCTGCTTCAGCGACTCGGGGCTTCCAACAGTTACGGACTTGAAGAAGAAGTCTGCCCGACGTGTGGGCAGAACCTCCCTGACGGTTTCGAAATTACCGACTATCCGCTTACTATCGAGGACAACATCTCGCACCTCGAGAGGGAGCTTGCTACATTTCGCTCCATGCGATCGGACGCAAATCGCGTTGGAGAAATCAGCCACGTAAGGGTGTTCAGGATGCGCCAGGAGATGGAGGATTTGCGTGCAACAATTCGATCCCAAAAGGACGCTTTGATTAGCCCAAGCTCGCTACCTGATGCAGCTAGGCTGGCTCAACGACTTAGGGCCGAAGAAAAGCTGAACGCACTACGTGGCATTCGTGATTCCATCGAGTCATCAATAGATGAGCTTGATTCATTGGCGGTGACTTGGCAGCAAAATAAGGGAAGACTGGCCGCCCTGAGGCGCCGGGAGCAAACTGCACCTGACGAATCTAAGATTCGTTCACTCAGAGATTCCCTGACTACACAACTTGAGTCATATGGGTTCCGCTCCCTCGAACCACGAGCCATCGATGTATCCAAGAAAACATACCGACCCAATCACGAGGGGTTCGATCTGGGTTTCGACCTTTCCGCAAGCGATATGATCAGAGTAATTTGGGCATACCTGTTTTCCCTTATGGAGGTATCCCGAGAGTTTCACGCAAATCACCCTCAGCTGCTCATTTTTGACGAGCCGAGGCAACAAGAAGCGGCCCGCTTTAGCTTCCAACAACTTTTGAATCGAGCCGCTCGGAACGGTGTCGCTGGGAGCCAGGTCATTTTCGCCACGAGCGAGGAGGAGGACGATCTGAACTCGATGCTCAGGGGTCTTCCTCATCAGATGATGTCTATTCCCCGGGGAGAGAAGTTGATCAAACCCCGCGTGGTGTAGGCGGCTTACCAGGCGTTCAATCCCCTGCAGAGAAACACTCAAGCGATAGAACACCGCTAGGTTCACATAACAGCTCTGCCAGGAAGCGTCATAGTCGGCATAGGACTTGCTAGAGATCTTTAATGGTGCGGGTTACGTTGGGCCATGACGGCTGCCGTGGTCCGCTCCATTAAAGATCTCTAGCTCCTGGTCGGGGCAGGCGTGCCCGAGAGCACTCGCCTTGAATACACCTCGTTCAAGCCTGGCGATGAGAGCGCGCCCTCGGGCTCGGCCAGGGAGTCGATCGGCGGCACCGCCACGATTGGGCTGCTCTACGAGCACACTGATCGCGAGAAGCGCGGGCAGTACCGGTTTGACCTCACCTGGGACCAGCCCACCATGAGCATTGACCACTTTCACGACCAACGGTCAGCGCGGACCACGACGTATCTCGCTGGGTGTTTCAGCGCCTACTGGTACTCAGCGAACGGACAGCACGCGTGAGAACGGCCCCCGATCGATTCACCTGGTCAGGGGCCGTTCAACCGCGGTGGGTGTGGGATTTGAACCCACGGTGACATCGCTGCCACAATGGTTTTCAAGATCGTCGCCATCAGAGCATGGGGCTGGCGGTGTTCAAGCGCCCACGGGCTCCTGGTTTTGGGACCAAAGGGTGAGCTGAATGCGGTGTGTACGGCTATCTCCACGAGTGTGCGATGCCTCGGCAGCCGCCTCGGCACCGCTCAACCACGGCAGCACCTGCACCTTGAACCCTGCCCGGCCAACTGCCTTCGACTCCCGTATCACAGCAATGGTCAACTCAATCTCCACCGAACTGATGGCCAGACCGAAGCCGCCACCTCCCTCGCCGGTGCGCTGCTGCGCTGCTAGGAGATCTCGGCTTACCTCTCGAAGAACCTCGTCAAGGCGGAATCCGTTTGCCACTTCGTTCCCCATGCCTAGCACGCTACGACGGAACGTCTCCGAGCACTCCGCCGGAATACTCCATCTGGATAGAGCAGCGCAGTACCGCAGCGCAACTCCAGCAAGCGCTCCGTCCGGTGGCCTCCCTCGCAGGCCCCGTAACTGCCGGAATGCCCCGGTGACCCATCCCGCTGGCGTTGTGGATCAGAGGTTCTCCGTGCCACGACCGCGCCAGATCGAGCGGGGAATCACGGGGAGCTGCGGCTACCACCAGAGGTCACAGCCAGCAGATGCCGAAGTGGGCACGCCTTCAGAAGGCGTGCCCGACGAGTCCAACAATCAAGGTCAACAGCGGGTGCCAGAATGAGCCCAAGGCTTCAACCTGGCACCCTTTGCCGCTAGTCAGGTCGCCAACTACGCCCAGAAGCACGGTGATTTACAAACTCAGAGCACGAGTGCGATTCTCGACACCCGCCCTTCGAAGAAAGGCACAGGTCAATGGCCGAGAGTCGGGCCCCCTGGACCGAACTGCTCGCGGGCTCAACGTCGCCCACCCGCTCGATGGCGGGTGCTCGATCCTCCTAGAGCGCTGCTCCCAGGGACCACCCGGGGAACCTCGTCTCCACCGCGCTCAAACTCACCACCCCCCGGGGGATCGGGCTTCAGAGCGTGCCAAGCACACGGCCTCTGTCCCAGGCGTCGCGTATCAGGTTCTGGTCAAGCAGCGGGGCCTGAACAGCCATGGCCGATCCGGGGGGATCCTTGCACAGCACGACCCCACCCGTTGGCATCACCACACCGCCTTGACGACCCCCCAGGAAGATGAGGTGCCGGTCGTGGAGTTGTTTGCGATCTCCTGGATGCATTGTCTTGATAGCGCAGTCCAGCGCAGTGAAGGCAGCCATTGCGGAGGCGTCAACTCTCTGGGCCTGGTCCTTGGCAATCAGCATCCGGATCCGGGTGCTGCAGGTCGCACGAACGGCCTGGACGAACCGCAACAGCGTTGGTGGGTCGACGGCCAAATAACGGTCCACCCACACGACCGCGGGTGCACCGGAGAGAAGCCCGCAGAAGGTGGCGACCGACTCCACCCAGTGATCGGGCCATGTGGGTGCCCGGCCGTCCAGCTCGGCGAGGGCCGCGCTAGACCGCAATGCGCTCACCACGTCATACCGCCCGTCGCTCGCCGAGAAGACCAAGGGAGCCAGGGCTTCGGCCGCGAAGTCGTCTGGAGGTAACGTGGCAGGTCCGTCGCGCACCACCTCCTTGATCCATTGGACGGCATCCCACGGCACGTCTTGGACCCAGTGAGGGGCACGCAGCTCAGCTGCCGCACGGACCTGGTGGAGGGCCGGCCTGCCCAGGACTGAGGTCACCATCCCCAGCAGCGCGGTATTGCCTCCTACGGCTGCGACGGCATCCACCGACTGGGTGCAACCGACGGCCCTGAAGTCGGCCTCTACTGTGCCAGGCAGAGGGATCACCCGAGCACGCGCCACCAGTGGAGAACCGCTGCTGACCAGGTGCATGCTTCGCGCCCAGCGTCCCGTCAGCAAGGCGCCGATGTCCACAGCGCCCTCGCCGTCGACCAGCAAATGCAGCAACTGCCTCTGCAGCCGCAGTCCGCGCGACCGGCGAAGGGCGTGTGGGTAGTCATCGAAGAGGAGATGTGCCGTACCGTGCCTGTCGAGCGCCTCGCGGACCCGCTTCTGGAAGTCCTCGCCGCGCTTTTCCTGGTCCTGCTCGGTGTAACTGCGCCCCCGGGTGGGCACGCTGGTACCCGCCAACTCCCGGTCCACCGCGTTGAGGAGAGTGGTCTTGCCCGAGCCGGGCACCCCTCGGACGATGACGATCTCCCCATCGATCAAGTACTCGCATACAGCCTGAACCCATTGCCGCTGCGACGGCAAGAGCTTCATTTCACCACCAGTGCCCGCATGGCGTGGATCCGCGGTGCCCAGTTCTCGTCAGTAATGCCGTACGACATCAGGTGCGCCGCCATGTCGGGCTCGTTCCGAGCCCATTCCTTAGCCTCTGAGCTCTCCTGCGGATCGTCGGACCACAACAGGGGAAGCATGGCGGCTTCGTCTCCGAACCATTCGGTGAAGGAAGCCAATACGTCCGCCACCTCCGACTGGGGCGTGTTGGGACCCCGCATCTCTGACGCCTCTTCCAGCGCGAAGAGTGGGACATGCCAGGGGATCTCCCTCCGGGGGCGCTTGCGGGCCGCGACAGAACACGCCTTCCGCGTGAGGAGTGGGTGGCCGCCGAACTCTTCGAAGAGGAAGTCGATCGTGCGATGGTCCGAGTAGCGCAGCGCCATACGCTTGCCGAGACTACGGACCATCTCCCCCATCTCGCTGCGCTTCATCGGGGAAAGGAAGGCCAGCCTCGCGAACTTGTACAGCAGGTTGTCACGCCCTTCGAGGAGCGGCCTCTCAAAGATGGCGGGATCCACCCCAGCGCAGACAATACCGATACCGTGCTTACCTTCGGCCTCGCGGCTCTGGACCACACCACGCAACTGGATGAGACACCTCATCACCGCGGCTGCCTGTTCCACGCCGAGATTGGAGCGGCTAGGCCACGCCTGGTCAATCTCGTCAATGAACAGTTCCAAGCGGTCTGGCAGCGCATCCAAGAGGACATTTAGATCGCGAATCCAGTAGCCGCTTGTCTGAACTGCCGGATTGGGGTTGCCATCCCGGGTGAGCGTCATCAAACGAGGTAGCTTTTGCCCAAGCTGCCGGACGATCTCGTGGCACTTCTCCAGCAAGGCAAGCTGGAACGCCTCGGCTGTCTGCAACACGCTGATGTCCAACCAGATCACTGGCTTGCCAATACGTTCACGCTGTCGAGCCACAAAGTTGAGCAGCGAGGTCTTGCCCGCCTTGCGAAGTCCAAAGATCCCGACAGATTGCCCCCGATCCAAGGCGAAATCGAGCTCTGCCACCTCGGCCTGCCGGCCGTAGAACGCCGCGGGTTCGGTGATGGGACGTGTTAGATCGTAGTGGTCGTGAGTGACCATGATCTCCGCAATGCGATCGCGGAGCCCTATACCCGACGCGTTGATCAGCTCGTCCGAGTTAATTGTCAAGATAGCGAGCTGGCCACGGCGCCGTTTAACAAGGTCGGCCGCGCCCGGATCTGAAGTCAGCAGGATGGCGAAATCCGGGTCGACCCGGGCGTCGCGGTCGTGCAGTCGTTCTGCGACCAGGGTAAGAATTCGCGGTTCCACCCTCTCATACGAGGCAGAAAGACAAAGGACATCAAGGCGTAGGTCGAAGGTCTCTCCGACATTGGTGGGCAGGGTGATGTAGATCCACCAGCGCGCCCTGTCCGATTGATCCTCTTTGAATCGATATGCCTCTGCGCCCATATCCCGTAGGAGCTTGTTGAACTCCCGTCCGCCGGGGACTCGCTGCTCGAACTTCGCCCTATGCGCTGCCAGGACTTGCTGGTTACGGGTATTGGCCACGTACGCCTCTCAGCGGGGAGTCTTACCCACATGCTAGTGAGCGCGGCGGGAGTCTGCCGCGGTTTCCTCGAGAGCAACAGAGTTGGCGAGGTGGACGCCCTCCGCCCCGAGGTCGGGGGAGAATAGTTCGGAGGCCGGATCGCCGCACACTTGCCTCGATCATTCATGAAGGCCCGTCAACAAGCTGACGAGCCCTCGTGAACGATCGAAACTAATCACAGGCGGTACTGCCTCAGAATCGTTCGGGAGGTTCCTCAAAGAACTACGGGGAAGTTCATCGAGCACTATCTCTCAGTCTCCGGAGACGTCGCGGAACGACGACCCGTCGACTGCTTGGAGTGCTACGCGAAGCTCCACGAGGCACTGAGTGGCCTGCAACCCGGGACGCCGCACCGGACCGCGAAGGGCTTGCGTCCGCGCGAGTGTCGAGCTCCCACAGCGTCAGCCCCGGTAACAGAGGCCACGCGAGCAGCCAGCCGGCCCCGATACTCAGCGGAAGCCCGATCCCCAGCAGACGCCCGGGCAGGAACCCACCGGTCCGAAGGTCTCGTCTGCGCACCGTCATGGCATCCGTGAAGAGCAGCAGCGCCAGGGTGACTTCGAGGAGCGCGACGATCGGCGCGGCGTCGTGCGTCAGGTCGACGATGTCCAGCACCGCCGGCCCGATAAGGACGCCGGCACCGACGAACACCATCGCCGACGAGACCGGGGTCGTGGAAAGCCGCCGCGAACCCAGCGCGTACGCGGCGGTGACAGCGGCCACCGCAGCGCCTGTCCAAGCACCACTGCTCATGTCCAGACCTCCGAGTGATCGCCCGTGGCCCCCTTCTACAGGTCGGCAAACCGCTGTCGGCCGACGTCGAGGGGGACACGCCGGGCAGCGCCCGCTCAGCGATGGAACAGCGCTTCGCCGTCGGTCGGGAAGGCTGGGCACTGTCACACCACCGTCCGGGCCACGCGCCGACAGCCTCCTCCTGCAAGCGGGAGGTAGGGCGCTGTCCGGCGACAAGCCTGTGAACCATCACCTCCGAGCGCCCTGGCTGGGAGCCGAGAGCGGAGGAACGAGCCGGTGGACGGACCCGGCCGAGATGCTGCCCGATCCACGGTCCGGGAACCTGCGCCGGCGTCGATGTCGTCGGCGAGCCGACGCTGGTGCTTCTTGGTGGCTTGCTGGTAGATCAGCTGGGCCTGTTCCGAGGGCTGGCCGGCGCGGACCATGAGGTCCTTCAACTTGGCGCCGGTGTCGGCGGCGAGGGTGTTGCCGGTGTGCCGGAGGTCGTGGAAGCGGAACTCCTTCGGCATGCCGACCGCGTCGCGAGCCTTACGCCACTTCCGGTCGAAGGTGGTGCCGCACAGGGCGGCGCCCTTCTCGCCCACAAAGACGAGGCCGTCCGGTCCGTCCTGGGCAAAACACTCCAGGTGCCGGCGGACGTCACGGAGGATGAAGCCGGGCAGCATGATCTCCCGTTTGCCCGCACGGGACTTGGGGTCCCCGATCACCCGGTGGCCGGTGTTCAGTTCCGGCCCCTTTTCCCCGTACCCGCACCCGCACCCGCACCCGCACCCGCACCCGCACCCGTCCAGATGATGCCGAAGGTCGGTCCGGATAAAGACCGACAGGACCACGACCCGTTCGCCCACTCTGACTTGGTGTCGCCCGGAGCACGGCGCCCCGCGGCCAGCTCGGGCGCCGCCATGCGGACGCGGTTGGTCAGCTCGTCCAGCCCCCGGCCCAGCGCGGGTTGCGTCGGATCAGGTCGTCCTCGATCGCACGGTTTCCCAAGCTGACAGCCGTTGGCAGGGCGGGCCAGGGGGCTGCACATCCCGCCTGGTCACCGAAGGCCACATGCGTTTCAGTGGCTGGTCCTAACCTGATCCCCGCGCATTCGTGAAGAGGGGGCTACATGCCAAAGGTGCCCGAAAGTAGGCGTATCGGACGCATGGCAGTGAATGAGGTGCGTTCGCTGCTGGAACGGCACGGCCACATCGTGCAGGAGATAGACGGCGGCAACGACCACGGCGAGGATCTGCACATCACCTTCGTCGATAACGGACATCGGACGGAGGATTCTCTGACCGTGCAGGTGAAGGGCGGAGTCTCGACCCGAACCAGACGCGGGCACCGCGTACCGGTCGGCAATCATGGGGACAACTGGCGCGACGGCAGCCTTCCCGTTCTCTGCGTGGTCCACGATCCCGAGCGCGGCGGGCTTTTCTGGGCCAATGCGACGCGTCAGCTCCGCCGGGGCAGGGCGCTGCGCAAGAAAGTGAAGTCGATCGTCGTCTCCCGGGAGTCCGTACTGGACGACGCGAGCCTTAACGCGTTCGTACAGGTCATGCGGCGCTATCTGGCACGGGAACGCGAGGGAGTCGGTAGGTGGGCGGATATGGCGAACGTCGAGTTCGCTCCGGACGACATCGTCAAACCCTTCGAGAACGAGGCCCATGAACCCATGGTCTTCTGGCAGCGTCGCGGTGAGCCGTATGCGGTCCTTCTCCACCACGACCTGGATTGGGAGCCGGTGCGTATCCAGGAGGGGATGCTCCGTTTCGAGCCAATCCCCTGGGTCGGCAACGTCATCCTCGACATCGCGGAAGCGCACTGGCTGATGGGCTGTTTCAAATCTACGGAGTGGTGGCGACGACCAATCGACCATCACGACTCAACTGGGCCCCTCCAGTCTTCCAGCCAGCCGTGAGCTACGGGACAGCCCGTCCGGGCCCTTCTCGACGACGGCCCGCCCATCGGAAGTACCACGGGAGAGGCCCATCTACACGAGAGTGGGCAGGGCAAGCACGAGGGTGATCGAGATGCAGATGCCAAGGATGAACTTCCGCCACCTGAAAGGACGTCGCCGACCCCTGGCATCCACGAGCTGCGCGATCCAGGCAGCTAGGAGCACGCAGAGTGACCCTAGGGAGGCATGCCCGAGATGGCCGCCCTGCAGCGCCGTGGAGAGGTAGAAGACGCCCGCCATCTGAACAGCGACCGTAAGCACTACGACAGCCAGGACGATGCCAGCCTTCCTCTCGGCCGCCGCCTCCTCCGGGGTAACGATCCTGACTCGCACGTATCGAGGCATCGCTCTCCAACCAAGTCGAGAACAGACCGTATTGGTAATCACGAACCCTAGCGAGATCCACGCCCACGACCCCAACCATGAGCCATCACCCCTGGCACACGATGCGCACGCCTTGCCTGTCGACGGAGAGGCAGCCACGGTTCCTACAAGTCGCGCCGCTCGTCGAGGCCGAGGAGGGGAGGCACGTCGCGACGTGTGGCGGTCCATCCATAGTGTGTGGCCAGCGTCACGGAGAGTGGCGATGGGCAGCAATACACAAGCCCTTACGCGCATACTCCAGTATGCTTGCCGCATGTCCTCAACGACTCGCATCACCGTCACGCTCCCCAGCGATCAGGTGGCGGAGCTCCGCAAGCTCACGGACAACGTTTCCGGCTATGTAGCGGAAGCCGTGGCCCGCCAGATCCGGCACCAGCTTCTGGGCGACGACCTTCGTCGGCACGAGGAAGAGCATGGAGGCTTCAGCGACGAGGAGCTCGCCGAGGCCCACGCGAAGATCTTTGGCGCCGTCAGTTCCTCCAAGGGCACGGACGCCGCGTGAGCGAACGCATCGAAACCGTTGTCCTGGACTCGGAAGGACTCTCCGCCTGGATCACGCAGGACCGCAAGTTCCTCGCGATGCTTCAGGTCTTCCACGACATGGGAGCTGACCTCGTGATCGGGGCTAACACCATCGTGGAAGTCAGCCACTCCCGTACCAACATTCCCCGCCTCAACTGGGCCCTGTCCCGTATCAAGGTAGAGCCGGTCACCGAGCAAGCAGCCAAAGCGGCAGCAGAGCTCCTCAAAGGCGCCGGGCTGCACGGACACAAGTACGCCATCGACGCCACGGTCGCCGAGGTCGCGCTCCGCCAGCCGAAACCCGTCGCCCTACTGACGTCCGACAGCGACGACATGGCCAAGCTCTGCGGCAACCAGGTCCGCATCATCCCTCTCTGACCCGCCAGCCCACCGGAGCATGCACCTCGGCAGCGTGTGATCGCGCGATTCGAACCTGATTACCCTCACCAGGCAGGAGGGCGAGACTGGTCGCCTCCCTCGATCACCTTCGGCCAGTCAACGGGGGCACCATCCGTCCGGCTCAGGATCCCGGGGCCGGGTGGGAACTCTTCGTCGTGCGGTCCGGACCAGTAGGCCCACCGCGTGCGCGGAAGGGGTATCTCCACCAGCTTGCCGTCGTGGATCATTCACAGCCCGAAACAGTCATCCTCCTCGTCATGTATCAGGAGCTGCACCATCTCCGGGCGGGGCCACGGCAAAGACTCCAAGTGCTTGAGAAGTCCGGATCTGTTGCGCACCCGCACGAACTCCGTACCCCATCCGAATCCCCAGGTCTCACCTGGGCGCATCTCAAAGAACACGCCGTTCCAGGTACGTCGCGAGGGCCGGCGACGGCCTTCCCGAGTCGCTGCGCGAGCCGATGGCGAACGTCCTGGCAACCACGCCGACACAGTGCACGAGGGGTCACCAGCAGCGTGGACATGCGCTCTCTGCCGGTGCCGCAGAACGACATGCCTCACGGTGCGGGGTGGAACGCGCCGACCAGGCGAAGCTGGACCTACGGCACGCCGTCGAGGCATTCATGCGCACGTGCATGGCGGAGACCCTGAAGACCCTGAACTGCAGCTGACGGTCACGGAATATAATCGTCCACGTCTTCCGGCGCTGGGTGGCCGTCGTTTCAATTGATTGCAAGGGCATGAACCGGCGCCCGGACTGGATCAACGAGTGAACGACGCCGGCGGGGAAACGGTCGAGCAGCAGGCGTACATCACGCGCTTCCTCCTCGACTACACAGCGGTGCCCCTTGCCGGGGGGACCTTCCTGCGCGGTGTGCTGCCGGCGCGGGATGCGGTCCGGGTCGTGACCGGAGCCGCCTCCACGGTGGCGCCACACGAACTGGTCGCCTATGAAGTCCCGTTGTCGGACGAGGACAATGAGCCGGTGACCGCCCCGCTGGTTCTTGGCTGGACACGCACGGTCGCATCCGGCCCTCTCCCCCACACGGACGCGACCGTCATGGGCATGCCCCTGGTCCCGGTGGACACCGCCGTCCTCGAACCCGCCGACTCGACCAGTACGGATCAAGCGCTGCGCGTGCTGCGCACGTTGGCCTGGCCGTTCGTCGAGACCCCGCCCAGCCCAGCACTCTGCGGGTTCCTCTTCACCGGACAGGACAGCATGCGCCTCTACCTCGCAGTCGAGAACGCCGACGGCCTGATCGCGGCCGACGTACATCTCACCGGCGCGTTGACCGCCCTGCTGGCCGCGCTGCCCTCGCTCATCGGCGAAGAGGAACGCTGGGTGACAGACACATCCGACCCCCACTGTGTCCACGCAGTCGACCTGACCGGATGGTAACGACCGGCCATCGTCGCTTGCTTGCAGACGTGCTCGCCGTTGGCGGTGCATACCCTCTGGCTCTTACCGGCGGCTACGCGGTCCAGGCTCACGGCCTGGTCGACAGGCGCAGCCAGGGCCTCGACGTCGCGACCGAGAACCCCGACCGAGTGGAGGACCGCTGCTGCGTCATGGCCGATGCAAGGTCCGGTCACGCAGCGGTGTGAAGTCCCATTGCAGCCTCTGCTTCTCATCCACTACGGGCCTGTAGTCGTTGAGGGGCTCGTTGGTCTCGAGAGACGTGGCGATCGCCTCCATGAGCGTCGGCAAGGACGTCCACTTCTCGTGTGATCGGCGCATGACACCTTCCGTGGACTCGGCTTCGTGGACGCGCCCCCGGTCGATCTCGGGACGGTGGTCCAGTACCAGGTAACCCCCGCCGCACTCCCTCGCGATGGGGATCAACTGCGGATGTCCGTACAGGACGCTACTCGACCCGATCTTCATGAAGTGGTAGTCCACCTCCTCCCCTTCTTCATCCGCCGTGCGCTTGTCGTAGAAGCCGGTGAAAAGTTGCCAAGCAGCCGCTATCTCGTGTGTGCTCATCGGCCGGTATGACCCTGGCAGTAGCGGGCACCACAAGTCGAGGAGACCGTCGTGCCGCAGCAGTGACGTCACCAAGGGCCTCAACAGCGGTCGGCCTATGAGGCGTTCGATCGCGGCGATGTCCGCCGGGTCTGCGGGCGGTGCCAGCGCGGCGTAGGTCGTCGGCGCGTGCTCGGTCAGCCAGTTCTCGATGCGTGTCCACGACTCACTGATCGGTGCTGTCATGGCACGGCATCCTGCCACCCGGTACTGACAGCCTCCTGGCACAGCCAGATGGTCGCCGTGATCCGGATGTATCCGACTGGGCCGAGTCGCGTTGATGGAGGTTTATTGACCGATCGTTCTGCATTGGCTTATGGTCTCCGATGTGGCCAGGACCAAGGAATTCGATCCGGACGCCGCTCTGCAGTCGGCCCTTGAGCTGTTCTGGCGGCGCGGTTACGAAGCGACGTCGATCGCCGACCTCGTCGAGCACCTCGGCATCGGTCGCGCCAGCATCTACGCCACCTTCGGCAACAAGCACGAGCTGTACCTGAAGGCCATGGACCGGTATTCCGAGGGGCGTGATCCGTTCCTCCTCACCGAGCTGTCCCAACCGGGGCCCGCGCTGCCCGCCGTGCGGGCGGTGGTACGCCACTTCGCGGCGGAAGCAGCCTCCCCCGAGGGCAGGCTGAATGGCTGTCTCATCACCAACACGGCGGCCGAACTGGCCCCGCACGACCCTGCCGCGGCCCGCCGGGTCGAGGTCAGCTGGGAGCACTTCGAGACGCTGCTGCAGTCCGCGCTCGTACGGGCCCGGGCCCAGGGCGAGCTGCCAGAGCACCGCGATCCGCGCGCGCTGGCCCGCATGCTGCTCGTCCTGCTGCAGGGCATACGGATCGTCGGCAAGGCGTCCAGCGATCCCGCCCGGGTGCGGGACGCGGCCGAGCAGGCACTGACCCTGCTGGACTGAGTCGCACGCGCCGAGACTGCCGAGGCATCCTTGCATGCCCGAATAATGGACCGATCGATCAAGTATAAGGAGGGGTATGACCACGGGGGGAGCCACCCACGTCGTCGACGTGCAGCACCGATACGCCTTCGTCCTTCTCGGAAGCGTCCAGACCACGCTGATCTTCACGCTCGCCGCGATCGCTGTACCGCTGCCTCTCATCGGCCGGGAATTCGACTTGCAGCGGGCCGACTTGATCCTGCTCAGCGCCTCGTACGGACTGACCTTCGCCGGTCTGCTGCTCTTCGGTGGCCGTCTCGCCGACCGCTACGGCGGGCGGCGCACCCTCGCCGTCGGCCTTCTCCTCTTCGCCGCCGCCTCGGCCGCCGCCCCGTTCGCTCCCGGCATCGGGGCCCTGCTCGCGGCACGCCTCGTACAGGGCGCGGGCGCGGCCCTTGTCGCGCCCGCTGCCATGGCGGTGCTGCGCATCCTCTTCCGCTCCCCCGCCGCGTACGGCAGGGCGATGGCCACCTGGGGCGGACTCTCCGTACTCGGCGCGACCGCCGGCAATCTGCTCTCCGGCGTCATCCTGTCGTGGCTTTCGTGGCGTTGGACCTTCGCCGTACCACTCGTGGTCGCGGTCACCGCCCTGGCCCTCGCGCCCCGGCTGCTGCCGCGCACCGCTCCGAACCGGGGCAGGACTCTCGACCTGCCGGGTGCGCTGCTCGCCACCACCGGGATCACCCTCGCCAGTTACGGGCTCGTCGTCACCGACGTCCGGCCCTGGTCGTCGGCCGGTGTGCTCGTGCCACTGCTCGGCGGAGCCGTACTGCTCGCCGCGTTCCTGTACGCCGAGCGTCACGCCCGCGACCCGCTGCTGCCGGCTCGCTTCCTGCTCGACCGACGGCGCGCCCTCGCCCTCACGGCCATCGCGCTGAGCGCCTGCGCCACGGCGATGACCTCCGTGGTCCTCTCACTCCACCTCCAGCAGACACGCGACTGGTCACCGCTGCAGACCTCGGCCGCGTTCGTGCCGTTCGCCATCGCGCTGATCGCCTCGGGCCGGGCGGCAGGGCCCCTCGTCATCCGGTACGGGGCCGGCGCCGTCACGACCGCCGGACTCGGCACCGGCGCGGCAGGGCTCATCCTCCTCGCCTCCACCGGACTGCATCCACAAACTCCGTACGCGTACGGGCTGTTGCCGGGCCTCGTGTTGCTGTCGGCCGGCGCCGCGGCCTCCTTCGGCGGAGCCGCCGTGCTCGCCACCGAAGGCGTACCGCCGCACCAGACCGGGCTCGCGGGCGGTGTGCTGAACAGCGCGATGGAGCTCGGCCCGACCGTCCTGTTCGTCCTCCTCCTCACCCTCGGCGGCGACGCCCTGTCCCTGGCCGCGACGGGGTCCGCCCTTGCCGTCGCAGCCTTCCTGAACCATCGCACCGACTGATCCACCACATAAAGGAGTTGCCGAACAATGAACCGCTTCACTGGCAAAACCGTGCTCGTCACAGGTGCGGGCTCCGGTCTCGGCCGCGCGATCGCGCTCGCCTTCGCCGCCGAGGACGCATCCGTGATCGCCGCGGGTCGCACCGCGGCCTCCCTGGACGAGACGGTCGGCCTCATCGAGGCGGCCGGCGGCACGGCTGCCGCCATCACCGTCGACGTCACGGACTCCGGCCGGCTCCGGGACCTCGTACGCGAGAGTGTCACCCGCTTCGGCGGGCTGGACATCGCCGTCAACAACGCCGGGATACTCCGTGGCACCGTCCCCGTCGGAGAGGTGAGCGATGAGGACTGGGACGCGGTGCTGCGGACCAATGTCACCGGCGTCTGGCTGGCCATGAAGCACGAGATCGCACACATGAAGGAGAACGGCGGCGGGGTCATCGTCAATATCTCCTCCAACCTCGGCGCACACATGCGCATCCCGAACGCAGCCGCGTACATCACCTCGAAGGCAGCCGTCTCCGCACTGACCCGCGCCGCCGCTCTCGACCACATCCACCAGGGCATTCGCATCAACGCGGTCAGCCCTGGCGCCTCCGCCGCTCCCATGTCGCTACGGCCCGGCGAGACCGACGCCGACCGTGCCGAGCGGATGAAGTCGGAGAACCCGCTCGGCCGGGTCGCGGAGGCCGAGGAAGTGGCTGCTGCGGTGCTCTACCTCGCCTCGCCCATGGCCGGCGCGGTGGTCGGCACCGACCTGGTCGTCGACAGTGGGTCAGCGGCCTGAGGGTTCGTAGGCAGGGGGTATCGGACGGGGGCAGCGGCCGGGGGCATCGGCCTGACGGTTCGCAGGCAGGGAGCATCGGGCGGGGGCTGCAGTCTGACGGTTCGCAGGCAGGGAGCATCACTGCTGCGTTCGCGCCCCGTCCGTGCCCCCTCCACAGGGCATCTGCGCAGGTCAGGATCGAGGGGAGCCTCGTCGCGTACTCCTCACTGCTCACCGGAGAGCGCTGCCTCCCTGCCGTTCCACCCCCGGGGGAGCCTAGGATCGCAAGCATGGCCCTGACCATGAGTGACGTGGACCGGTTCGAGACGTCCAGGCCCCGGCTGGAGGCGATTGCCTACCGGCTGCTCGGCTCGGCGAGTGAGGCTGAGGATGCCGTACAGGAGACGTTCCTGCGCTGGCAGGCAGCCGACGTCGGGCGGATCGAGGTGCCGGAGGCCTGGCTGACGAAGGTCCTCACCAACTGGTGCCTCAATATGCTCACTTCGGCACGTGCCCGGCGCGAGACGTACGTGGGGAGGTGGCTGCCCGAGCCGCTGCTCGCCGGGGACTCGATGCTCGGCCCGGCCGACACCGCCGAGCAGCGCGAGTCGGTGTCGTACGCCGTCCTCGTCCTGCTGGAGCGCCTGTCGCCCAACGAGCGGGCGGTGTACGTGCTGCGCGAGGCCTTCGACCACCCGCACCGGGAGATCGCCGAGATCCTGGAGATCACCGAGGCCGCCAGCCAGCAGATCTACCACCGGGCCAAGAAGCACCTCGCGGACGGCAAGGCGCGCACCGAGATCGACGAGGCCGCCGCCCGGAGAATCGTCGAGGAGTTCCTGGCCGCGGCGACCACCGGCCGTACCGAACCCCTCGTACGCCTGCTCACCCAGGACGCCGTCTCGGTCGGCGACGGCGGCGGGAAGGTACCGGCCCGCGCGAAGGCGTTCGAGGGCGCGCTCGCGGTCGCCACGTTCATGCGCGGTCTGTTCAAGCCCGCCGCGGCCAAGCGGGCACTTGTCGGCGGCGCGCCCGAGATCTACGCATCGACCGCGAACGGCGGGCCCGCGATCGTGGCGGTCGTGGACGGCCGGGTCATCGGGATCGCCTGCCTGGAGGTCACCGCGGAGGGCATCGCCGCGGTCCGCAACCAGGTCAACCCCGACAAGCTCGTGCGCGCGACCGAGCGGTGGGCCGCAGCGGACCACGGGGAGGCCCCGCTCCACACCCTCTGAGGTGATGTGACGCAAGTCACATTCCGATCCTGTCAGGGAACGGGGGGCTGTCCGGTTCAAGGGGCGAAACCACGCCGGACAACGGCAGCCCCCGCCCAGACAGGAGCACGGACATGCAGCACCGCATCGTCGTCCTCGGAGCCGGCTACACCGGCGCCAGCGCCGCCGGCCGCCTCGCCAAGCGGCTGCACCACGAGGACGTCACCATCACCCTCGTCAACCCCGAGCCCGACTTCGTCGAGCGCGTCCGGCTGCACCAGCTCGCGGCCGGCCAGGACCTCAGGCCCCGGCCGTTCGCCGAGATGTTCGCGGGCACGGGTGTGGAGCTGAAGCTCGCGAAGGTCACCGCCCTGGACGTGGACCGCAAGACGGTGACGGTCACCGCCGCGAACGGCTCCGAGCCGGAGCAACTGGAGTACGACACCCTGGTCTACGCCCTCGGCAGCAGCTGGAACGACGGGGGCGCCCCCGGCGCCGCCGAGCACGCCCACGAGATCTCCAGCCGCCCCGGCGCCCTCCGTCTCCGCGATCGCTTGGCCACCCTGAACGCCGGCCGGCCCGTGGTCGTGGTCGGCGGCGGCCTGACCGGCCTGGAGGCCGCGACCGAGATCGCCGATGCCCGCCCGGACCTCGATGTCGCCCTGGCCTCCCACGGTGTCCTCGGCGACTGGCTCTCGGAGAAGGGCCGCGCCCACCTGCGGAAGGTGGTGGACAAGCTCGGCATCACGGTCCACGAACACGCCGCGGTCGACGCCGTGGAGGCGGACGGCGTGACGACCGCCGACGGCCGGACCATTCCCGCCGCGGTCACGGTCTGGACCACCGGCTTCGCCGTCCACCCGATCGCCCGGGCCACCGCCCTGGAACTCGCCGACCACGGCCGGATCGTGGTTGACACCACGATGCGCTCGGTCTCCCACCCGGACGTGTACGCCGTGGGCGACGCGGCGATGGCGACAGGCCCGGGCGACAAGCCCCTGCGTATGTCATGCGCTTCGGGCGTCCCCATGGCCTGGCAGGCCGCCGACGCCATCGCCGCCCGTCTCACCGACACCAAGGTCCCCAGCGTCTCCATCCGTTACTTCCAGCAGTGCATCTCCCTCGGCCGCAAGGAGGGCCTGATCCAGTTCGTCACCGCCGACGACCGAGCAGTCGACAGCGCCCTGACGGGCCGCGTGGCCGCCTTCTACAAGGAACTGATCTGCAAGGGTGCGGCCTGGGGCGTCGCCAACCCGACAACGGGCATTCCGTCCCGGCGCCGACGTGTCGTACGGCAGGAGGCCCGGAGCCGCGTACGGGACGAGGCAGCGGCCTGACCTCGCCGGGGATCTACTCTCGGATGCGCCGGGTGACTCCCGAGCTCGGAGCGCGAGTTCGGTTCTCGTCACCCGCTCCATGAAAGAGAGGCCGGGATGAAGGATCTTGTCGTGGACGACGCCGTGCGCTCAGCGGCGGCGGTCCGGCTCGAGGAGCACCGGGACGAGTTGACCGGCTACTGCTACCGCATGCTGGGTTCGCTCTTCGAGGCGGAGGATGCCGTCCAGGAGACGATGGTCCGGGCGTGGCGGAACTTCGGCCGGTTCGAGGAACGGTCGTCAGTGCGGACTTGCGTCTACCGCATCGCCACCAACGCATGCCTGGACGCACTCGCCGCCGGCAAGCGCCGCGCTCGCCCCATGGACCTCTCCGGCCCGACCAGCGGGGCCACTTCACCGGGCGCTCCGATGGAGGCCGCCCTGTGGATCGAACCGTGTCCGGGCAGTCCGGCGTCCACGACCGGTGACCCCGCGGAGGCAGCGGCAGCGGCGGAGACGGTGCGCCTGGCGTTCGTCGCCGCGCTGCAGCACCTGCCGCCCAAGCAACGGGCGACTCTGCTCCTGCGGGACGTCCTGGCGTTCTCCGCCCGCGAGGTCGCCGACCTGCACGGCTCCACCGTCGCCTCGGTCAACAGCGCACTGCAACGCGCCCGTGCCACGCTGGCCACCCGCCGTGAAACGACAGGCGAGGCGGCCACCCCACCGTCCGACGCGGTCCAGCGGGCGCTCGCCGAGCGGTACGCCGCAGCCTTCATCGGCTTCGACATGGAGGAGCTGAACATGCTGCTCCACGTGGACGCCACCCTGTCCCTGCCTCCGTACGCCCTGTGGATGCGGGGAGTCTCCGACATCCAGGCGTGGCTGACCGGGCCCGCGATCGGCTGCCGTGGATCACGCCTGATCCCGGCCGTGGCCAACGGTTCACCCGCGTTCGGCCAGTACCGGCCCTGCCCCGACGGGACGGGCTACGAGCCCTGGGCGCTCCAGGTCATCGAGGTCTCCGGCGACCGCATCACCGGCATCAACGCCTTCCGCGACACCGAGCGCCTGTTCCCGCTCTTCGGTCTGCCCGCGCGTATCGGCCCGGACGTCACTTCCGGCACCGGCGCACCCGAAGGCCGCCACCGTCCCGGCCCGGCCCACCATCCGAAGGACCCCGCATGACGTGGTCGGAGCACACCGTCGTCCGTGAGGGCGTCCGCATCTCCTGCCGTGACTGGGGCGGATCGGGGCCACCCGTCGCCCTGCTGCACGGGCTGGCCGGCCATGCGGGCGAATGGGACGCCATCGCCCGGGACCTGAGCCCCCGTTACCGGGTCGTCGCCGTCGACCAGCGCGGCCACGGTGCCAGCGAGCGGCGCCCGCGGGACGTGTCCCGGGCGGCGTACGTCGCGGATGCCGTCGCCGTACTCGAACAGCTCGGCCTCCAGCAGCCCGTCCTGGTGGGCCAGTCGCTGGGCGGCCACGCCGCCATGCTCGCCGCCGCCGCGCATCCCGGCCTCTTCCGTGCGCTCGTCCTGGTGGAGGCGGGCCCCGGCGGAGCGGACCGTGACACGCAGGCAGAGATCGCCGGATGGCTCGAATCCTGGCCCAGGCCGTTCCCGTCGCGGGAGGCTGCCGTCGAGTTCTTCGGCGGCGGTCCGGTCGGCGAGGGATGGGCGGCCGGCCTTGCGGAACGCGACGGTGGCTGGTGGCCGCGCTTCGACTCCGACGTGATGGTCGGGTCGCTGACGGAGAATGCCCAGCGGTCCTTCTGGGACGAGTGGTCGGAGGTGACCTGCCCGACCCTGGCCGTCCTCGGCCAGTCCGGCATCATCTCGGCCGGGGAGATCGACGAGATGCTCCGGCTACGGCCGGAGACGGTGGCCTTGAGCGTCCCCGGGACGGGACACGACGTTCATCTGGAGCGACCGGACGTCCTTCGGCACGTACTCCGTGGGTTCCTCGGAGAGGTGACGTGACCTCTCCGGGGGTTCCTAGGCGAGGTCACGTGACCCTGAGGCGGCTGCTCGCCTGAGTACCGGTGCGGGTGAGCCTCACTCACCGCACGGGGAAGCCGAAGGCGTACCCCTCCTGTTTCAGCCAGGGCAGCACCTCGCGCAGAGCGGCCACGGTCTCGGAGCGTTCCCCTCCCGCGTCGTGGAAGAGGACCGTCGGCCCGTTGGTGATCTCGCGCTTGACGGTGGCGACCATGGTGTCCGCACCCGGATGCTCGAAGTCCTTGGTGTCGACGTTCCAGCCCAGCGGACGCATCCCCCGGGACGCGGCGAGCTGTCGGCTGTACGGGGTGAAGGCACCGCCCGGGGCCCGGTAGTACTGCGACCGGACGCCCCCGGACGCCTTGATGATCATGCGTTCGGCATCCAGGATCTGCTGGGACTGGTAGGCCTCGGACTTGGTGTCCATGGTGGTGTCGTGCGAGACGGTGTGGTTGCACAGTCGGTGCCCGTCCGCCACGACCGCCTTGACCAGGTCCGGGTACGCCTGGGCCTGCGTGCCCACCATGCAGAACGTGGCCTTCACACCCCTGTCCTTCAGCAGTTTCAACACCTGCGGCGTCCAGACCGGGTCCGGTCCGTCGTCGATCGTGATGTTGACGCCCCGGGCCCCGCGGTCCGATGCGTGCGCGATGTCCGCAGCCACCGGCCGGACTTCCGGCGCCGAGACACGCGCCTGCGGCTGCCGTCCTCCGGTGGTGTCGGCCTGCGCGGTCCACATCGAGGTGGCGGCGGCCACCGCTGTCACCCCGAGCCCCGCCGCGAGAAGCCGGCCGTGACGTCCCCTCCCCTTGTGCCGTGCCATGTCAGCCCGCCCCTTCGCCGTCTCCCCGATGCCGTGCACCCATGAGGACATGCGAACGCCCTTACAAGCTGCCTCTGTTACCGATCGAAGACGAATCCAGAGGGGGCCGGCGACAAACAGAGGAGTTCCGCGACAGACGAGGGACGCAACGGCCTGACCGGCTGTCCCCACCGGGCATTCGCTGCGCATTTCGACGAATGCGCCGTGTTGTTCGGGTGACAACCGTTCGCGCCGCCCGTATCCGGTGCCCATCGGGGTCCATACCTGACCCCATGGACAGGAAACCGCCGAGACGAACGGTGCGTGTTGCGGTGCGAAGAGAGAATTCCGGATCCTTTCGATCCTTTCGGCGTCGCGTGGTCGCCGGATGCTGTGCCCTGCTGCTCCTGGCGCTGACGTCGGGCGCGGCAGCCCAGGCGGTCTCGTCGCCCGACGGCGGCGGTTCCGGCCGGCTCGACCCGCGGATCACGGAGATCATGCGGAAGCCGGACTACCCCAACGCCCAGTGGGGCCTGCTCCAGCGCGACCCGGACAGCGGGCGGGTGGTCCACAGCCGGTTCGCCGAGCAGTTCTTCGTCCCCGGGTCGGTGGCCAAGCTGTTCGGCGTGTCCGGCGCGTGGAAGACCCTCGGCGGCGACCACCGCTTCCGGACCCCGGTCTACGCGGTCGGCGAGCGCCGCGGGAGCACCCTGGAGGGCGATCTCGACCTGGTCGCGCAGGGCGACCTCACCATGGGCGGAAGGACCCGCCCCGACGGCACGGTCGACTACACCGATCTCGACCACACGTACGCCAACGACTTCCCCGGCGCCACGCTCACCCCGGAGAACCCGCTCGCGGGGATCGACAGGATCGCCCAGCAGGTACGCCGTTCCGGCATCACCCGCGTCGACGGCAACGTGGTCGTCGACGACCGGCTCTTCCGGCCCGAGCCGGTCTTCATCCCCGACCCGGCACCGCTGATCATCAACGACAATCTGATCGATCTGCTGACCACCCCGGGCGCCCGGCCCGGCGCGCCCGCGCGGCTGGACTGGCGGCCGAAGGTCGCCCCGTACCGCGTCACGTCGACGGTCAGGACCGTGGCGGCGGGCGAGCCGACCGACATCGAGGTGACGACTTCCAAGAACGGCACCAGGATCCAGCTGTCCGGCACCATCGCGGCGGACTCCGAACCGGCGCTGAAGGTCTCCGACATCGCCGACCCCGCGGCCTTCGGACGCACCGCGCTGATCGAGGCGCTCGGACGGGCCGGGGTGGAGGTCACCGCAAGACCGACGGGAGCCAACCCGGTCGACCGGCTGCCCGACGGGTACGAGGGCCGGCCGCGCGTGGCCCAGTACACTTCCCCGCCCTACACCCAGTACGCCAAGCTCATCTTCAAGGTCAGCCACAACCTGGGCGCCAACCTCGCCATCTGCCTGATGGCCGTCGCGAAGGGCAGCCAGGAATGCATGGACGGCTTCCCGGTGCTGGCCGACTTCCTGGACCACGCGGGCGTCGACCGCAAGCAGGTGCAGCTCCTGGACGGCCGGGGCGGCAACCCCGTCGACCGCACCACGCCGAAGGCCGTGGTGCAGATGCTGACGTACTGGCATCGCACCCCCGAGGCGGAGGTCTTCCGGAACGCGCTGCCCATCCTCGGTGTCGACGGTCTGCTGGCCGAAAACTGCACCGACTGCCCCGCGCGCGGAAAGGTGTTCGCCAAGACCGGCGCCGCCGTCGGTCTTGACGCGCTCAACAACCGCCTGGCCATCGGCGCCATCACGATCGCCGGCTACCTGGACAAGGGCAACGGCCGCTTCGACGTCTTCTTCGCCGGCGTCAACGGCGCATCGACCCCGACGACCGACGTCAACGGCGTACTGGACATCGCCGACGACCTCGCCATGATCTCCGCCTACCTCCAGGAGGCGGCTGCGCGGCGAAGGGACTGAGAGCGCGCCGTCAGGGGACGACGACCAGGCGTCCGGTGACCTTGCCGTCGGCGAGGCGGGCGAATGCCTCGCCGACCTTTGCCAAGGGGTACTCGGCCTCCACACACCCCCGGATGAGGCCGGCTGCGGCCATCTCCATGACGGTGCGGGCGTCGGCGAGGGTGGCGCCGACGGAGCCGCGGATCTCCGTCTCCCGTACGACTACGTCGAGCACGTCCAGCGTGGCGGGCTCGCCCGTGTAGCCGACGAGGACTACTCGCCCGCGGGTCCCTGTCATTCGTACGGCCTGTCCGGGGGTGTGGGCATTGCCGACCGTGTCGACCGCCACGTGGCAGCCTGCCCCCGCGGTCGCCGCGTGGACGGCCGCGACCGGGTCGCCGTCGCCCGGGTCGATGACGGTGCCGGCCCCGTAGCGCCGCGCCTGTTCCCTGCTCGGCGCGTGCGGGTCGACGGCGATGACGCGGGCGCCGTCGGCGACGGCCACCTGGACGACGGCGAGGCCGACCCCGCCCGCACCGATGACCACGACGGTCTCCTCCGGGGCGGTACGGGCGACGGACCGGACGACGCGTACCGCGGTCGTTCCCGAGCAGCCGAGGACGGCGGCTTCGGCGAAGGAGACCGTGTCCGCGATCGGTACGAGGGAGCGGGCGCCGGCCAGGTAGTACTCGCACAATCCGCCGTCGGAGTCGAAGCCGACCTTCGCCGCCGGGTTCGGGCAGAGGTTCTCCGATCCCTCCGTACACCGGGGGCAGCGCCCGCAGCCTTCGTAGTAGTACGCGAGGACCCGGTCTCCGGGCGTGAAGCCGGCGCCTTCACCGACCTCGGCAACCTCCCCGGCAATCTCGTGCCCGAGCACGATGGGGAGGGACGGGGTGACGACGGAGCCGTCGGCCAGGTGGAGATCGGTGTGGCAGAGCCCGGCTGCGCGGACCCGGACGAGCACCTGTCCCGGTCCTGGAACGGGGCGGGTACGGAGCTCGATCTCCAAGGGCTTGCCCAGTGCGTTCAGCACCGCCGCCGACATGACACTGCTGGCCATCGCAGCCTCCGATATCCAGCCGCCGTCGTGCGACGGCCTCAGGTCCGGGATCCTCGCACGGCAACGGTCCCCGGGTTGCGCCGCGCGAGCTGGATTGACGTTTCTCCTGCCGCTGACCTGGGGCGATGTCGACCACCCGCTCAGGGTTTCACCCGATAGACGGACATCCCCCGCCCACCGGAGAGGGGATCCGCGCGGCCCTGGGCGCCGACACGGCAGGCAGATCCGCCCCTGACCTGGGACTTCCTCCGACATTCGGCATGAAGCGCACATTATTGGGTGAAATGTGATCGGTCCGGCGCCCAGTACGTTCCGACTGAAGTGGATCACCTTCAGAGAGCGAACCCCGTGGACTTCGAAACCTTCCACCATGCTTACCCGCGCATGCTGCGGGGGCTGATCGACGAGCCCGCCTACCGCAACGCCCCCCGCGGCTACGCCAGCCGCGAGCAGCTCGGCGTGCGCTTCCGGCTCGCGCGGGCGGACCAGCGGGTGCCGCTCGTACCCGCCCGCCGCCTCAACATCGTCTTCAACTTCGCCGAGGCCCTCTGGTACCTGGCGGGCCGGGACGACCTCGACTTCATCGCGTACTACGCCCCCAGCATCCGCAAGTACTCCGCCGACGGACACCGGCTGACGGGCACCGCCTACGGCCGCGCGCTGTTCGGGGCATCCGAGGGCAGGCCCGACCAGTGGCCGGCCGTGGTGGAGACCCTCCGTGCGGACCCGGACACCAAGCGGGCCGTCATCCAGATCTTCCGGGGCAAGGAACTCCAGGTCCCCGGCAACCCGGACGTCTCCTGCACGCTCGGCCTGCAGTTCCTCCTGCGCGAAGGCGCCCTGCACGCCGTAGGATTCATGCGCGCCAACGACGTCTACCGCGGTATGACCAGCGACGTCTTCTCCTTCACGTTCCTCCAGGAGATGCTCGCCCGCCAACTCGGCGTCCCTCTCGGCTCGTACGTACACCAGGTCGGCTCCCTCCACCTCTACGACCCCGACCACACCCGGGCCCTGGAGGTGCTCGCCGATCCGGCCGCCGACGAGCCGCCGGCCTGGGATTTCCCCGCCATGCCGGAAGGCGACAACTGGCCATACGTACGCGAGGTCCTGGCCGTGGAGGAACAACTGCGGCTCGGCCGCCACACGCTCGCCGCGGATCCCGGCACGCACGGTCTGCCCGACTACTGGACGCATGTCCTCGTCCTCTTCGAAATCCACCGCCGCATCCGGCACAAGGAACACGTCGGCGAGGAGCAGCTGGCCCTCCTTCCACCGCTCTACCGCCGCCTCGTCGAAGAACGCTGGCCGAGCACTGCGCCCGTCGCCGTCCCCGTCCCTGTCCCTGTCCCCGTCGCAGGCTGAAAGGCGTTCCGCCCATGACGACCAGCACCCATTGGCAGAAGAACACCTCCATCGCCGACGGCTTCGACGCCTACGACGACCTCCCCGAGCGCCTCATCGGCTACCCGGCCGTGTTCCGCGCCCTCGGTATCGGCGCCCCCGCCGTGCGCACGGTCCTCGACTACGGCTGCGGCCCCGGCAAGGTCGCCACCCGCATCGCCGAGGTCTCATCCGACGCGCAGGTCGTGGCGGCCGACATCTCCCCGCGCATGCTGGAAATCGCCCGCACCCGGCGCCCGCACCCGCGCGTCGACTACCGGCAGATCGACAGCGGCAAGCTCACCTTCCTCGCCGACGACTCGATCGACGCGGCCATGTCCGCCTACGTCTTCATCAACGTCGGCGAACTCCCGCTCCTCCACGAGATCGCCGCCGAGGTCCACCGCGTCCTGCGCCCCGGCGCCCGCTACGCCGTCCTCGACACCAACCCGGACACCACGGGCATCCGCTTCTCCACCTTCCGCAGCGGCGAACCCGGCCGCACCTACACACCCGGGGAACGCCGCCAAGTGCTCCTCGACCGGCCCGACGGCGGCGAGCCGCTGGAGCTCATCGACCACCACTGGCCCCGCCAGACCTACCTCGACGTCCTGACCGAGGCGGGGTTCACCGACCTGACCGTCGCCGAACCGCTCCTCACCGACCTCTCGGCCCTGCCCGGTACCACCCCGGCCGAGGCCGCCCACCCGCCGTTCCTCATCGTCACGGGAGTCAAGCAGTGACCACCACCACCGCAGCCGTCCAGCAGACCCGCAGCGTGTTCCTCGCCGGTCCCTTCAAGGCCCTCGTCGACGCGGACGGCGCCATGAACACCGAGGCCCGTACGCGCTTCGAGACCCTCATCGAGCGCCTGGAGGCCGAGAACTACCACGTCTACAACGCCCACCGCCGCGAATCCTGGGGCGCGAAGTTCCTCACCCCCGACGAGTGCACCCGCCTCGACTACGACGAGATCTCCGCCAGCACCGTCTTCGTCGCCTTCCCCGGCCACCCCGCATCCCCCGGCACCCACATCGAGATCGGCTGGGCCTCCGCCATGGGCAAGCCGATCGTCCTCCTCCTCGAAGAGGGAGCCGACTACGCCTTCCTCGTCCGCGGTCTCCACACCGTCGGCAACGTCACCTACCTCACCATCGGAGACACGGGATCACTCGTCACCGAGGTCATCGACACCGTGAACCGGCTCGCCCGGCACGGCGAGGAGGCCGGCGCGGGCATCTGACAACCTGGCAGCGGATCACGTTCAGGAGCGGGACTGCGGGCGGGCAGCCTGCGCGCGGACACCTTGGGGGGAACGCAGTGAAGGCAACGGCGGCATCACAGTGATGGGCCTCCTGGACAACTACTTCGGTACCCGGCACCCCGACGAGGGTGTCGCACCGCGCACACCCCTGGAAGTCCGGTCGGCGTTGCTGGCGCTCAACGGGCCGGGCGCCCCCTTCGCCGTACGCAACGGCACTTCGAAGGAGGGCGACCTGGTGGCCGAGTGCCGGCTCCCCGCGCTGCGCGTGAGGCTCCGCACCCGGATGCGCCTCGACGCGGCGAAGCGCGAGGTGCGGGCTGTCGACGAGCAGTGGGAAGTCTCGCTGGCCGAGCACGTCCGCGGGCAGCACTCCCGCGGGCCGGCGAACGCGGTGTACCGGGTGTGGGGCAAGGAGACGGGGCCCGACGGGCGCGAGCGCAGGGTCGAGACGTTCCGGTTCGAGACCCGGGAGATGAAGGATCCCCTTCGCCAGGCGGTCCTCGACGCCGGCTGGACCTGGCGCGGAGTGCTGTTCCGGCTCTGACCGTCCCTGGCCGGTCCATGCACGCCGGCACTCCGGTCATCCACAAGGGTTCTGGCGAACCAACCGCTCTTGAAAGAAGGCCCAGGTCAGCGACCTGGGCCTTCGCCGTTCAGACCTCGACCCCGACCCGTTCGGGCTGATGCCACCGCTTCGGCCGAGCGCATTGCGGTGACGTTTCAGGCATCTATTGAACCGTTCGGGAATGTCGTAGGGGTTGATCGTTTCTGCATGATCCGCTCACCCTCAGGCCGAGCAGCCGCGTTCCCGTACCTGGCCGTCCCGCTCCAGCTGAACTCCCCACACCCCTCAAGTAGGAGTCACCTCCATGCGTTTCACCCCTGCCGCCTCCCTCGCCCTGACCGCCGGAGCCTGCACCGTTCTGCTCCTGGCCGGGCAGCCCGCCGTGGCCGGATCCGGCACCGCGGCGCACAAGGCCGCCGCTGCCGCGCCCACCTGCGTCAAGGACGGGGAGACCGGCACCTACCTCTCCAAGGAGGGCACCTCGAAGGCCACGTTCTCCTCGGGATTCTTCGACACCCTGCGCAGGGCGGGGGTCACGATGGACGCCATCGCTCCCCACGAGATGACCGACAACGGAACCTCCGTCACCCTTCCCATCGGCGAGAAGTACGACAACATCGAGTTCCCCAGCGGACGTGTCTGCTACCCCGGCGGGTTCCGCTACACCAAGGAAGCCACGGGGAAGACGTCCGAGATCGACATCTTCTGGGTCCAGTTCGCCGCTTTCGGGAACAGTAAGTTCCTGGCCACCCCCAAGGTCGACGGGAAGCCCCTGCCCACGGGTGAGCTGACGATGCTGAACTTCAGCGTCCCGCAGGCGTTCACGACCGGCGAGTTCGTCCCGCACAACGACGGAATCGGCCCCAAGCGCGTCGTCATGTCGATGGACGCCCAGTGGGCCACCCACCTGAACACGGAGCTCGGAACCGACTTCAGGGCGGGACAGCACGTCTTCGACCTCGACATCGCGTGGAAGGGCCTGCCCACCAAGCCGTTCCCGAACACCGGGCCGTTCCCCAGCCCCGGCGTCGCGGGGCTCCAGAGCATCGCGGACGCCATCCGGCCGGAACTCTCGCCGACCGCCTAGTCCAATGTGTACGCGGCCGCGCGAGGTCCTTACCCGCCCGTCGGGACCGAGGCGGCCTTCAGTGTCTCCCGCATGATGCGCGCGCCCTGTTCGGCCATCTCGGCGATGGGGCCCGCGAGTTCGTCGGGCGTCACGTCGATCGTCCAGACGAACCGGCTGCGCCCCTCGGTGTCGGCGAGGACCTGCATCGAGGCGTGGTGGTGCTTCGGCTTCATCGAGCCGCCGACCACCGCGTACGCCACCCGGCGGGCCGCCTCGTCGATGTCGACGATCAGCTCGTGCACGACGACACCGTTCGCGAAGGTCACGATCCTGGTGTCCGCCTCCATGCGGGTGTCCGTGACGAAGCCCGGCACCAGGCGCCGGTGCACGTCTCCGACCTCGCGCAGGGCCTCCCAGACGTTCTCCGGGGAGTTGTCGATCAGAAACTCCTTGTGGATGTGAGCCATGACCTTCTCCTGTCGGTGACCAGGGGATGAAGCGACTACGGGATGAAGTGCGATGTCGCTCAGCTTGCTTGCCACACCCCGTCCCGGTCTTGAAGATCCTTGCGGCGGGCCGGTGTCAGACCCCCGGCGTAGCGTTCAGGAGTGCTGACCTCCACCGTCCTCGCCACCCGGCCGGACTTCCGCATCACCGCGGTGAGCTGCCGGGACGACCACACCCGCTGGTCACAGGCGGAGGTGCGCGAGGACTACCGAGTGGTGCTCGTGCGCCGCGGCCGGTTCCGCAGGCGGGCGGCGGGCAGACCGGCCGAGGTCGACCCGACGATGGCCTATCTCGGCGTCCCGGGCGAGGAGGAGCGTTTCGCACACCCGGCCGGCGGGGGCGACGAGTGCACCTCGATCAGCCTGACGCCCGCGCTGTGGCGCGTCGTGGCAGGTGAGGACGCCCGCCCGGCTCGGCAGAGTGTGTACGTGGACGCCCGCCTCGACCTGGCCCACCGCCGCGTCCTCGTGTCCGCCCGCACCGGCGACGTGGACCATGCGGTGACCGAGGAACTGCTCGGACTGCTCTCCGCCGCAGTCGGCCACGCCGTCGACGGCGCCCTGCCTCCCGGCGTCGGTCCCGGCCCGGACGAGGCGGCGCTCGTCGTCGCGGCCCGGCACGCGATCGGCGAGGCCCACCCCGCCTCCGAGGGGCTGCTGCCGCTCGCGGAGCTCCTCGGCGTCTCGCCGTACCGCCTGAGCCGCTCCTTCACCCGCGAGCTGGGAGTCTCCCTGACCCGCTACCGCAACCGGGTCCGCGTCGGCCGGGCTCTCGACCGTCTGGACGCGGGCGAGGACAGCCTCGCCGCCCTCGCCGCCGACCTGGGTTTCTCCGACCAGGCCCACCTCTGCCGGACCATGCGCGAGTACCTCGGCCACACACCGACGGTGCTGCGGCGGCTCCTCGGCGCCGGAGAGGCGTAGCACGACACAACCAGGGTCCTGTGGCATTCGTCACAGCGAAAACACAGGCAGTGAACGCAACTGCACCCTTTCGTCTTTTCTGTCTCTCCCGGTGTCGTGGTGCCGCCCGGAACAGGTGAAGAAAACGTGACGGCCGACCGTTGCCCCGGCCATACGATCACCTTCGAGTCGCACCTGCGTGACCCATTCCGCTGCGACCCTTCTTCTCTTTTTCGGACCCCGAAGGGCTCTTGTGAAGATTCGCCGGATTCTCGCCACAGCTGTTGCCGCCGCAGTGACCACGCCTGCCCTCCTGCTGTCGGTCACCCCCGCGTTCGCCGACGACAAGCCGGCAGCGCAGACGCAGGAGAAGCCGTCCATCGCGGAGCTGGAGATAGCCGCCGCGGCGGCGCAGGAGGTGTACGACGGAGCCTTGGCGGCCGAGACTGCCGCCTACGCGGCTTTGGAAGCGGTCCTGTCCGACACCGCTCCCCTGGAGGTGGCGGTCAAGGCCGCCCAGACCTCGGCAACCGAAGCCGCCACCACGAAGACCAACGCCGACCAGGCGGTCGTCGACGCTCAGGCGGCGCTGGACGCCCTCACGGAGACTGCCACCGAGGAGCAGAGGGCCGCCGCCACGACGGCTCTCACCGAGGCGCAGACCGCAGCCGTGACCGCCGGTGAGGCCAAGGCCGACGCCGACGCCGCGCTCACGGAGGCCGTGGACGCGCGTGACGACGAGCGGGTCGCCGCATTCCGGACCCTGCACCAGGCTCAGGAGGCCACCAAGGCCGCGCTCGCCGCCAAGACCGCCGCCGACGAGGCGCTGGCCAAGGCGAAGGAGGAGGAAGCCGAGGAGGGTGAGGGCGGCGAGGAGGGTGAGGAGTGCGTCCCCGAGGCCAAGCTCACCACGGTCGTCACCGGTCTGCCGTCCACGGTCGTCGCCGGCACGAAGGTCAACTTCAAGCTCCGGGTCACCAACGGCACCGATAAGACGATGGACGAGGTGCTTCCGTTCGCCTACGTCCACGCGACCGACAAGAGCGGCCTCAACGACCTCGACGACGTGGTGCACCTGCAGTGGTCGTCCGGCTCCTCCTCGACGTGGAAGACCGTCGACAACGAGCACTACATGGACGCCATCAGCCCGCTGAAGGCCGGCGCCCACGCCGACGTCAAGATGCGCCTCACGATCGACGCCTCGGCCCCTGCGGGCAACGGCGTCACCTTCGTCGCCGGTGACTACTTCAACGACAACGGCACCTGTGGCGGAAGCCCGGACCTCGAGGGCTACGAGTTCATGATCGCCGCCGCGGGCAGCAAGCCCGGCAAGGTCGACGACGCCAAGCCCGGTAAGACCAAGCCGAACACCTCGGACGTCAAGCCGCAGAGCGGCGCGTCGGCCAGTCCCGTGGCCGGCAGCCTCGCCGCCACCGGCTCGTCGTCCGCGACCTCGCAGCTCGCCCTCGCGAGCGGCGCGGCCCTGGTGATCGGCGCGGGCGCGGTGTTCGTCGTACGCCGCCGCAAGGCCGGCTCCCACGCCTGACGCATGAGCTGAGCCGGGGTGCCGACCAGACACCCCGGCCCACGCACCGACCTACCAGCGGGCCCGACACCGAACGGTGTCGGGCCCGTTGCTGTGCCGGTCCCGCGGCTGTGTCGGTCCCGCTGCTGTGACAGGCCGGGGGCGGCAGCCCCTCACGCCTTGGATCTTCCTCTGAACCGGGGCCGCATCTGCTAGACGGATTCAACGAACTAATTGCAGATGAGAGGCCAAACGGCCTACGGTGTCGCATATGCAGTCCTACACAATCGGACAGGCGGCACGTCTGCTCGGAGTAAGCCCCGACACCGCGCGCCGCTGGGCGGATGCAGGCCGAGTCGCGACCCACCGCGACGAAGCCGGCCGCCGCCTCATCGACGGCCGTGATCTGGCCGCGTTCTCCATCGAGGTCGCCCAGGGCGGTATCGGCGAGGAGGACTCCTCGTACACCTCGGCCCGCAACGCCTTCCCCGGCATCGTCACCGCGATCAAGCTCGGGGACGTCGCGGCCCAGGTGGATATCCAGGCCGGTCCGCACCGGCTCGTCTCACTCCTGACCCGGGAAGCCGTGGAAGAGCTGGGGCTGGAGGTCGGCATGCAGGCCACCGCCCGCGTGAAGTCGACCAGCGTGCACATCGACCGCACCTGACCCTCGCGCAAGCAGGCGGCGTCGCCCTTCCCAGGCTCCCGAACGGAATCGAGCAGCGGAGGCCCCCCATTCGGCGCGGCTGATCATCATCCGCTCGGACGGCACCTGCCGACCGCGTCCCCAAGGAGTCCCACCCTCATGTCTCGCACCCTCATGACTCGTACCACGCTCACCGGACGGCGCGCCGCTGCCGCCGTGCTGACCGTCGGCCTGCTCGTGCCACTTGCCGCCTGTGGCAGCGACGACGACACCAAGAAGGACAGCGGTGCCAAGGCCACGGATTCGACGGCGGGCACTCCCGACGCCGATCTGACCGTGCTGGCCGCCGCCTCCCTCACCGACGTCTTCAAGACCGCCGGCGCCGCGTACGAGAAGTCCCACCCGGGAACGAAGCTGAAGTTCTCCTTCGCCGGCTCGCAGGAACTGGCCGCGCAGGTCAAGCAGGGCGCCCCCGCCGACGCGCTGGTGACCGCGGACACCAAGACCATGGACGGTCTGAAGGCGGACACAGGTACCCCGTCCGTCATCGCCAAGAACCGCCTCGTCATCGCCACCGTCGAGGGCAACCCGGAGAAGATCGACGAGCTGAAGGACCTCGCCGACCCCGAACTCAAGGTCGTCCTCGCCGCGCCCGAGGTTCCGGTCGGCCGCTACAGCCAGCAGGTCCTGGACGCCCAGAAGATCGTCGTGAAGCCGGTCTCCCAGGAGCCCAACGTCCGTGCCGTCATGAGCAAGGTCGAGCTGGGTGAGGCCGACGCCGGCCTCGTCTACAAGACGGACGCCGCCACCGCCACGGACAAGGTCGACGCGGTCGAGATCCCGGACGCCCAGAACGCGATCGCCGAGTACCCGGCCGCGACCCTGAAGACGTCCGAGAACGGCGAGGCCGCGGCTGCGTTCGTCGCCTGGCTGAGCACGCCCGAGGCACAGAAGATCCTCCAGGACGCGGGCTTCCAGAAGCCGTAACGTGTCACGTCACTCACGTACAGGGGGCTGCCCGGTCCGGGGGGATCGGGCAGCCCCCTGTACGGCTCCGCCGCTCCTCGCCCACCACCCCAGGAACCTCCGAAATCCCAGGAACCTCCGATGAGAAGCCTCCGCACCCGCGCGCCGGGCCCCCGCACCCCCGCCGCTCTGGCGATCCCCGCGGTGCTCGCCATCGCGTTCCTGCTGATGCCGCTGATCGGGATCCTCGTCCGTACGTCATGGGGCGACCTGGGCGACCATCTGACCAGCCCCGGGGTGACCGAGGCCCTCGGGCTCTCGCTCCAGGTGTCCTTCTGGGCGCTCGGCCTGTCCCTGCTGCTCGGGGTGCCGCTGGCCTGGCTGCTCGCCCGGGTCGAGTTCCCCGGCAAAGCGCTCGTACGCTCGCTCGTCCTGCTGCCGATGGTGCTGCCGCCCACCGTCGGGGGCGTGGCGCTGCTCCTCGGCTTCGGCCGCCGCGGACTCCTGGGTCCCTGGCTGGAGGACACCTTCGGCATCACCCTGCCCTTCCACACCTCCGGGGCCGTCGTCGCCGCGACCTTCGTCGCGATGCCATTCCTCGTCATCAGCCTCGAAGGGGCGCTGGGCGGGCTGCGCCCGCGCTACGAGGAGACCGCCGCTTCCCTGGGTGCCTCGCCGGTACGGGTGTTCTTCACCGTCACCATGCCGATGGTCGCCCCGGGCCTCGTCGCCGGAGCCGCGCTCACCTGGGCGCGCGCACTGGGTGAGTTCGGCGCGACCATCACCTTCGCCGGCAACCTCCCCGGCACCACCCAGACGCTCCCGCTCCAGGTGTACCTGCTGCTCCAGGACGAGCCGGAAGCCGCGACATCCGTCTCGCTCCTGCTGCTCGCCATCGCCATGGTCGTACTCATCGCCCTGCGCGGACGCTGGACCGGAACGCCCGCGGCCCATTCGCGCCCGCCTCCGCCGTCGGCGGATGTCGCGGACCCGGCAACGGCCGCGTTCCCCGCCGCCCGGCCCAGCGACACCGAGCTTGCGGTCGCGCGGGAACGCTGGTCCCTGCACACCGAGGTCACCGGCTTCAACCAGCTCGCCCTGGACGCGGAACCCGGCACCACCATCGCCGTCGTGGGCCCCAACGGCGCCGGGAAGACCACCCTGCTGCGCGCCCTGCTCGGCCTCACGCCCCGGGCCCACGCCACCCTGTGCCTCGGCGACACCGACGTCACCGACCTCCCGCCGCACCGCCGAGGCGTCGCGTGGGTCCCGCAGGACGGCGCCCTCTTCCCGCATCTGAGCGCCCTCGCCAACACCGCCTACGGGCTGCGCGCCCACGGCGTGCCCCGCGCGGAGGCCCGCCGCAGCGCCCAGGAGTGGCTCGACCGCCTCGGCGTCGGACACCTCGCCCACCGCAGACCCGCCCAGGTCTCGGGCGGCCAGGCCCAACGTGTCGCGCTGGCCCGTGCGCTCGCCGCCCGGCCCCGCCTGCTGCTGCTCGACGAACCCCTCGCCGCCCTCGACCAGACCACGCGCGCCCACGTACGCCACACCCTGCGCACCCACCTCGACAGCTTCGGTGGCGTCTGTCTGATCGTCACGCACGACCCCGTCGAAGCCGTCTCGCTCGCCGACCGGGTCCTCGTGCTGGACGAGGGCCGCGCCATCCAGGACGCCCCGCCCGTCGAAGTCACCCGCCACCCCCGCTCGCCCTGGGTCGCACGCATGCTCGGCCGCAACGCCTGGCCGGGCACCGCCACCGCCGACGGTCTCCAACTCCCCGGCGGAGGAGTGCTGGTGGTCGCGGAACCGCTGCCGGCCGGCACCGACGCCCTCGCGATCATCGCGCCCGAAGCCGTCTCCGTACACCGCGAGAGGCCCAGCGGAAGCCCCCGTAACGTCTGGCCCGGCACCGTCCGCGAGATCACCGCCAGCGGCAGTCGGCTGCGCCTCCTGATCACCTCGGACCAGGCACCTGACCTCATCGCCGAGATCACCCCCCAGGCAGCGGCCGAACTCGGCCTCGCCGACGGAACGTCCGTGTGGACCAGCGTCAAGGCGACGGAAGCCGGCATCGTGGCGCTCTGAGTCCCTCACGAAGAGCAGTGCCCGCGGCCGGCGGACATGTGGCACGTGTGGCACGTGTGGCACGACGGCGGGCGGGCGCAACCCGCCCGCCCGCCGTCGGCATGATCGCTGTGCCTTCCTCAGTTCTGGTTCAGCGGGAGTGCGACGTCGACGACCTGGTGCCGCGCCGGGAACGAGCCCAGGAGGTCGGTCTCGCCGTCGAGGACGTTCACCCGGTAGAACCGCTGCTTGTCGCCGGTGGACAGGGCCGCGAAGCCGCGGTTGGAGCCGTCGGAGTTCCGGTAGTAGATGTCGAACCCGGCGGACGGGCCCACGTCCAGACCGAGGTTGCCCGTCGGCGCGAGGGTGCCGGCATTGGCCGGGGACTGGAGCGAGACGCGGTTGTTCAGCGTGTCGATGTCGAACAGGGTGGTGGCCGTCGCCGCGTTGAGGTCGTTGTTGGTGTACGCGGCGCCGGTGACGCCGAAGGCGGTCGACGGCGGCATGGTCGGGTTGGTGAGCGTGCCGTCGACGGTGGTTTCCAGCAGGGCGGCCGGGTCGTCGATGTTGTGGCGCAGGTTCTGTCCGGTGTCGCTGATGACGCGCAGGCGGTTGGCGGCGGGGTTGAAGTCGACGCCGAAGTGCTCGCCGACGAGGCCGACGGTCAGCTTGGAGACCTTGGCGGCCTTGGCGTGCCTGTTCAGGGTGTAGATGCCGCCCTTGTCGCCGACGCCGTACAGCTTGCCGTTCTGGACGCGGAAGTCGATCCCGACGAGCTTCTTGTCGCCCTTCAGGCCGGCGACCTTTCCGAGCGACCAGGTGTCGCCGGGGTTCGCGACGTAGAAGCCGACGAGACGCTGGGTCGAGGTCAGCCCGACACTGATCAGGCCGCCGCCGTCGGAGCCGCCGGTGGCATGGGCGCGCGGCGCGAACGAGTCGGATTCACCGACGTCGGCAGCCGCGAGAGTGGGAGTGATCAGGGAGGCAGCGACCACCGCGACAGCGATGGCTGCGACACGAGTACGCACGAGGGGGAACTCCGATCGGTCAACGGCCCGCCCCCTGGATGGGACGAGTCCGCAGATGCTTCGACACCACCCGGCCAAGGGATGGGCCACCGAAGGCAGAACACCCGGTACGGCCCACATAAGTCGTACCGCCACACCCACACACGGAGCAGTCCGCTACGCCGGTCCCGAACAGGACACCGCCGGACAGTCCCTAGCGCGGCGCCGTGTCGTCGGCCGGGAACGCGGGGCCGTGGCCGGGCACGATCAGGTCCGCAGCGGCGAGTACGCGGAGCCGGGACGTCAGCAGCATCTCGTGGTCCGGGGACACCGGGTCGTCCACCGGGCCGTTGGGGCGCCACCACAGGTCTCCCACGAAGGCCACGACACCCGAGTCCGTGCCTGCCAGCAGGGTGATGTCCTCCCGGCTGTGTCCGGGGGTGCGGATCAGCCTGAGCGAGGGAGTCAGTTCGTAGCCCTCGGCGTCGCGGTCGGTCCACTGGTCGTTCCGGTAGATCGCCTTGTGGTCGTGGACGCGGGCCCGGCCGAAGAGGCCGACGTTCATGGTGTTGTCCGGATGGTGGTGGCTGAGCACCACGTCGGTGATGTCGTCGGGGCCGATCCCCGAATCCGCGAGCGGGCCGAGGATCCGCTCGCGGCCGGCGACCATGCCCGGGTCGACGATCACGTGGTGGTCCCCGTCGCTGATGTACGAGACGGTGGCGGCCACCCCGGGGCCGGTGGAGAGGGTGTAACCGGTGGTCAGGATCCTGTACGTGGCGCTGCGGCCGAGCGGTGCGTCTGTCATGGCCCCAAGTCTTCGGCGCGGGGCCCTCGTTCACGAGTGGCCGTGCTGCCACTGATCGCAGGAATCGTGCCACACTGCCGGCATGCCGCCCTTCGTGACCGTCGCCGCCTACGCCCCGCCAGGGGTCGGGATGCTCGGGGCCGGGATCGTCTCCGAGGTGTTCGACGCACGTGGGCAGGATCTGCCCGGCTTCGACTTCGCTCTGTGCACCGACCGGCCGGGGCGGATCCGCAGTGATGTCGGCCTGCCGATCGTGGTCGAGCACGGTCTGGACCGGCTGGCCGCCGCCGACCTGGTGATCGCCTTGCCCTGGGCGGACTTCCGTACGCCACCGGGACCCGCCGTCCTCGATGCGCTGACCGCCGCGCACGAGCGCGGCGCGCTCGTCGCCGGACACTGCGTCGGCGCCTTCGCCCTCGCCTCGGCCGGCCTGCTCGACGGGCGGCGCGCCACCACCCACTGGCGGTTCGCCCGCCTCCTCGCCGACCGCCACCCGGACGTCACCGTCGAACCCGACGCGCTGTACATCGACGAAGGCCGGATCGTCACAGGCGCGGGAGCCGCCGCCGGCTTCGACCTGTGCCTGCACCTCCTGCGGCGGGAGTACGGCGCCGCCACGGCCAACGCCATCGCCCGGGACCTGGTCCTGCCGTCCCACCGCGACGGCGGACAAGCCCAGTACCTGGCCACCCCGGCCCCCGAGGACTGCCACGACGACCGGCTCGCCGACGTACTCGCCTGGGCCCGCGAGCACCTCCACGAGTCGCTTCCCGTGGCGGAGCTGGCCCGCCGGTCCCTGATGAGCCGACGCTCCTTCGCCCGCCGCTTCGCCGCATCGACGGGCACCACCCCGCACGCCTGGCTGCTCGGCCTGCGGCTGAGCCGGGCCGAGGAACTCCTGGAGACCACGGACCTCCCTGTCGAGGAGATCGCCCACCTGGTCGGCTTCGGAAGCGCGGCCGTCCTGCGCTCACAGTTCGTACGGCGCCGGGGAGTACCGCCCCGCTCCTACCGCCGGTCCTTCACGCGCACGCCGTAACGGGCGGGGTGTCCTGGTTACCGGCCGCTGCCCTCGGCGAGGGTGTGGGCGACCAAGGCGTTGGCGTGGCCGTGGCCCAGGCCGTGCTCGGACTTGAGCCAGCCGACCAGCTCCATGTGCTTGGTGAGCGGGGAGGAGCGGATGAGGTCCTTCCACTCGGAGATGGGGCGGCCGTACTTCTTCTCGATCGAAGGGAAGTACGCGGCAGGGCCCTTAACGGTGTCGGTCATGGGATGTCCCGTCTGTCGAGCGGAATGGACGTGCCGTACTCGCTTGTATGACTGCCGACGAGAGGTGAACTCATCGGATCGGCAGGCATGACCTGCGAGCGCGCCTCTGCCGAATCCCGTGTTGCCGCACCACCACTTGTTCATGTAAGTGAACTGAAATCACGTACGCAACCGTTGACGCGGTCACGACAGGGCCTCTACCGTCCCATAGAAAGCGCTTGTTGTCGCTGATTGCAAGGTTCCGCCGCACTGCCCCGTTCATGCATCGGAACACCCCCCCACCCCCTGGAGACGCACCATGCAACTGAGACCCGTCATCGCATGCGTCGGCCTGCTGGCCGGCACGCTCGTCGCGTTGTCCGGCAACGCGGCGCAGGCCGCGTCCGTCCGGTACGAGGCCGAGCGCTCGCCCGCCGTCTGTAGCGGTGCCATCGACGCCGACTGGGCCGGGTACTCCGACAGCGGCTTCTGCAACGCCGACAACGCGGTCGGTGCCTACGCGGAGTTCACCGTGAACGCCGCCGCCGCGGGCACCGCCACGCTTCAGGTCCGGTTCGCCAACGGGACCACCGCCGCGCGGCCCGCGACCGTCACGGTGAACGGGTCGGCGGTGGCCTCCGCGTCGTTCGAGGGCACCGGCGCCTGGGGTACGTGGGTGAGCAAGACGCTCACCGTGCCGGTGCGGGCGGGCAGCAACACGGTCCGGCTCAGCCCGACCACCGCCAACGGGCTGCCCAATGTCGACTACCTCGATGCCGACGCGGGCGGCACCACGCCCCCGCCGGCCGGCTCCGCGCTGTACGTGGCACCGAACGGCAGCGAGAGCGCGGCCGGAACGGAGGCGGCGCCGACGACGCTCGCCTCCGCGATCTCCCGCGTCGCTTCCGGTGGGACGATCTACATGCGCGGCGGAAAGTACCCGCTCTCACAGACCGTCACCATCGCGCCGGGCAACAGCGGCACCGCCGCCGCCCCGACCGGGCTGTCCGCCTACCCGGGTGAGACTCCCGTACTGGACTTCTCCGCCCAGAGCGAGGACCCCGCGAACCGCGGGCTCGCAGTGAACGGCTCGTACTGGCACATCGACGGCCTCGTCGTCGAACACGCGGGTGACAACGGGATCTTCGTCGGTGGCAGCAACAACACCATCGAGCGCACGGTGACACGCTTCAACCGCGACACCGGACTGCAGCTCTCGCGGATCGCCTCCACCACTCCGCGCGACCAGTGGCCGTCCGGCAACCTCGTCCTCAGCGCCGAGTCGCACGACAACGCCGACTCCGACGGCGAGGACGCCGACGGATTCGCCGCGAAGCTCACCGTCGGCTCCGGCAACGTCTTCCGGTACGCCGTGGCACACAACAACATCGACGACGGCTGGGACCTCTACACCAAGACCGACACCGGCCCCATCGGAGCGGTGACCATCGAGGACTCCCTCGCGTACGAGAACGGCACCCTGAGCGACGGCTCCCAGAACTCCAGCGGTGACCGCAACGGGTACAAGCTCGGCGGCGAGGACATCGGGGTCGACCACGTCGTCCGGCGCAGCATCGCGTACGACAACGGCAAGCACGGATTCACGTACAACAGGAATCTCGGCACGATGGCGGTGTCGGACAACGTCAGCATCGACAACGCCGAGCGCAACTTCTCCTTCGACGGCGGCACTTCGGTGTTCCGCAACAACGTCTCGTGCCGCAGTGGCAGCGGCACCAACGACAAGACCGTGGGCGACGCCGACGGCACGAACCAGTTCTGGTCCGGTACGAACGGGTCCCGCTGCTCCTCGTACGCGGGTGCGCTGGGCTGGTCCTACACGGCGGACGGCCGCCTCGCCGTGACCTTCGGCGGCAGCCGGGTGACGCCGTAACCGACCTGCTGCTCATGAGGGCCGGGCCGATGACGAGGGACAGCCGGAATCCGGTGATCTGCACGCCGTCCTTCGGAAGGATGTCCACGGGCTCGGGACGAAGCCGCTCCAGCGTGCCGCGCGGGCCCGCGCCCTCCCCCTCGACCACGGTCTCGATGTGGCAAATCAGCCTCTTGGCCCAGGTGATGCATGAAGAAGGCCCAGGTCACCGACCTGGGCCTTCTCGCTCACTTCACTGCGCTTCTCGTCTCCACGGACGCCCGGTGCGGGCTCAGTCGTAGCTGAAGTCGCCCACCGTCCAGGCGCTGACGTCCTCGATCGAGACCCGGTACATCCCGCCCGTCTCCGGGATCCCGACCGCGCCCTGCAGGATGCGGGCGACGTGGAAGTGCAGGTGGGTGGGCGGGTCGTTCCTGCCGGTGGGGGTGGTGAAGATGCCGGAGAACTCGCCCAGGCGGGCCGAGTCCGTCAGGACCTCCGAAACACGCTGCCTCCACACGGCTTCGGGAGCCAGTCGGCCGGTGATGACAGCGCCACCGGCGACCACGGTCAGGGACATCTGATTGCTGTGCCCGGACTCCACCATGGCGGCGATGTCCACGAGCAGCTCGTCAGTCTTCGACATGAAAGCCGAGTCTATTGGCCGGGCCGCTGTACACGCAGTTCGGACCGGGCCGCCTGGAGACCTTGACCACATCACGCGCGGCCGGGGATGCCCGGGCCGTACCCGGATGTTGCCATCCGGAGGACACCCCAGCGACTGAACAGGACATGCCGTGACAGACGTATACGCCGAACGTGCCGCAGACACCCTTTCGCGCCCGTTCGCAGTCCGCGGACTCACCTCGCGCAACCGCATCGCCATGGCCCCCATGACCCGGCAGTTCTCCCCGAACGGCGTTCCGGGGCAGGACGTGGCGGACTACTACGCGCGGCGGGCCGCCGGTGGTGTGGGGCTGATCATCACCGAGGGGACGTACATCGACCACCACTCCGCGGGCACCAGCGACCGCATCCCGCGGTTCCACGGTGCGGACGCGCTCGCGGGCTGGGCGCATGTCGCGGACTCCGTGCACCGCGTGGGCGGCGCGATCATTCCGCAGCTGTGGCATGTGGGGGTCAAGCGCACCGAGGGCGCCCCGCCCGTCGTGGACGCGGAGCCGGTCAGCCCCTCCGGCGTGTCGCTGGCCGGTGACCCCAAGGGGCGCGCCATGACGCAGAAGGACCTCGACGACGTCGTCACCGCGTTCGCCGACGCGGCAGCCGCCGCCGAGCGCGCGGGCTTCGACGGTATCGAACTGCACGGCGCGCACGGCTACTTGATCGACCAGTTCCTCTGGTCGGGCACCAACCGGCGTACGGATGGCTACGGCGGCGACCTCGTCGCGCGGACCCGCTTCGCGGCCGAGATCGTGGCGGCCTGCCGGGCGGCCGTGTCCGACGCCTTCCCCCTCTTCTTCCGTATGTCGCAGTGGAAGATGGACGCGTACGAGGCGAAGCTCGCCGAGACGCCCCAGGAGCTGGACGCCCTGCTGACGCCGCTGGCCGACGCCGGTGTCGATGTGTTCCACGCGTCCACCCGCCGCTACTGGCTGCCGGAGTTCGACGACTCCGATCTGAACCTCGCCGGATGGGTGAAGAAGATCAGCGGCCGGCCGACGGTCACCGTCGGCTCGGTCGGTCTGGACGGCGACTTCTTCGGCGCGTTCCAGGGCAACAGCTCCGGGGTCACCGGCATCGACCAGCTGCTGGAGCGCCTGGAACGCGACGAGTTCGACATGGTGGCCGTCGGCCGTGCGCTGATCGCCGACCCCGAATGGGCGGCGAAGACGCTGCGCGGGCGCACGGACGAGATCACGCCTTTCGGTGCGGAGATGCTGTCGACTCTGCGCTGATCAGGCCCTGGTCTGCTGATCAGGTCGTGATCCGCTGATCCGGTCGTGGTCAGGAAGCGGTCGGGGAGTGGAAGGTTGCCGCGGGCCTCGCCGTGACCGCGCCCGCTCAGGCCCGGCCGGTCGCGGCGGGGCCCACGAGTTCCTCCAGTACGTCTTCCATCGTGACGAATCCGATGACGGTGCCCTTGTCGCCCGTCACGGCCGCCAGGTGTGTGCCCGCGGCCCGCATCGCGGTCATCGTGTCGTCGAACGGGGTGTCGATCTCGACGCGGATGACGGGGTGGTAGGCGCTCCTGGGGAGCGGCTGGGTGCGCTGGGCGACGCCGAGGGCGTCCTTGATGTGCAGGTATCCCAGCACCTCGTCCCCCGGTCCCGTGACCGGCAGCCGGGAGAAGCCCGAGGTGGCCGCGGCGCGCTCCAGCTGCTGCGGGGTGATGTCGTGGCCGACCGTGACGGTCCTGTTGAGCGGGACCATCACCTCGCCGATGGGGCGGGTGCCCAGCTCCAGGGCGTCGCGCAGCCGTTCGCCGTCGGCCGGGGCGAGCAGTCCGGCCTCGCTGGAGTCCTTCACGAGCCGGACGAGTTCGTCGTCGGTGTAGACGGAGGAGACCTCGTCCTTCGGTTCGACCTTCAGCAGCCGCAGCAGGACGTTGGCGAACGCGTTGATGCCGAAGACGGCCGGGCGCAGTGCCCGGGTCAGTGCCACCAGCGGCGGGGCCAGCGCGAGCGCGGTCTGTGCGGGGGCGGCCAGCGCGATGTTCTTCGGGATCATCTCGCCGACCAGCATGTGCAGATACGTGGCGAGGGCCAGCGCGATCACGAACGCGATGGGGTGCACCAGGGCCTCTGGCACGCCGATCGTCGCGAAGGGCGGTTCCAGGAGGTGGGCGATGGCCGGCTCGGCCACCGCGCCCAGGACGAGCGAGGAGATGGTGATGCCGAGCTGGGCGGTGGCCATCACGGCCGAGAGGTGTTCGAGACCCCACAGCGCGCTCCGCGCGCGGACGTCGCCCTTGACCGCCCGGGGCTCGATCTGACTGCGGCGTACGGAGATCAGGGCGAACTCCGCGCCGACGAAGAACGCGTTGGTGAAGAGGGTGAACACGCCGATGGCGAGCTGGAGCATGGTCATCGGGAGCCCTCCTCGACGAGCGACGCAGGAACGGGGACGGGTGCGGTGACGGGTGCGGGTGCGGTGACGCGTACCCGGTCGGCACGGTGGTGTTCGACGTGCAGCACGGCCAGCTGCCAGCCCTCCACGGAGATCACGTCGGTGGGTTCCGGGATGCGTTCCAGCCGGGTCGCGACCAGTCCCGCAAGCGTTTCGTACGGGCCTTCCGGCACGTCGAAGCCGATGGATTCGAGCTGGTCCAGACGGATGCTGCCGTCCGCTTCCCAGACGGCGCGCCCGTCCGGCGACATTCCGCCCGGCGCCAGGTCGGGGCGCTCGTCCGGGTCGTGCTCGTCGCGTACCTCGCCGATGACCTCCTCGACGATGTCCTCGACGGTGGCGACGCCCGCCGTGCCGCCGTACTCGTCGATGACGACGGCCATGGTGCGGCTCTGCCGCAGCCGTCCCAGCAGGGTGTCCACGGGCAGCGAGTCGGGTACGAGGAGGGGCGCCGTGGCCAGGTCGGTGACCGGGGTCAGGCGGCGCAGCGGCTCGTCCAGCGCGAGTACGTCGCGGATGTGGACGGTGCCGATGACCTCGTCGAGGCTGTCGCGGTAGACGGGGAAGCGGGACAGGCCGGTGGCCAGGGTCAGATTCGCGGCGTCGGCCGCGGTGGCGCCGGCTTCGAGGGCGCGGACGTCGACGCGCGGGGTCATGACGTTCTCGGCGGTCAGGTCGGCGAGGTGGAGGGTGCGGACGAACAGCTCGGCCGAGTCCTGCTCGATCGCGCCCTCGCGGGCGGAGTGCCGGGCGAGGGCGACGAGCTCCTCCGGGGTGCGGGCGGAGGCCAGCTCCTCGGCGGGTTCCATGCCGAAGCGGCGTACGACACGGTTCGCCGTGTTGTTCAGGTGCCGGATCAGCGGGGCGAAGCAGGCGGTGAACGCGCGCTGCGGGCCGGCCACGACCTTGGCGACGGCGAGCGGGCTGGAGATCGCCCAGTTCTTCGGGACGAGCTCTCCGATCACCATCAGCACCACGGTGGAGACCGCGACGCCGAGCAGCGTGGCGACGGTCGGGACGGCGCCGGACGGCAGACCGGCCGCTTCCAGGGGGCCGCGCAGGAGCACGGCCAGGGAGGGTTCGGCGAGCATGCCGATGACGAGCGAGGTGACGGTGATGCCGAGCTGGGCACCGGAGAGCTGGAAGGTGAGCCGCTTGGCGGCCTTCAGGGCGCTCTCGGCTCCGCGCTCGCCCGCCTGTGCGGCGCGCTCCAGCTCACCGCGCTCGATCGTGGTCAGGGAGAACTCGGCCGCTACGAAGACCGCGCATGCCAGCGTGAGTGCGAGTGCGAGGAGGAGAAGGAGGACTTCGCTCACCGTGCCACCGCCGCCCTGTGGTCCGACGGGGCGGGAATGGCACGGCTCGTACTGGGAGGCTCACCCATTGCGGGACCGGAGCTCCTTTTCGGTTCGGATGGCGGGCTGGGGCGTGCTGCCCCTCCACAGATGGTAAAGGGAAAGCAAAGCGTTCCCCTGTGGCCCCGGGTCACAGGACGGACACCTTGCCGCGCTACCGTGCCGCGACGGCGGGCTGCTGCCCGTGCACACCCAGGGAGGGAACACCCCATGAGCCAGGCCGCCGGTACGGGCGAACTGCGACGGCGGCTCGGAGTGCGCGACGCCGTGGTCATCGGTCTTGGCTCCATGATCGGAGCCGGTGTCTTCACCGCGCTCGGGCCCGCCGCCGAGGCCGCCGGCTCCGGGCTGCTGCTCAGCCTGGCCCTCGCCGCGGTGGTGGCGTACTGCAACGCGACGTCGACCGCCCGCCTCGCCGCCCGGTACCCGCAGTCCGGCGGCACCTACGTCTACGGCCGCGAACGCCTGGGCGGTTTCTGGGGCTACCTGGCCGGCTGGGGATTCGTCGTCGGCAAGACCGCCTCGTGCGCCGCCATGGCCCTCACGGTCGGCGCGTACGCCTGGCCGGACCAGGCGGCACCGGTGGCCGTGGCCTCCGTCGTGGCGCTGACCGCCCTGAACTACACCGGCGTGCAGAAGGCCGCCTGGCTGACCCGGGCCGTCGTCGCGGTCGTCCTCGCCGTACTCGGCGCGGTCGTCACGGCGCTCCTGACCAGCGGTACGGCCGAGACCTCCCGCCTCGGCATCGGCGGCGACATCACGGCGGGCGGCGTGCTCCAGGCCGCCGGGCTGCTGTTCTTCGCCTTCGCCGGGTACGCCCGCATCGCGACCCTCGGCGAGGAGGTCCGTGACCCCCGGCGCACCATCCCCCTGGCCATCCCCCTCGCCCTCGGCATCACCCTCGTCGTCTACGCGGCGGTCGCCGTGTCCGTCCTGGCCGTCCTCGGCCCGGAGCGGCTCGCGCAGTCCGCCGCCCCGCTCACCGACGCCGTGCACGCCGCGGGTGTCCCGGCGCTGGCGCCCGTGGTGCGCGTCGGCGCAGCCGTCGCCGCACTCGGATCCCTGCTCGCGCTGATCCTCGGCGTCTCCCGCACCACGCTCGCCATGGCTCGCGACCACCATCTCCCCCGTACGCTGGCCGCCGTCCACCCCCGGTTCGGCGTCCCGCACCACGCCGAACTCGCCGTCGGCGCCGTCGTCGCCGTGCTGGCCGCGACGATCGACGTGCGGGACGCCATCGGCTTCTCCTCCTTCGGCGTGCTCGTCTACTACGCGATCGCCAACGCCGCCGCCCGCACCCTCGGTCCCGACGAGGGACGCCCGCCCGTGCCCGTACCCCTGCTCGGCCTGGCCGGCTGTCTCGTGCTCGCCTTCACCCTGCCCGTCGCCTCGGTCCTCATCGGCGGCTCGGTCCTCCTGGCCGGCGCCGCCGTCTACGGGCTGCGCCGCCGGACCACGGGCTGACGGGCGCCCGCCCCCTCCCCGACTTGCCGGACCGCCGCCTTTGGGGTTGGTTCGATGTAGGTGTGTACGTGGTTCCCGTCTCCCCGGTTGGGGGTGAACCGACGTGCTGTTCACCGATCGCGCCGAAGCGGGGCGGCTGCTCGCCGAAGCACTCAGGCATCTGAAGGCCGAGCGTCCCGTCGTCCTCGGCCTGCCGCGCGGCGGGGTCCCGGTCGCCTTCGAGGTGGCGGAGGCACTCGGCGCACCCCTCGATGTGATCGTCGTCCGCAAGCTCGGCGTTCCCTACCACCCCGAGCTGGGGTTCGGCGCGATCGGCGAGGACGGGGTACGGGTCATCAGCGAGGAGATCGTCCGCCGGACCGGGGTCACGGAGCGGGATCTCGCCGCCGTCGAGCGTGCCGAGCAGGCCGAACTCGTGCGCCGGACGCGGGCGTTCCGCGCCGACCGGCCGCGGGTTCCGCTGGCGGGCCGGACGGTGATCCTGATCGACGACGGGATCGCGACGGGCGCCACGGCCGAGGCCGCGTGCGCGGTCGTACGGGCCCAGGGGGCGGGCCGTGTCGTGCTCGCCGTTCCGGTGGCGCCGCCGAGCGCGGTCGCCCGGCTCCGCACCAGGGCGGACGACGTGGTCTGTCTGTCGACGCCTGCGCTGTTCTCAGCCGTCGGCGAGTGGTACCGCGACTTCTCCCAGACCCCGGACGAGGACGTCGTCGCCCTGCTGGCCCGCGCCGCACAACGCGAGCTGCCGTCCAGGCCCGTCGTCACGACCGAGGCGGAGGTGGAGGCCGACGGCCTCTCCCTGGCCGGCGAACTCGCTCTCCCGGAAGGTGCCGGGGCGGTCGTGGTGTTCGCCCACGGCTCCGGAAGCAGCCGCCACAGCCCCCGTAACCGTGCGGTGGCGGCCGACCTGAACCGGGCGGGCCTCGGCACTCTCCTCTTCGACCTGCTGGTGCCCGCCGAGGAGGCCGACCGCGGGTACGTCTTCGACATCGAGACCCTGGCCAGACGGCTGACGGAAGCCACCCGCTGGCTGCGCGACCGGGTGGCCGAGCCGATCGGCTACTTCGGGGCGAGCACCGGGGCCGCCGCCGCGCTCCGTGCCGCGGCGGCCGCCGACGCGGACGTCGGCGCGGTGGTCTCGCGCGGCGGGCGTCCCGACCTCACCGGGCGGCGGCTCGCGGACGTACGGGCGCCGACGCTGCTCATCGTGGGCGGCGACGACGGGCAGGTGCTCGATCTCAACCGGCAGGCGCAGAGCGAACTGCGCTGCGAGAACCGGCTGGAGATCGTGCCGGGTGCCACGCACCTCTTCGAGGAGCCGGGCGCACTGGACACGGTGGCCGCCCTCGCACGCGACTGGTTCACCCGGCACCTGGTGACAGGTGCCGGGTGAACGGTGACATGTGACGGTGCCGGGTGAACGGTGACATGTGACGGTGCCGGGTGAACGGTGACAGTGCCGGGTGACAGGTGACAGTCAGGGCCGGTCAGCTCTCACGTCAGCGGGTACGACTTGCGTCCCGACGCCTCGTCGATCTCGTCGTGCGCCTTGGTCAGCAACTTCATCGCCAGTTCGTTGAGGGCTCTGCCACCCGCGATCTCCTCGCCCACCCTCGGCTGCTCCGAATCGCTCGGGTGCCTGCTTGCATAGCCGTGGGCACGCATCTCGGTGCCGTCCGGGAGGCGCACCAGGGCAGCCGCACGCGTGCGGTTGCTGTCCTCCTCGAACTCCAGCTCGATGTGCCATCCGACAACGGTCTTCAGCATGACGGTCACCTCCGGAAACCCCCTCCGGACATCCCCTGCTACCAGGGTGCCCCTGTTCCCTCCACCGCGCAGCACACGCCTCGACGGCGCACACTCGACGTAAGTCCCATTTCGCCCCGCGGGTCATCGCGCGCGCCCTTCGGGAGGTCTCCCAAGTGCTCGACGTACCGTTCTGGCTGTGGGGGACATTCGTCGTGGTCGTGGTCGTCTCTCTGCTGATCGACCTCCTGTCCCACCGCACCGCGCACGTGATCGGATTCAAGGAAGCCGCCCTGTGGAGCGGGATATGGGTGACCCTCGCGATCACCTTCGGAGGGGTCGTCTTCCTGGTTCTGGGAACGACCGCCGGAACCGAATACACCACGGCGTGGCTGCTGGAGAAGAGCCTGTCCGTCGACAATCTCTTCGTCTTCGCCCTGATCTTCGCCTATTTCAAGGTGCCCCGCGCCTATCAGCACCGCGTCCTGTTCTTCGGGGTCATGGGCGCACTCGTGTTCCGCGGAATCTTCCTGGCCCTGGGCGTGGCCGTCGTCAGCCGGTTCACCGCTGTGCTCTTCGCCTTCGCGGCGATCCTCTTCTGGAGCACGTACAAGATCCTGAGCGGGCAGGAGGAGACCTTCGATCCGGGCAAGAGCTTCGCCGTACGGCTGCTCCGCAAGTTCGTCCCGGTGCGCGACGACTACGTCGGTACGAAGTTCCTCGTCAAAGAGGCCGGCAAGCGGGTGGCCACTCCCCTGCTCGCGGTCGTCGCCGCGATCGAGGCGGCGGACCTCGTGTTCGCCGTCGACAGCGTGCCGGCGGTCCTCGCGGTCAGCGACGACGCGTTCATCGTCTACACCAGCAACGCGTTCGCCATTCTGGGTCTGCGGGCCCTGTTCTTTCTGCTGGCCGGCATGCTGGACAAGTTCCACTACCTCAGCCACGGCGTGGCGATCATTCTCGCCTTCATCGGCTTCAAACTCGTCCTCCAGGCATCCCACGAGCTGATCAGCGACTCCATTCCGGAAATCCCCTCACCGGTGAGTCTGGCTGTGATCGTCGTGATCCTGACCGCATCCGTGGTCCTGAGCCTGCGACGTACGGAGAAATAGCCACCGCTGCGCCGAAGGTAAAGCGCAGGGAAAACTTTCCACAATTCCCCTTCGGGATTACCGTTGAAGAATGTCCAGGAAAGAGCGTGAGACCAAGCGGCAGGACGCGTTCATGTGCCCGTCCTGCAAGCACCCCGTCGCCAGCGCGTTGGGCCGGCACAAGACCCTCGGAATCTTCGTACCCGTATGGGGACCGGGCCCGTGCCAGAACCGCGACTGCCCCAACTTCCGGTTGGAACCGACGCACACACAACACCGGACCTACTCGTAATTCCACCGGGCTCTGACCCGCCCTCACCAACGAGATGCGGCACAGCCCGACTCATGGCACTTTATGCCGTATTGACCACTTGGACAGTGCGGCATCCTCGGATGGCGCCGTGGCCGTTGCGAGGAGTGCCGCATGAGCACGATGGACGTCCCGTCGGACATCCCGTCCGACGTTCCGAAACCACGCACTCAAACCGCCAAACCGGCGGTGGCGGGGATGACCTGGGTCACCCTCGCCCTGATGACCACCGCTTCGGTGGCGAGTCTGCGATCCGCCCCGACCATGGCCGTCTATGGTCTGGCCTGCGTCTTCCTCTACCTCATCCCGGCCATCATCTTCCTGCTGCCGACGGCGCTCGTCTCCGCGGAGCTCGCCTCGGGATGGAACGGCGGTGTCTACCGCTGGGTGAGTGAGGGCCTGTCGAAGCCGCTGGGTTTCCTGGCCGTGTGGTGCCAGTTCGCGATGACGATCTTCTACTACCCGAGCCTGCTGGCCTACGTCGCCAGCACCATCGCGTACGTGATCGATCCAGCCCTGGCCAGCAGCGGCCTCTACACCGCGATCGTCATCATGGTCCTGTACTGGACCGGAGTCTGGGTCTCCTCGCGCGGTACGAAGGCCGTCGCCGGGCTCTCGTCCTGGGGCCTGATCATCGGCACCCTGATCCCCGGCACCATCCTGGTCGTCCTGGGGCTCGTCTTCCTCGGCCAGGGCAACGGTTCGGCCGCCCCGATGACCAGCAGCCACCTGCTCCCCCAGTGGACCGGGCTCGCCAGCCTGGTGCTGATCGTCAACAACTTCCTGAGCTATTCGGGCATGGAGATGAACGCCGTCCACGTCTCCTCGCTCAAGAACCCGGCCAAGGAGTACCCGCGCTCGATGTTCCTGGCCATGGGCCTGGTGCTGCTGATCTTCATCCTTCCGGCCCTGGCGATCAGCTGGGTCGTGCCGGCCAGTCAGCTCAGCCTCACCGCGGGCGTGATGCAGGCGTTCGACGCCTTCTTCTCGTACTTCCACGTCGGCTGGCTCACCCCGATCGTGGCCATCGCCCTCGTCGCCGCCGCACTCGGCGGCATGCTGACGTGGCTGGCCGGACCCTCCAAGGGTCTTCTGCTGATCTCCCGTGAGGAGGGCTATCTGCCGCCCTTCCTCCAGAAGCTCAACAAGAACGGCATCCAGCAGAACATCCTCGTCACGCAGGGCATCGTCACCACGGCCATCGCCCTGATGTACGCGCTGATCCCCGATGTCTCCAGCGCCTACTGGATCTTCTCGGTCATCACCACGCAGGTGTATCTCATCGTCTACCTGCTGATGTTCGCCGCGGCGATCCGGCTGCGGCAGAAGCAGCCCGACCACCCGCGCGGCTACCGCGCCCCCGCGCTCATCCCGCTCTGTGTCCTCGGGCTGCTCGCCTCGCTGGCCGCGCTCGCCATCGGATTCGTACCGTCCTCGCAGTTCGGCGGGAACAGCGTCTGGGCTTACATCGGGCTGATCGGCGGCGGTCTGCTCGTCCTCGGCGTGATCATTCCGTTCCTGTTCCTCAAGCTCCGCAAGCCGAGCTGGCGCATGCCCGCCCAGGGCCCGGCGGACGAACCGAATCCGGAGGGCGCCGCATGAGTCCCACCCGTATGGCCTCCGAGCACCGCTGGGTGTACATCGGGGCGATCGTGATCCTGGTCGCCCTCATGGTCGTCGGCATCATCCAGTACGAGTCGGTCAAGAAGACCAACGAGTCGCGGGAGAAGGCCGAACAGCTCAGCGAGCAACTGGGCGACGCCGGGTATCCGGCCCCCGACCTCGGCACCGTCCAGCGCGTGCTGGGCACGGACGGCGGCATCGTGTGCGAGTCGCCCGACGACGCCCTGCGCACCGCCCTGTGGAAGATCCAGCTGTCCAACGGCTCCGGCGGCCCCGGCCAGCGGCCCGTCATCTCCGACAGCCGGGCGGTCGAGGCCGAACGCATCGTCCTCCAGGTCTACTGCCCCGACCAGGTCGAGGACTTCGACGAGACCGTCGACAGCCTCAAGACCGATGAGACCGTCCGGCGCTGACGTCCCGCGCCGACCACCCCTGTGAGGGAGCCACCATGAACGAAGCCGAACTCGCCGACCGGATCGCCGCCCTGATGCCCCGCGCCCAGGCCGATCTCAGCGAACTGGTGTCCATCACGTCCGTCGCCGACCCCCGGCAGTACCCGCCCGAGGAGTGCAAGCGGGCCGCCCAGTGGGTCGCGGACGCCTTCACGGACGCGGGTCTCCAGGACGTACGCCTCGCCGAGACCCCGGACGGCAGCCATGCGGTGCTCGGCCACCGGCCGCCACCGCCCGGCGCTCCGACCGTGCTCCTCTACTGCCACTACGACGTGCAGCCGCCCCTCGACGACGCCGCGTGGACGTCGCCGCCCTTCACGCTGACCGAGCGCGACGGCCGCTGGTACGGGCGCGGTACCGCGGACTGCAAGGGCAACATCGTCATGCACCTCACCGCGCTGCGCGCCCTCGGCGACGACATCCCGGTCGGCCTGAAGTTCGTCGCCGAGGGCTCGGAGGAGCAGGGCACCGGCGGTCTGGAGGCGTACGTCCCGGGGCACCGCGACGAGTTCCTCGCCGACACACTCCTGGTCTGCGACACGGGCAACGCGGCGGTGGGAAGGCCCACCGTCACCACGTCGCTGCGGGGTCTGGTCAATGTCGTGGTGACCGTCTCGACGCTGCGGGGCGAGCTGCACTCGGGGATGTTCGGCGGACCGGCCCCGGACGCGCTCGCCGCGCTGATCCAGCTTCTGGCGACCCTGCGCGACCCGGACGGCGGAACGCGTATCGAGGGACTCGACTCCTCCGGGACCTGGACCGGGGCCCCTTACGAGGAGGAGCAGTTCCGGCGCGACGCCGACGTACTGGACGGGGTCGCGCTCACCGGCTCCGGGACGGTCTCGGACCGGCTCTGGGCCCGCCCCGCCGTCACCGTCCTGGGCATCGACTGCCCGCCCGTCGTCGGTTCGTCCGCCGCGATCCAGGCCACCGCACGGGCCAGGGTCAGCCTGCGCGTACCGCCCGGCACGGATGCGGACGCCGCTCTGCGGGCGCTGACCACCCATCTGGAGAAGGCCGTTCCCTGGGGCGCGAAGGTGTCCGTCGAGACCGAGAGCACGGGCTCACCGTTCCGTGCGGCCACCGACGGGCCCGCGTACGCCACGCTCGGCAAGGCCATGGCGGATGTCTACGGAACCCCGATGTCCTCCCTCGGCCAGGGCGGTTCGATCCCCCTGTGCAACGTCCTCACCGAGCAGTACCCGGACGCCGAGATCGTCCTCATGGGCGTCGAGGAACCGCAGTGCCTCATCCACGCCCCCAACGAGAGCGTCGACCCGAGCGAGATCCAGAACATGGCGCACGTGGAAGCCCTGTTCCTGCACCGCTACGGAACCGCCGTCGGCGGCTGACAGCCGCACTGCCAGGCCTCCCGTCCCAGCCGCACCCCTACCCGTACTACAGTGCGAAATTCAGTCTGTACGAGTAGGCGGGGGCCTGGCATGGCACTGTTCGGAAACGCGCACACGATCGACCCGGAGAAGGCTCAGCAGGACTATGCCCGGCTGCTGGGGCAGGACGAACGGATCAGCGCCGCCTATCTGTTGATCCGCGACACGATCCTGTTCACCGACCACCGGCTCATCCTCGTCGACAAGCAGGGGATCACCGGCAAGAAGGTGGAGTACCACTCGGTCCCGTACCGGAGCATCACGCACTTCTCGGTGGAGACGGCCGGCACGTTCGACCTCGAGGCCGAACTCAACATCTGGATCTCCGGGGCCCCCTTGCCGGTCACGAAGACCTTCTCCAAGGGTGTCGACATCTACGAGGTGCAGGCCATCCTGGCGCAGTACGTGGCCAAGTAGGTCACCCGCAGGTCCCACGGCCCTTCGCGTACGCCGCCCGTCACCGCCGGCGTTCGCGGAGGGCCGCCACCGCTTCCCGGATGGCGGGCAGCTGGCCATACAGCGCGTCACCGGGGCAGCCGGTGAGATAGCTGTCCCGGTGCCCCGAGACGACGTGGAGCTCAGCCGTGTGGCCCTTCGGGAACCGGCTCTCGTCGTTCGTGGAGACCAGCCGCACCGAACCGCGCGGATCGGCCCCCGGCCGCAGCTTCCACGCGATGACCCGCGCGATCGCCTCCACGACCGCCTTCGGTACGGGCACTCCGGCCCCGAAGGTCCCGATCGCCGCGATCCCGACCGTGTGGGCGTTGAACCCCTTGGTGTGCGCGCCGCGCACCGGCCGTGTGACGCCGCCGGCCCGGCCCTCGTAGATGGTCCCGCACCGGTCGACGACGAAGTTGTACCCGATGTCGTCCCACCCGTCCTGCTCGACGTGGTCCGCCTGGATCGCGCGCAGCAGTTCCGGGGCTTCGGCACAGTCGTACCCGTTGGTGTGGCCCGTGTGGTGGATGAAGGCCGCGCTCACCGAGCCCGTGTACGTCGCCGCGTGCTTGACCATGCCCTCGTCGGCCCGCCAGGACGACCGGGGGACGATCTCGGGCCGTGGCGCCCCGGGCGGGGCCTCGGGGAGGGCGAGCGGTGCGGGCGCGGCGAAACGTACCGGGGCATCCCGAAGGACCAGAAAGGCCAGCGGCATGAACACGGCACACAGGACGAGCCGACGCGACCACTTGGGCATACGTCCACCCTGCGGTCTGCGCGGTCTTCCCGCAGTCGAGCCAGCCAACCGGGTGAGGCGGCCGTGAGGTCTGCCGGGTCTCCGACAGGCGCCCGCGAAACATACCCCCCATGCCTTTTTGGGCAGAACGGACCGTTTCGGCCACTTCGGCGCCGGACGGTCAGGAAGCGACCGCTTCCGCTTCCCTGCTCTCCTTGAGGAGACGCTCGGCGCGGTGCGGAGACATGTCCAGTCTCGACAGCACACCCGGGACTGCGTGGTTGGGCAGGATCATCTCGAAGAGGGCCGAGATCTCGCTGACCAGGTCCGGCGGTTCGGACATCGACTCGGCGACCAGCTGAACTCCGGTCCACGCCCCGACGGACAGCCGTGAGGTGGCCGCGGGGTCGACGTGCGGGAGCAGCTCCCCGCGCTCCTTGGCCTCGGTGAGGATCTCCGTGCCCATCGCGATCCAGTCGGGCCAGCGCGTGCCGAACATACTGCGGGCCCTGGGGTCGACGGACAGCCGGATGGAGGCGCTGAGCATCGGCTCCCGGGGCAGGCGGTAGGCCAACAGCAGTGCTATGTCCACCCATTCCTGGAGCTTGAACGCCTGCGGGACGAGTCCGTCCGCCGTCACGGCCTCTTCGAGAACTCCCCGCGCGAGCTCTTCCTTCGAGGTGAAGTGGAAGTAAAGTGCACCTCGGGTAAGTCCGGCTCGCTCAAGGATCGATGCGATGGTGGCGGCGTCGTAACCGTGCTCGTCGAAGACCTCTGCCGCCGCTTCGAGGAAGATCCTGCGCGTACGGATCGCCCGTTGCTGTCTGGCCAACTCGCGCTCCCTTGACCTTGTTTTTGCTCTTGGTTCAAAACAAACGGGTGAACCGGTATCATATCAGCGCGAGCATCATCACATCGCGCCCGTTGGCCCGCCGCAGCCGAGGGCCATGTGCTTCAAGACAACACCACTGTGGCGGTCGCCAATTCGGAGTTCGGCTGGATTTCGCCGCCCGCCTACGGCCGGCTGCGCGGTGAACACCTCTCCCGCAGCTGGAACGAATGGCCGCTTCCCGCTCCTGTCTCACCGGACGGGGCAGGCCGACGGTGTCCGCCGGCCCCGTGCCGTACCCCGGCGTCACTGATTGACGAAACCGCCGTCCACCGGCATGACCGTGCCCGTGAGGAACGGGCAGCGGTCGCTGAGCAGCCAGGCCGCGGCCGCCGCGATCTCCTCGGGCTCCGCCGTACGGCCCTGCGGCGTAAGGGAGTTGACTATCTCCTCCAGGCCGGGGTTGCGCCCGAACCAGTCGGCGGTGATCTCACTGCGCGTCGTCCCGGGGGCGACGGCGTTGACCCTGATGCCCTGCTTCGCGTACTCGTCGGCCGCTGCCCGGGTGAGCCCGACCACGGCGTGCTTGGACGCAATGTAGGGAGCGGCGGCGGGTATCGCCACCAGCCCGGCCACGCTGCTGTTGTTGACGATCGTGCCGCCACCCGTGGTGAGCATCGCGGCGATCTCGTACCGAAGGCAGTTCCACACACTTCGTACGTTGGTGTCCATGAGGGTGTCGTAGATGTCGTCGCCCATCAGGTGCATCGGCGTCCGGTCACCGCCGAGACCCGCGTTGTTGAAGGCCGAGTCCAGGCGCCCGTACGTCGACACGGCGAAGTCGACCGCGCGCGAGACCTCTTGCGCCACGGATACGTCGGTGACGACGTAGGCCGCCTCCGCGCCCTTGTCCCGCAGCTCGCCGACCAGCGTGGCCAGCCGCTCTTCGCGGCGGGCGGCCAGCACCACCTTTGCGCCCTCCTGGGCGAAGACGCGGGCCGCGGCCGCGCCGATTCCACTGCTCGCCCCGGTGATGAGGACGACTTTGTCTGAGAGGAGATCGTTGCTCATGGGCGCAGTGTCGCAGGGCGATTCGGCACGGGCTCCGGCAGCCCCGCCTCTCCCGCACGCACCGCGAGCCGCGGCAGCATCAGCGACCAGAACTGGGTGACCGCCATGCACGGGGACCACTCCTCGTCCGCGCGTCCCATGACCTCCGAGCCCACAACAGCCGTGGTGACGGCGGACACCACCGCCTCCAGCGGCACGCCGGCCGCCAGGTCGCCCCGCTCACGGGCGAGAGTCAGCGTCGAACGGACCCAACTGCGCCACTCCAGCCAGAGTTTGACGCCCCCCTGCCAGGTGGCATCGCTGCCGAGCCCGAACCCGGCCCTCAACACCGCGTCCTGGGACAGCCGTTGAGCCAGTACGCGAGAGGTGCCGACCAGCAGGCCGAGCGGATCGGGGTGGCTCGGCAGGCACGGGGCGATGATGCCGTGCAGCGTCTGCTCCGCGGCGGACTCGACCGCCTCCCCCAACTCCCTTTTGCTGCCGAAGTGGAAGTGCAGCGCCCCGCTGCTGACTCCGGCGCGGGCGCTGATGTCGGAGAGCGAGGACAGCCCGAAGCCGCTGCGGGCGAACGCCTCGGCGGCCGAACGGATCAGCTCTTCGCGCGTACGAACCGCACGGTCCTGCTTGGCCAACGTGACGCTCCGGGAGGCGTGTGGCGGAGTTCCACGTTAACAAACCGGTCGTCTGGTTTCAGTGGTAGTTCGTTGAATCTGGCCGAAATTTTTCCCTGCCCCCGGCTCCTGACGTCTGAGCGGTACCGTGCGGCATGCTCGCTATCCAGTTCGGCCGCTTCGGTGGCCCTGAAGTCCTCACGCCCGTTGAACTGGCCGCCCCCGTGCCGGGCCCCGGAGAGGTGCTCCTCACGGTCGAGGCAGCCGGGGTGAATTTCGCGGACACCCATCAGGTGGACGGGTCGTATCTGACCGCCGACGCACTGCCGTTCGTCCCCGGCAGCGAGGTCGTGGGCCGCACGCCCGACGGCACCAGGGTGCTGGCCCGGGTGTCGGGCGGATACGCGGAGCAGGTGGTCGCCAAGGAGTCCGCCGTCCAGCAGATCCCCGAGGAGCTCGGCGCCGCGGAGGCGCTCTCCCTGATGATGCAGGGCCTGACCGCCTGGCACCTGCTCCGCTCGGCGGCCCGGCTGCGCGAGGGCGAGACCGTCGTCGTCCACTCCGCGGCCGGCGGCGTGGGCAGCCTCGCCGTCCAGCTGGCCAGGGAGTTCGGTGCCGGGCGGGTGCTCGCACAGGTCTCGACCCCCGCCAAGGAGCGCCTGGTCCTGGACCTCGGCGCGGACGCGGTGATCACGTACCCGCACGAGGAGAAGGCGGACGTCGTCCTGGACGCCGTGGGCGGCGAACTCTTCGACCAGGCCCTGGGGTCCCTGGCGTCCTACGGCCGGCTGGTGACGTACGGCAACGCCTCCCGCTCGGGGTTCACCCCGGTCGACCCGGCCCGGCTGAACCGGCTCAACGCGGCGGTCGTCGGCTTCTATCTGCGGCCCGCACTGGCGGCGCCCGGCGCGGTCGGCGGCCCGCTCAAGGAACTCTTCGGCCTGGTGGCCGAGGGGCGCCTCAAGCCGGTGGCCGGCGGGAGCTATCCGCTCTCGGAGGCCCACCGCGCCCACGAGGACCTGCTCGCCCGCCGCACGGTCGGCAAGGTGGTGCTCGTCCCCTGACGTCCTCGACGTCACCACGGATCCGCGGCCTCCGCGGACCGTGACGGCGTCCCCGGGCGCCGCCCCTCCGCTCGCCGCAGCAGCCGGAAGGCCACCAGCGGAAACGTCAGTACGGAGACCATGGCGGCGCCCACCAGCGCCGCCCCCTCACCCGCGCCGAGCACTCCGTCGTCCAGGCCGATCGTGGTGATCGCGACGACGAGGGGCAGGCAGGTCGACGCGTAGAGCGCCAGCGCGGTCCGTTCGGGTTTGGCCAGGTCGCGCGGGGCGAGCAGGTAGGCAGGACCGCCGCGGACCAGCAGGAACAGCACCAGGAAGACGGGCAGGAGCAGCAGCGGCCGGCCGTCGTCGAGCAGCGCGTCGAGGTCGAAGTTGATCCCCGTCACGATGTAGAAGAACGGCACCAGGAAGCCGAAGCCCATCGCCTCGATCCTGCCCAGGATCTCGTGGCTGGTGGCGGGCGCCGCCCCCTGGAGCACCAGCCGCGTCAGCATCCCGGCGGCGAAGGCACCGAGCAGCGTGTCGAGACCGAACACATGGGACAGCCCGAGCATCGCGGCAAGCACCAGCATGACGAAGCGGACGGCGAACTGGGCGCTGCTGTGCAGGGTCTCCTCGATGATCCGGGAGAACCACGGCGGCCGGGGCCGCATCGCCCAGAAGACAGCGCCCGCCGTCACGACCGCGAACGCGATGAGGACCAGGCTCGCCGCACCCGGACTGCGCCCGCTGAAGAGCAGCGCCATCGCGATGATCGGGCCGAACTCGCCGACCGCCCCGAACGCCATCACCACCGTCCCGAAGCGCCCTTCGAGCCGCCGGGAGTCACGCAGGATCGGCAGTACGGCCCCGAGTGCGGTGCTGGTCAGCGCGGTACCGATGACCAGGCTCTTCGCGAAGTTCCCGCCGGTCAGGGCGAGCGCGACGCCGAGCCCCGCGGCGAACGAGGCGGCCCAGGCCCAGGCCGAGCGGCGCAGGGTGTCCCCGCGGACCGCCGCGAACTGGATCTCGTACCCCGCCAGGAAGATCAGCATCGAGAGACCCAGATCGGAGAGCACGTCCACGATCTCGTCGTCGTGGACCCAGCCGAGTACGTCGGGGCCGATGAGGATGCCCAGGACGATCTCGAAGATGACGACGGGGACGGCCAGTCTGCGCCCGACGGCGTACGCGAGCAGCGGCGCGATGACAGCCATGACCATGATCAGAACGAGTGTCCCCGGGTACTCCATCGCTCGTGTATAGCAAGAAAACACCATAAAACGATCCATTAGGGGAGCCGGTCACCCGTTCCCCCGCACCGGAGTGCCGTACGGCCGGAACGGCCGTTGACTGCTTCCTACGAGTACGAGCCCCCGACCGGGAGTACCCATGCGGCAGCAGCCATCCACGAAAGACTCCGGTGCTCTGCGCCGCACCGGCCAGTGGTGCGCCCGGCACTTCGTCGTCGTCATCGTCCTGTGGCTCGCCGCCCTGGCCGGGCTCCAGGTCCTGAACCACGCCTACGGCGGCGACTACTCCGACGACTTCTCCCTCCCCGGCACCCAGTCGCAGGACGGCCTCGACGTGCTCAAGGCGCACGAGCCGTCGGCCGGCGGCTACAGCACCCAGGTGGTGCTGCACGACGCGTCCAAGCCCCTGACCGACGTCAGCAGCCAGGTCTCCTCAGCCGTCACGGCCCTCGAAAAGCTGCCGCACGTCCTCTCCGCCCAGAACCCGCTGCCCTCGTCGGGCACTCCGGCTCCCTCGACCCCGAACGTCGGGCCGCTCTCCACCGACGAGAAGACGGCGTACATCACCGTCCGCTTCGATGTGCAGCCCTCCACGCTCGGCGCCGGCTACCTGGACGGGGTGGACTCCGCCGTCGCACCGCTGCGTGCGGCGGACGTCGACGTGGAGTACGGCGGTCCGCTGGGCGAACTGGCCCGCCCGGAGGCGGACGACCGAAGCAGCGAGGCCATCGGCTTCGGGGTGGCGATCCTCGTCCTGCTGATCGGCTTCGGCAGTCTGCTGGCCGCCCTGCTGCCCCTGATCACCGCACTGATCTGCGCCGTCTGCGGCCTCGCCCTGCTGGGACTGCTCGCCGCCGCCGCCACCTTCGCGACCGTGTCCCCGACGCTGGCCACCATGATCGGGATCGGCGTCGGCATCGACTACGCGCTCTTCCTCGTCACCCGGCACCGCCAGAACCTCATGAACGGCGAGGATCCGGTGAGGGCCGCGGGAATGGCCGCGGCCACCAGCGGGCGGGCGGTGCTGCTCTCCGGCTGCACGGTCGTCATCGCCCTCTCCGGGCTGTGGGTCTCCGGGATCGGCTTCATCGGCAAGCTCGGCCTGGCCGCGGCGGTCACCGTCGTCACGGCCGTGGCCGGGGCGCTCACCCTCGTACCGGCGATGCTGGGCCTGATCGGCCGGCGCATCGACCGGATCCACGTCCGCACCCCCATCGCCGAGACGAACGCGGAGCCCGGCAGTGAGGCGACGGGCGGCTGGCACCGGTACGCGCAGCGGGTGGAGCGCAGGCCGTGGTGGTTCCTGACCGGCGGGGTGATCGCCCTGCTCGTCCTGGCGTTCCCGCTGCTGTTCATCCAGCTCGGCCACATCGGCGACGGCGCGGACCCCAAGTCCTTCACCGACCGGCGGGCGTTCGACCTGATGTCCTCGGCCTTCGGCCCCGGTTCGAACGGTCCCCTGACTCTCGTGATCGACCAGACCTCGGTCCCGCAGTCCGACCGCTCCGCGCTGGCCACCCAGGCACAGCAGGCCCTCACCAAGGTGCCTGACGCGGCCACCATCACCCCGCTGAAGGCCACGTCCGACGGCGACGTCCTGATCGGAACCGCGTACTCCGTGGCCTCCCCGCAGGACGAGAAGACCACCGACCTCGTCAACCGGCTCGCCGACGACGTGCTGCCCAAGGCCGTCTCGGGGACGGACGCGAGCACCTACGTCACGGGTACGACCGCCGCCCAGGTCGACTTCCTGGACATCGTCTCCAGCAGGCTCCCGCTGATCATCGCGGTGGTGGTGGGCCTCGCCTTCCTCGTCATCCTGATCGTGTTCCGCGGCGTGCTCGTCGCGCTGAAGGCGGCCGTGCTCAACGTGCTGTCGATCGCGGCCTCGTACGGCGTGGTGGTGGCCGTCTTCCAGTGGGGCTGGGGCGGACCGGCCCTGGGCGTGTCGGGTGACGTCCCGATCGAGAGCTACGTACCGATGATGATGTTCGCCATCGTCTTCGGCCTCTCCATGGACTACGAGATCTTCCTGCTCTCCCGCATCCACGAGGCGTGGCTACGGACCGGGGACCCCAGGGCGAGCGTGGCGCACGCCCTGGAGATCACCGCGCGGGTCATCACCTGCGCGGCGCTGATCATGGTCAGCGTGTTCGCGGCCTTCATCCTCAGCGACAACATCGTGGTGAAGATGCTGGGCCTGGGCCTCGCCGCGAGCGTCCTCATCGACGCCACGGTCGTCCGCCTGCTGCTGGTGCCCGCCGTGATGACCCTGCTGGACAAGGCCGCCTGGTGGACCCCACGCTGGCTGGACCGGATCCTGCCCCACCTGGACGCCGAAGGGGACGACTCGCACGCGGGGCCCGTCAGTCGTCCCGGCTGATCGCCTCGGCCAGTTCCCGCAGGCCGGCGGCCGAACCGGAGGCCGCCGTCCTGCGCAGTTCCTCCTCACCCAGCCGCAGCCGCAGCCGCTCCTCGCACCAGGCCCTGCGCCTCCCCAACGGCGTGCGGTCGTACGTCCGTGGCCGGCCGGTCTCCGCCAGGGAGTCCGCGGCGCCGAGCACCCGAGCCGCCTCGCGGTCCTCGCCGAGCCCCAGCTGGATGTCGACGAGGAGCAGGGCGGCGTACTCCGCCGCCTGATCCTGGCCGAGGTCGGCCAGGCGGCGGACGGCCTGCGCCGCGTACCGCCGCGCCCTGCGGGAATCGCCCTCCCAGCGGCCCATTTCGGCCAGCACGATACGGGTCCACGCCCCGGCCAGGCTGTCCTTCTCCGACAGGGTCCAGTCCGGCGACGAGGTGAGGACGTCCATGGCCGCCTCCGGGTCCCGCTGGACCAGCGCCAGAGCGAGCATGGCCACCGACATGGCCCTGCCGGGACCGAACTCCGGAACGTCGGGCAGCAGCACCAGCGCCTCCCGCAGCTCCGGTTCCGCCTCGGCGAAGTGCCCGTACCAGATGTACGAGGACCCGAGGGACTGGGCGATCCGGCCGAGGCAGGCCCGGTCGCCCTCCGCCTCCGCGAGGGGCCTGGCCCGGGCCAGATGCGGCTGCGCCCCCTCCACCTCGCCGTCGCAGAGCAGCAGATGGGCGATCAGCCACAGTCCGCGGGCCCGCCGGGGACCCGTGTGCGCGTCCAGCGCGAGGCGGGCGAGCCTGATCCCCTCCGCCCTGCTGGTGCCCGTGCCCCACAGGAACCACAGGGACACCACCGCGTCCAGGACCACCACACGACTGGAGCCCTCCGGCCCTCCGACGGCCGACTCGGCATCCGACTCGGCATCCGACTCGACCGCCGTCCTCACGTCGGGCAGCAGCCGCCCCGCGAGGGCCTGCGCCTCCGCGTGCCGTCCGAGCGCCCACAGCTCCGCGGCACCGGCAGCCGCGGCGGCGAGATGACGGCGGTGGCGCAGGGCCACCTCCCCGGCGTCGCCCCGTGCCACCAGGTGCGGACCACCGGCCGCGCGCGGGGCCGGAAGCATGCGGTAACAGCCGTCGTCGTCGGCCAGCAGCACCTGCGGCGCCAGTCGGGCGAACGCGATCAGCAGCTCCCGGCCCGGCAGCGTGTCGGATTCGCACACGGCCAGCACTGCGGGAATGTCGAAACTCCCCCCGAAGACGGTCAGCCGCTCCCACACCAGACGTTCCGTGGGATCACATGCCCGGTAGGACCGCTCGGCATCCACGAGAGGGCCCCTGCCATGGGCCGAGCACAGCGGTTCGGCGGCCACGGCCGCCAGGGGCTCCGCCCCCAGCCGTGCCGCCGCGTGCACCACCGCACCCGCGATCAGCCCGGTCCGCTCGCACAGCTCCGCCACCGTCCCTTCCGCGGCCTGCGGTACGGGGCTGCCCGCCACCGCTGCCGTACCGGCGAAGAGCCTGCGGGCCTCCGGAGCGCTCAACGGGCCCACGAGCACCGCGGCCTCTCCCGGCAGATACAGCCTGCGCCGCGTGGTGATCAGCAACGACAGGCCCGGCAGCTGTTCCAGGAGTCCGACGACGGTCTCCCCGGCCTCGCCTCCCAGCTCCTCACAGCCGTCCAGCACCAGGAGCATCGCCCTGGAAGCCAGCCGGTCCCGCAACTGCGCCACGACGGTGGTCAGCCGTTCGGTGGTCGCATCCCCGGCCGCCAGCCACATCACGCCCCACCGTCCGGCAAGGCGTTCCGCATCGGCCGCCTGCCACGCCAGCCCGGTCTTCCCGGCACCTGCCGGACCGTGCAGCGTGACCAGCCGATGTCCGGTCAGCAGCCTTCGCAGCACCAGGAGTTCCCCCTCCTCATGCATCACAGCAATCGTTCCCCACTCCCCCGAGAATGTCCTTATGTGCAAGGTGCATAGTCACCCGGCACATTCACCATTCCTGGACACGCCCGACGAATCCACCGGAAGAGGCCATGCCCAGAGCGAAATCCGCCACCGAGGACGGCGACCGGGCGCTGATCCACGCCCTCCAGATCGCTCCGCGCGCCGACTGGGCCCGCCTCGCCGGAATCCTCGAAAGCCACCCGGTCACACTCGCCAAGCGGTGGGACAGACTCACGTCCGAGGGCCTCGCCTGGTGCACCGGCCTGGCGCTCCACACCGGCGACACCCCGCCCACCCTGGCGTGGGTCGAAGTCGTCTGCACCGGCGAACGGAGCGCCGCACGGGCGGCGGCCCTCGTCGACGACCCGCACGTGCTGTCGGTGTACGAGGTGACCGGAGGCCGCGACATGATCCTCTTCACCGCGTTCCCCGACCTGACCACCCTCGACGAGCACCTGTCGACGCGGCTGCTCCGGCTGCCGGGCGTCGTGCGGACCCGCACCCATCTGGTCACCGCCCTGCACCACAGCGGTCCACGCTGGCGGCTCGACCAGCTCTCCGCCGCCCAGGCCCAGCAGCTGCGCGCCCTGTCCGGCACACCCGGTGACCGCGCCGGACCCCCGCCCACGCTCGCCCCCGACGAACGGTCGCTGGCACTCACGCTCGCCGGGAACGCCAGGACCGGCATCGCGGAGCTCGCCCGTCGTCACGGCATGAGCGAATCGACGACCCGCCGCCGTGTGCGCCGGCTGGAGGCCAGCGGCGTACTCACCTTCAGCTGCATGCCCGCGCCGCAGCACTCGGGCTGGCCTGTCACCGTGGTCATCTGGGCGCACGCGCCCTCGCTGGAACCGGGCTCGCTGTTCGTGAGTCTGCGCGAGGTGGTGGAGGTGATGTCCGTCACCGGTCCCAACAACCTGGTACTCGGCGTCATGCTCCGCTCGCTCGCGGACCTGCCCCCGTTCATGGCGGCGCTCGCCCGGCGCGTGCCCGGCGTGCGGTTCGCGGACACCCTCGTCGCGCTGCGCTGCCACAAGTTCGCCGCCCAGGTGCTCGACGCGAAGGGCCGACGCGTCGGGTACGTGCCACCCGACATCTGGGCAGCTCCGGTGGCCGTGCCCCCGAGGGGCTGAGCCGGTGGCCCTTCCCGGAGGTCACTATGGTGTCCGCGTGACCTCCTTGACCTCGAAGACACCGAGCCCGGCTCCCACGGAAGCCGGGGCGGCAGCGGCCGGTGCCCGGTCGGCCGGGCGCGACCCGTTCTTCGACAACGCGAAATACCTGGCCATCGTGCTGGTGGCGATGGGACATGCCTGGGAGCCGCTGCCCGACAGCGGGCGGGTGGTCGAGACGCTCTACACCTTCGTCTACACCTTCCACATGCCGGTCTTCATCGTCATCGCCGGCTACTTCTCCCGCAGCTTCGACCTGCGGCCGGAGCGGGTGTGGAAGCTGGTCACCCAGCTTCTGGTGCCGTACGTCATATTCGAGGTCGCGTACTCGGTCTTCCAGCGCACAGTGCGGGACCCGTCGTTCACACTGACGATCGCCGACCCGTACTGGCTGCTGTGGTTCCTGCCCGCCCTGTTCTTCTGGCGGCTCACGACACCGATCTGGCAGGTGATCCGCCAGCCGGTCGCCGTGTCCGTGTGCATCGCCGCACTGGCGTCGATGAGCGACGGCATCGGCGGCGACCTGCAGCTCCAGCGCGTCCTGCAGTTCCTGCCGTTCTACGTACTGGGCCTGCGGCTGAAGCCGCACCACTTCGACCTGGTACGCCGCCCCGCGGCGCGGATCATCTCCCTGCCGGTCATCGCGGTCGCCCTGCTCGTCGCGTACTGGGCGGTCCCGCGCATCTCGACCTCGTGGTTCTTCCGGAAGAGCAGCGCCGAGGAGCTGTCCTCACCGGTCTGGGCGGGCGCCGTGATGACCCTGCTGCTGTTCTCCGGCGCCGTGGTTCTCAGCGCGTGCTTCCTGGCCTGGGTGCCGAACCGGAAGCTGTGGATGAGCGCGCTCGGAGCGGGCACGATCTACGGCTATCTGCTGCACGGCTTCGTCATCAGGACCGCCACGTACAAGGGCTTCTACGACCACGCGTTCCTGGAGACACCGCTCGGCCGGCTCGCGGTGACCGTGGCCGCCGCGGTGATGGTGACGCTCCTGTGCACCTCACCGGTGCGCCGGGTGTTCCGCTTCGTGGTGGAGCCCCGGATGAAGTGGGCCCTGAAGCCCAAGCCGGCATCCTGACGCCTCATCCCGTGACGGCCGTCCGGCCGAGGACCGTGGCGTGCTCCAGGACGTCCTCCAGCGGGTCGTCGATCTGACCGGTCGCGATGAGCGCCACCTGCGGGCCGTTGTGCGAGTTCGTGTGCGTCTCGTCGGCGTGCGCGATCCCGGCGGGCAGCACGGACGCCAGTACCGTCGCTCCGAGTGCGGTCAGCTTGCGCATGCTCATGTCGGTTCCTCGCCCATGGGGTGCAGTCGGCCGACCCAATCCTCTCCCCCGCCCGCGCGCGACACGCCGGTGGCCACCCGTACGGCGGAGCGACTGTTACGCGGGAGAACGCACCGCACCCCTGCGCCCGGACGACGGGCACAGGGGTGCGGTGGTGTGGCTGGGTTCTGCGGGATCAGACCGTGTCGGGGGTCCCGAGCAGCGCCGACGCGTTCTCCATCGGGGTGAGGGGCGCCGCGGGGGCGGGCACCTCGGCCGAACGGCAGGTGAAGCCGAGGCGCGTCAGCGCCCTGGTCACCTCGGCGGCGGAGAAGTCACGGCGGTCCTGCCGCGTGATCACTTCGCCGACCTGCTTGACGGGGTAGACCCGGCGGCTGATGACCACCGCGTCACCGGTGACGGGTTCGGGCTTGATGCCCTTCATCGAATCCTCGACTTCGTTCTTGAACAGATCGAAGGGGAAGCGGGCGATGACACAGCGCATAGTGCCTCAACAAGGTGGAGGGGAAAGCCGGACGGGGACTACCGGTACGGATTCACGCGGCCCGGTTGGAGCGGCGCTGCGACGCCGCGGCACGCGCCTCGGGCGTGGGTACGCCCGGACGGCGTCCCTGTGCGGGACGGCTGCGACGGCCACGGCCGGCGAAACCGCCACTCTTGGACCGCTCGGACGGCGGCGAGCTGATGGTGACGGGCACGCCCGAGGGGGCCTGCGCGCCGGTGATCCGGTTCAGCTCGGCCTCACCGGAACGGACCTGGGCGATCTGCGGGGTGATCCCGGCGTCCGCCATCAGGCGGGTCATCTCGCGGCGCTGGTTGGGCAGCACCAGCGTGACGACACTGCCGGACTCACCGGCGCGGGCGGTACGGCCGCCGCGGTGCAGGTAGTCCTTGTGGTCGCTCGGCGGGTCGACGTTGACGACGAGGTCGAGGTTGTCGACGTGGATACCGCGCGCCGCGACGTTGGTGGCGACGAGCACCGTGACATGGCCGGTCTTGAACCGGTCCAGGGTGCGGGTGCGCTGCGGCTGGGACTTGCCGCCGTGCAGCGCCGCCGCCCGTACACCGCTGTTCAGCAGGTGGTCGGTGAGCTTGTCCACGGCGTGCTTGGTGTCCAGGAACATGATCACGCGGCCGTCGCGGGCCGCGATCTCGGTGGTCGTGGCGTACTTGTCGGCGCCCTGGACGTAGAGCACGTGGTGCTCCATCGTCGTCACCGCACCGGCGGCGGGGTCGACCGAGTGGACGACCGGGTCGTGCAGGTAGCGACGGACCAGCAGGTCGACGTTGCGGTCGAGGGTGGCCGAGAACAGCATCCGCTGGCCCTCGGGGTTCACCTGGTCGAGCAGCTCGGTGACCTGCGGCATGAAGCCCATGTCGGCCATCTGGTCGGCCTCGTCGAGGACGGTGATGGTGACACGGTCGAGGCGGCAGTCGCCGCGCTCGATGAGGTCCTTGAGCCGGCCCGGGGTGGCCACGACGACTTCGGCGCCGCCGCGCAGAGCGCTGGCCTGGCGGCCGATCGACATGCCGCCGACGACGGTGGCGATGCGCAGCTTCAGGGACCTGGCGTAAGGGGTGAGCGCGTCGGTGACCTGCTGGGCCAGTTCCCGGGTGGGGACGAGGACCAGGGCCAGCGGGCGGCGGGCGTCGGCGCGGCGGCCCTCGGTACGGGCCAGCAGGGCCAGACCGAAGGCGAGCGTCTTGCCGGAGCCGGTGCGGCCACGGCCCAGGACGTCACGCCCGGCGAGCGAGTTCGGCAGGGTGGCCGCCTGGATCGGGAACGGCACCGACATGCCCTCGGCGACGAGCGCCGCCATGAGCGGTGCGGGCATGTCCAGGTCACCGAAGGCTTCGACGGCGGGCAGCGCCGGGTTGATGGTCACCGGAAGGGCGAACTCGCCCTTGAGCGCCGCGGGCCTGCGGCCGTAGCCACCGGAACGGCCGGAGCCGCCGCCGGAACGGCCCTGGGAGCCGCTTCCGCCCTGGCGGTTCGATGCGGCACCGCGGAATCCGTTGGCGGTGCGGCTGCCTCCGGAGGGGGCGCCACCCGAGCGGGTCCGGGAAAATCGGTCGTTCGTACGAGATGTGCGATCGCGGTTCATGCAGAACCTTCCTCGATATGGCGCGTATCGAGGGATTCTTTATCGGGCAGCAGCAGCCTGAGCGGCGCCAAGAATCGCAAGAACGTGCCGATGAAATACGAATACGAAGCGCGGCCGCTGGAAATAAGCCGTATCCGGCGCTTCAAAATGACTGCTTCTACATGACCGACATACATCCGGAATAAATCACCGGGGAGCCGCTCATGGGGTCGGTCATGGATCGGTCAAGATGTGGGACGTGCTGTGGGACGTGATCTAGGACGTGATGTCGGGACGTGCCGGGCTGACCTGCACCGATCCCGCGCTGCCAGAAAACAGCAGCAAGCCGGGACCCGCACCCCAAGGTGCGGGCCCCAGCTGTGCCATACGCCTGATGTGATCAGGCGGGGGTGATGTTCTCCGCCTGCGGGCCCTTCTGGCCCTGCGTGACGTCGAAGTTCACCTTCTGGCCTTCCTGCAGCTCGCGGAAGCCGGAAGAGGCGATGTTCGAGTAGTGAGCGAAGACGTCAGCGCCGCCACCCTCCTGCTCGATGAAGCCGAAACCCTTTTCCGCGTTGAACCACTTCACGGTGCCAGTAGCCATGTCATATCTCCTTCGGGGCAGTGCCCGTGGGCTCACACTGTGCGAGCCCTACGTCGCCGCAAATGATTGCCCCTTCCGGAAAAGACCCGGAAATACAAAAGCGCGCCCACCGATGTAGAACCGGCGAGAGCACTTGAAGTTTTGGGAACCACAACTGCAACTGAGATCAACCGTAGCACGATTCGTCGGGGGGCGGGCTGTACGCCATATCACTCGGCTCGCGGACATAATCTGCTGGTTGACCATTGAGCAAATTTTCTGTGCTGGCGAAAACAGATATTCAGCGGCCGGCCGCTGGACGCCGCAGCTCCTCGTTGAGACGCAGGGCTTCTTCGAGCTGGTCCTCGAGGATGACGATGCGGCACGCGGCCTCGATCGGCGTACCGCCGTCGACCAGCTCGCGGACACGGGCGGCGATGCGCAGCTGATAGCGGGAGTAGCGGCGATGGCCGCCCTCGGACCGCAGGGGCGTGATCAGACGGGCCTCACCGACCGCCCGCAGGAAACCCGGCGTCGCACCGATCATCTCGGCGGCTCGCCCCATCGTGTAAGCGGGGTAATCGTCGTCGTCGAGCCGGTCGATAGCGTGCGAAGGGGGTTCCGTCGGCATCTGCACCTCTGCTGTCACGCGTCCAGGCGTACCGCTGTTTGACGCGCCTGCGCAAGAAACCCTATGCGTGCGAGGGATTCATGTCTATCGCGACCATCACAGATTTCGGCGGGAGCGGACGTGCGAAGGCGGGTGGTCCCTGGCCGGGCAGACATCCGACTGACCGGTTGGTCAGTTGGATGCGCGCCTGACCAGGGGCCATAATGCCGGTGTAGCCCTTCACGCATCCCCCGTCGTGAAGGGCTACACCCTTGTCCGGACACCCTTGCACGAACCGGGCCGGCCGGGTCTTACGGTCCTGTGACGTGGGTGCGCCGATCCGGGTCCCGCGCCCCGCACGGACCTAGCGTGGCGTTCATGCGCGTACTGGTCACCGGCGGAGCCGGGTTCATCGGGTCGGAGATCGTCAGGGCCCTCGTCGCGGCCGGGCACGAGGCGGTCGTGTTCGACGCCTTGCTGCCGTCGGCGCACGTGGGGAGTGCCGGTGCGCCGGTCCCACCCGGTGTCCGGTCGGTCGTCGGGGACGTACGGGACCGGGAGGCGGTCGCCGGGGCGCTGGCCGGGGTCGACGCGGTGTGCCATCAGGCGGCGATGGTCGGTCTCGGCAAGGACTTCGCGGACGCGCCCGCGTATGTGGCGTGCAACGACCTCGGCACCGCGGTGCTGCTCGCCGGGATGGCGGCGGCGGGGGTACGGGGTCTGGTGCTCGCCGGGTCGATGGTGGTCTACGGCGAGGGCCGGTACGACTGCCCCCGGCACGGGGTGGTGCGGCCCGGTCCCAGGGCGGAGGCCGATCTGGCGGCCGGGCGCTTCGAACCCCTCTGCCCCTCCTGCGGGGCGGAACTGGTGCCCGGTCTCGTCCCGGAGGACGCTCCCGCCGACCCGCGCAACGTGTACGCGACAACCAAGCTCGCCCAGGAGCATCTCGCGGCGGCATGGGCCCGGGCGACGGGCGGGCGGGCGGTGTCGCTGCGCTACCACAACGTGTACGGGCCGGGGATGCCGCGCGACACCCCGTACGCCGGGGTCGCCTCCTTCTTCCGCTCGGCCCTGGCACGCGGCGAGGCCCCCCGCGTCTTCGAGGACGGCGGGCAGCGGCGGGACTTCGTCCACGTACGGGATGTGGCGGCGGCCGATGTGGTGGCCCTGACGGCGCTGACGGAACGGGCGCCGGGCACGTTCACCGCGTACAACACGGGGAGCGGGGAGCCGCACACGATCGGCGAGATGGCCGCCGCGCTCGCTTCGGCCCACGGTGGGCCGCTCCCGGTGGTCACCGGGGAGTACCGCCTCGGGGACGTACGCCACGTCACGGCGGACTCGTCCCGGCTCCGCGCCGAGCTGGGCTGGAAGCCGGAGGTGGGCTTCGCCGCGGGGATGAAGGAGTTCGCGGCGGCGGAGCTGCGGGGCGCAACACCGAGCCCGTCCCCTTCAGGCGCATAAGGACGACACCTCAAGCCCGACGACGCCTCAGCCGGAGGACACCGGCAGCGTGACCTCGAAGCGGCAGCCGCCGGCGACGTTCCGCACCGCCGCCCGTCCCGCGTGCGCCTCCACGATGCCGCGCACGATCGCGAGGCCCAGGCCCGCGCCGGCCGGTGGGGTGCGGGCGTGGGTGCCACGCCAGCCCGTGTCGAAGACCCGGGGCAGGTCCTCCTCCGGAATCCCCCCGCATCCGTCGGTCACCGAGAGCACCACCCCGCCCTCGCACCGCTGCGCGGCCACCGCAACGGTGCCGTCGGCCGGCGTACGGCGGATCGCGTTGATCAGGAGGTTGCCCAGGACCCGGCTCATCTCCTTGCTGTCGACCTCCACCGGCACCGCGTCGACCCGGTCGCCCACCAGCCGTACCCCGTGCTCGCGCGCCAGCGGATGCGCACCGGCGATGGCGTCCCCGACCAGGTCGTACACGGACATGCGGACAGGGGTGAGGGTCAGCGATCCAGCGTGGATACGGGAGAGTTCGAAGAGGTCGCCGACCATGTCGTTCATGCGCTCCACCTCCGTGCGTATCTGCCGCAGATAGCGGCCCGGGTCGGGCGCCATCCCGTCCTCCAGCGCCTCCGACATCGCGCGCAGCCCGGCCAGCGGTGTCCGCAGATCGTGCGAGATCCACGCGACGAGCTCGCGCCGCGAGGTCTCCAGCGCGCGCTCCCGCTCCCTGGAGCTGTCGAGCTTGGCACTCGTGGCCGCCAGCTCCCTTGTGAGCGCGGCGAGTTCGGCGGTCACCTCACCTTCGGGCGCGGCGAACGTACCGCCGTCGCCGAAGGAGCGTGCCGCGAGTGTCAGATCGCGGCTTCGCGCCGCCACCCAGCGGCCCAGCAGCATCGCTGTCGCGAGGGAGACCACGGCGGCCATGGCGACAACGGTCGTGACGACGGTCAGGTCGTGCGGCGACAGGAACATCGCCCAGGCCACCGCGAGCGTTCCCGCGAGCATCGCCGTCACGGCCACCGCGGCGACGACCGTCAGCGACACGACGAGGGAACGGTGCCGGAAAGTCCGCAGGACGAGGGCGCCCAGCAGGCCCGCAGCGGCGGCGCCCATGAAGGCGAAGAGCGCGATGAGCGCGATGTCGTTCACTGCGTCCCACTCCCGGCGGCGGTGTCGGGGGCCGTGGCCCCCCGGAGGTCCAGGCGGTAGCCCACGCCCCACACGGTGCGGATCAGGCAGGGGTGGGCCGGGTCGGCCTCGACCTTGCCGCGCAGGCGGCGTACGTGGACCGTCACCGTCGACAGGTCGCCGAAGTCCCAGCCCCAGACCTCCCGCATCAGCTCCTCACGGGTGAACACCTGACCGGGGTGGCGCAGGAAGAACGCGAGCAGGTCGAACTCGCGGAGCGTCAGGGCGAGCGCGGCGCCGTCGCGGGTCGCGCTGCGGGCCGCCGGGTCGAGGACGAGACCGGCGCCGCCGAACGGCGCCGCGGGCCCTCCGGCGGCGGTCCCGGCCGTGGCCCTGGCGCGGCGCAGTACGGAGTCGACGCGCAGGACGAGTTCGCGCGGGCTGAACGGCTTGGTGACGTAGTCGTCCGCCCCGGTCTCCAGACCGAGGATGCGGTCGTCCTCGTCGCCCCTCGCCGTGAGCATGATGACCGGCACCGGCCCCCGCGCGCGCATCCGGCGGCAGACCTCGAAGCCGTCCATGCCGGGCAGCATCAGATCGAGGACGACCAGATCGGGCCGTCGCGCGGCGAACCGTGCCAGGGCGGCGGGCCCGTCGTCGGCCCGCTCGACGCCGTAACCCGCCCGGTCCAGATAGCCGGCGACGACCTCGGCCACGGTCGGATCGTCGTCCACGACGAGCACCCACCTGGCGGGTGCGTTCGGTGGGGTGTTCTGCATGGTTCCCACCTTGGCAGCCGGTGGTCCGGTGTGTGCCGTCCCGGGGCCGCCGGTGGGCCGACGTCCACGTTTCGTAAGATCCTGACGCCCGAAATGCCGGATTCCGCTCCGTAAGGTGAAGAGCGTGACCGACTCCTCAGCGGCTGACTCCGCCGCACGCGCCGATGTCGTCCTGCCCTGCCTCGACGAGGCGGCGGCCCTGCCCGGCGTGCTGGCGCGGATTCCGGCGGGCTGGCGCGCGATCGTCGTCGACAACGGTTCCACCGACGGCTCGGCCGAGCTGGCGCGCTCGCTCGGCGCGACGGTCGTACGCGAGCCGCGGCGCGGCTTCGGCGCCGCCTGCCACGCCGGGCTGCTCGCCGCCACGGCGGAGTTCGTCTGCTTCTGCGACTGCGACGGCTCCCTCGACCCCGCCCTGCTCCGCTCGTTCGTACGGAGGATCGCCGACGGGGAGACCGAGCTGCTGCTGGGGCGCCGCCGTCCCGAGGGCCGAGGCGCCTGGCCGGTGCACGCACGGGCCGGAAATATGGCGCTGGCCCGGATGCTGCGCCGCCGCACGGGCCTGCGCCTGCACGACCTCGGCCCCCTGCGCGCCGCCCGCCGAGCCGACCTGCTCGCGCTCGGCCTCACGGACCGCCGCAGCGGCTACCCGCTCCAGATGGTGGTCCGGGCCGCCGACGCCGGACTGCGCGTCACGGAGACGGACGTCCCCTATACCCCGCGTACGGGAAAGTCGAAGGTCACCGGCACCTGGCGGGGCACCTGGCACGCGGTACGCGATATGCGGACGGTGCTGCGGGAGCCACCGGCGGGAGAGCGGCCGGCCGGAGAGCGACCGGCCGGAGAGCGGTCGACGGTACGCGGGGAGGTGCCCCGATGAGCCGCGCCACGGGTCCTGCGGACCCCACCGGCCCTGCGGGCGCGACCGGCCCCACCACCCTCCTCGTCATCGCCAAGGAACCCGTCCCCGGGCGGGTCAAGACACGGCTCTGTCCGCCCTTCAGTCACGCCGAGGCCGCCCGGCTCGCCGAGGCCGCCCTCGCCGACACGCTCCGCACCGTCCTCACCCTCCCCGCCCGGCGGCGCGTCCTCGTCCTCGACGGGCGGCCGGGTCCGTGGCTGCCGCCCGGCATCGACGTCGTGGCCCAGAGTGCGGGCGGCCTCGACGAACGGCTTGCCGCCGCGTTCGCCGCCTGCGCGGGTCCCGCCCTCCTCATCGGCATGGACACACCGCAGGCCCGAGCCGAGCACTTGGCCGACGCACTCGCCCCGGACGGCTGGGACCACTGCGGGGCCTGGTTCGGACCGGCCGAGGACGGCGGGTTCTGGGCACTTGGCCTCGCCGACCCGGACCGCGCCCCCGGTCTCGTGCGCGGCGTACCGATGTCCGTCCCGGAGACCGGCGCGGTCCAGCGCCGCCGCCTCGTGGACGCCGGGCTCACCGTGCGCGATCTGCCGCAGCTGCGCGACGTGGACACGGCCGAGGACGCCGCCTACGTCGCCGCCGCCGCGCCGGACGGCGCGTTCGCCGCGGTCTTCGCCCGCCTGACCCGGGCCGCTGCCCGGTGAACGCCCCGACGGATACGGCACAGCCGGCCGCCTGGACCACCGACCCGTACGCGAACGCGCTGCGCAACGGCCACGGTCCGCTCTTCCTGCGGCGTACGGACGGCTGGCTGCTGCCCCTGGACGTCGAACGCTGGTGCGCGGGCGCCGACGCCGCCGACCTGTCGGCGCTGCGCCGCTGCGAGGGCCCGGTCCTGGACGTCGGCTGCGGCCCCGGCCGCCTCGTCGCGGAACTGGCCGCGCGCGGACACCGCGCGCTGGGCATCGACGTGAGCGAGGCCGCCGTCGCCCGCACCCGGCGGCTCGGCGGCTCGGCGCTGCACCGCAGCGTCTTCGATCCGCTGCCCGGCGAGGGCCGTTGGGGCACGGTCCTGCTCGTCGACGGCAACATCGGGATCGGCGGAGACCCGCACGCCCTGCTGAACCGGGCCGCCGAACTGCTCGCCCCCGGCGGGCTGCTCGTCGCCGAGACCACGGCTGGGGACGTCGACGAGCGGGTCCAGGTCCGGCTGGACGACGGGCGCGGACGGACGGCGGCGCACGGTACGCGACCTGGCGCCCCCACGGACACGCTCTTCCCGTGGGCCCGGCTCTCCACGCCCGCCCTGCTCCGTTACGCGCTGCCGCCCGACTGGCGGCTCGTCGAGGAGTGGGAGACGAACGGCCGCCCCTTCGTGGCCCTGCGCCTCAGCCGCAGCGCGCGGACCACGAACCAGAGCGCCGATGCCGCGAACAGCGCGCCGGTGACCAGCAGCCAGTTCCCGAGGAACACATCGGGGGACAGCCCGCTCGCGGACTCGTAACGCTCCGTCTGCCGGGTGATCAGCGGAAACCACGTCAGCAGGAGCAGACCGGAGAGGAAGGCCGGTACGCGTACGAAGTTGACGAGACCGGATCGCGGGCCGAGCGCCCCGGCCACGGCCCGGTCCGCCAGCGAGTACACCGGCACCAGCACCAGGTCGTGCACGAACGCGGCGCCCACGAACCACAGCGCGACGCCGAACGTGTCGCCGTCCAGCAGCCGCACGCCCGCGTAGCCCGCGAGGCAGAACGTGGTGGCCAGCAGCAGGAGCTGCAGCGGCCCTTCCCCGTACCAACGCCTCAGAATCCCCTTGCTCATGACAGCTCTCCGAACGTCAGGCGGCCCACCCATTTGGTGTTCATCACGCCGGGCGCGGCCGGCACGATGATCCGCGCCGGATATCCGTGATCGGGTGACAGGTCCTCGCCGTTGACCCGCAGCGCCAGCAGCGAGCGCGGGTCGCGTACCTGGTTGTCGCGGAGCGCGACCGTACGGAACGGGCCGCGCCGCTGCACGGACTCCACCAGCACGCCCGGTGGCCGGTCCTCCGGATATCCCGCGAGCGCCGCCAGGTCCCGCAGCCGCACCCCCCGCCACCACTGGTCCGAGGTCGACCAGCCCTCCACGCAGGCGATCGGGAGCGCCGCGCTGTACTGCTCCATCGCGAGCAGCCGGGCCCGGGACAGCCGGATCGCACCGGCCGGTCCGCTGACGGTGAGCGACCAGCCCTCCCCCATGTCGGCCGGGGTGACACCGACGTAGGCGGCGGTCTTGTTGATCTGGAAGCCGTTGGGGCCCGAGCCGGGTTCCTCGCCGCCCCTCGGGGTGAGCAGTGCCGTGGCGCGGAGCGGCCCGTCGAAGCTGCGGCCGGCCGAGGTGGCGAGCATCAGCAGCGAACCGGCGCCCACCACGGCGAGCGCCCCGCGCCGGGAGATGGTTTCCGGAGCGGGGGCGGGCGACGCGAGTTCGTCCTTGTCCGCCTCGCCCCGGTCCGCGCGCAGGACGCCGCCGCGCAACGCCCGTACCGCCTGCGGGAGTTTCAGACAGGTGTGGGCGAGGAACCCGGCGAAGAACACCCAGCCCCCGTAGAAGTGCAGGGGATAGAAGGACCCCGGAAACAGGTACTCCAGCTGGATGTTGAGCAGCCCGGTGATGAACTCGAACAGCGCGCCGCCCACGAGCAGCAGCAGCGAGATCCGCTCCAGTCCATGTGCCACGGACCGGACGGGCGGCATGGTGAAGAGCTTCGGGACCACCGACCAGAGCTTCGCCAGCAGGACGGGTACGAGCGCGATGCCGACCGTGACGTGGAGCCCCTGGTTCAGGCGGTACAGCCAGACCGGGCCGGTCGGCCAGGCGAAGAGATAGAAGCCGAGCCACCCCTTGTCCGGCGTCTTGTCGTTGACGGCCGCGAGGTCCGGGTTGTACGCGGCGTACGACAGCAGCCCGGTCACGAACAGCAGAGTGAGCCCGACGAGCAGGACGAGTCCTAGCACCGCCGTGAAGCGGACACCGCGTACCGGGCTGCGCCAGAACGCGGGGCGGGTGGGGTTGGGCAGTGCGCTGATCCGAGCTCTGGCGTCCATGCGCCGAAGCTATGCCCGGTATCGGGCCATCGGGCGGCTGCGACTCCTGACGAAAGTCTGACGTCACCCCGTGGCACCACCCGAAGCCGTCGTCGCGTGCATAGCGTGCCTACGGTGATGACCGAGGAACGCTCCGGACGCCGCCGGGACCTGATCGCCGCCGGGGCGGGTGTCCTGCTGGTCACCATTGCCGTGCTCGTCGGGCGGGCGATCCAGCGCGCCGACGGAAGCCTCCACGTGCAGTGGCCGCCCCTGCTGGCCTCGTGGGACCCGCACCTGGGCCCCGGAACCCCGGCCGCCGTCGTGGTCGCCGTCGCCGTCGTCGCCTACGGGCCTGTCCTCGCCGCACGGCTGCCGTGGCGGCGCCTGCTCCTCACCGCGTGGGCGGCCACCCTCGCCTGGACGCTGTCGCTCGCGCTCATCGACGGCTGGCGCCGGGGCGTCGCCGGCCGCCTCACCACGAAGCACGAATACCTGCGCGTCATCGACCGCTTCGACGACATCGGGGCCGCGCTGCGCGGCTTCAACGACCACATCCTGATCGGCCCCCCGGGCAACTGGCCCGCCCACGTCGCCGGACACCCGCCGGGCGCCACGCTGACCTTCGTCGGCCTGGACCGCATCGGGCTCGGCGGCGGCGCCTGGGCCGCCGTCTGGTGCCTCGTGCTCGCCGCGTCCGGCACAGTGGCCGTCCTCATCACGCTCCGCGCCCTGGCCGACGAACGTCTCGCGCGCCGGGCCGCTCCGTTCCTCGTACTCGCCCCCGTCGCGGTCTGGGCGGGCGTCTCGGCCGACGGCTACTTCGCGGCCGTCGCCGCGTGGTCCGTGGCCCTCCTGGCCCTGGCCGCGACCCGCACTTCACGCTTCCCGGTGGCCGTCGCACTCGGCTCCGGGCTGCTGTTCGGCCTGACCTGCTATCTGTCGTACGGGCTGACGCTGATCGCGGTGCTCCTGCTCGCCGTGCTCGTGCTCGCCCGGAAGGCCCGCCCGCCCCGCCCGTTCCTCCTGCTCAGCCTGTTCCTGCTGGGGGCGCTCGTCGCCCCGATCGCCTTCACCCTGGCGGGATTCAACTGGTGGGACGCCTACCACCTGCTCGTCGAGCGCTACTACCAAGGCGCGGGTGGCGTACGGCCGTACGGCTACTGGGTCTGGGCGAACCTCGCCTGCACCACCCTCGCCGCCGGCCTCGCCACCGTCGCGGGCCTGCGCCGCGCGACGGCCGCCGCCCCCGGCGCCGTACGCACACTGCGACCCGGCGGCACGGACGCCCGGCAGCAGCTCGCGCTCCTTGCCCTGGCTGCGCTCCTGGCCCTGCTCGTCGCGGACCTCTCCGGTATGAGCAAGGCGGAGACGGAACGCATCTGGCAGCCCTTCATCCTCTGGCTGCTGCCCGCCGCCGCGCTGCTCCCCGACACGACCCGGCGCGGCTGGCTCACCGCACAGGCGGTGGTGGCCCTGCTGATCAACCACCTTCTATGGACAGGCTGGTGAGACCCCCTCAACCGTTACACCCGCACCCGCACCTGCCCGCGCAGCCGCTCAAGCACTCGGCCGCGCAGCAGCTCGTACTCCTCGCGGAGCCTGACGATCTCCGCCGGGCGGGGAACCACCGTGCCGCCCGTGACGATCTCCTCCGGGCCGAACTGCTCGCGGGTGAGGTCGATCTCGATGCCCATCCCCAGCCGGTTCCACCAGTGAAAGTCCGTCTGGACGCCGCCGACCCGCACCTCGCCGCGGATCAGCTCGCCGCCGAGCAGGTCGTTGACCACCATGGCGGTGACGCCGCACTGGTCCCTGGCCGGATTGTCCGGATTCCAGTGCGGTCGGTGAACGGGGGTGGTCGTGTCGGCGTCCCAGCTGCTTCTGATGGCGGCTTCGAGATCGGCGAGGAGGAGTGGTTCCATGCCCCGATCCTCCCACCGCCCACTGACAACAGACCCCGTTCAGCCGGTCGGAGGCACGATCAGCCGGTCGAAGGCCGGATCAGCCGATCGGAGGCCGGATCCGGGAGGCCATCACCGCGATGTCGTCCTCCGCGTCCTGGCCGAACCGTTCGAGGACGTCCTCCAGCAGGTCGTCGAGCGTGCCGCTCGCGGGCAGCGTCAGGCCCGCCAGCCGTCCGACGGACACATCGATGTCCTCTCCCCTGCGCTCCACCAGACCGTCGGTGTACATGAACAGCACCGTCCCGGGCCCGCACGGCACCTTCGTCGTCCCGTAACCCCCGTACCCCGTGCCCAGCGGCGGCCCGGTCGTCACCCCGACGACCCGCCCGCGCGCCCCCGGGTCGATGAACACCGGCGGCAGATGGCCCGCGCTGGCCAGTTCGCACACCCCGGCGGACCGGTCGACGACCGCGATCAGACACGTGGCGGCCCGGTCGAGCCCCGACCGCTCGACCATCGTGTCGAGCCGTTCCAGAATCCGGTGCGGCGGCAGGTCGTCATCGGCCAGGAGACGCAGCAGCGAGCGGTAGTGGCTCATCGCGACGGCCGCCTCCACGCCGTGGCCCATCACATCGCCCATCGCCTTCAGATGCCGCCCGCCCGTCAGCGGGATGACATCGAACCAGTCGCCGCCCACCAGCGCCCCCTGGTCGGCCGGCAGATAGCGGCTCGCGACCTCCACATGGGGCTGCGCCCCGCGCGGTTCGGAGAGCAGTGAACGCTGGAGCTCCCGGGCGATGTTGTGCTCGTGGGCGTACCGGCGGGCATGGTCCAGATCGACGGCGGCCCGGCCCGCCAGTTCCCGGGCGACGACCACGTCCTCGTCGGTGAAGGGGGGCGATTCACCGGCCCGTACGAGACTCAGGACCCCCAGCGGACGCCCGCGCACGGTGAGCGGCACGACGAGCGCCCCGTGCAGACCGATGGCGCGGTATACGGCGGCCCGTTCGGGGGAGGGCCCGGAGCGGCTGCGCTCCTCGTCGCTGTCGAGGAACACGGTCACGGGCCCGTTCGCCGCCAGGCAGCGCGGTACGGCCGCCTCCTCCTGGTAGTCGATGTACTCCCCGGGCATCCCGAACTGGTCGGCGGAATCCCTGAGTACGGGCACGGCGGCCAGCCCGGCCCGCCGCAGCCGCAGCACGCCCGGCGGCGGGCGCCCTGCCTCGTGACCCACGTCCGGCGGGAAGATCTCCACCGAGGCGAGGTCCGCCAGCGCGGGCACGACGAAGTCCGCGAGTTCCTGGCAGGTGGTGTCCATGTCGAGCGTCGTGCCGATGCGCACGGCCGCGGTGTCCAGGAGGGCCAGATAGCTTCTGGCCCGTTCCAGCTCCTCGTGCTGCCGATGGGCGGTGCTGATGTCCTGGACGATCGCGACGAGCCCTCTGACCCGGCCGTTCTCCTCCAGCCGGTGGTACGCCCCGTGCCAGTACCGCTGCTCCTCGTCGGACACCGCCCAGGTCTGCCCGCTGTAGGTGATCTCCCGGGCCTGCCCGTCGGCCAGCACCCTGCGCAGGACGTCCTCGCGCGCCTCGATCTCCGGCAGCACCTCGGAGACGGTCCGGCCCAGGTGGGCGGCGGCCGATACCCCGTTGAGCCGTTCGAGTGCCGGGTTGACGTAGACGTAGCGCAGGCCTGTGTCCAGCACGCCCACCCCCGCCGTGGTGCCGCCGAGCAGCGCGGCCAGCGCCGCGGTGTCGAAGCGACGCGGCTGGTCGTCGTGCTCTTCGGACGGCAACGGAGCCTCCTGGGGCGGGCACGGGCGGGTCACGCGGTACCCGGGCCGCAGGCGGGGTCGGTGCACCCACCTGCAGCCCGGCCCTTCATCGTGTGCCGGGCAGTCCCGCTCCGCATCCCGGAGCACTCATCAGTGCGCGTGCGGTCCGGACAGCTGCGGCTTCCCCTGCGGTACGAGCGCGAGCGCCACGGCAGCGCTCACCCCGGCGGCCACCGCACACACCGTGAACGCGTCGCCGAACGCCCCGATGGCCGCGCTCCCGCCCGCGATTCCCGCAGCGGCGACCGTGGACACGACCGCCACTCCGATCGAACCGCCCACCTCGTGGAACGTGTTCACGACACCGGAGGCGAGCCCCGCCTCCCGGTGGTCCACCATGCCCAGCGCCGTAGTCGTCGCTGTCACAAAGACCGCCCCCAGCCCGAACGAGGCCACGACGAGCCCGGGGAGCAGCCCCCCGTACACACTGCTGTCCGCCGAAAGCCACGTCAGGGGTACGCACCCGACGGCTGCGATCACCATCGCGCCCACGGCCGTCGTACGGCTGCCGATCTTCCCGACGAGCTGCGACCCGAGATGCGCGCCCATACCCACGGCCACCGCGACGGGCAGGAAGACGAGACCGGTCCTCATCGGCCCGAAGCCGCGCCCGTGCTGGAGGTAGACCGAGCCGAGGAAGAAGAACGCGATCAGCAGCGCCGTGGCGATCAGCATCAGGAACGCCCCCGCGAGCACCGGCCGTCGCGTGAACATCCGCAGATCCATCAGCGGCGCCTTCGACGCCCGCTCGACGCCCGCGAACACCGCGTACAGCACGGCGGCCCCCGCGATCGGCAGCAGCGTGGCCGCCGCGCCCCAGCCGGAGTCCCCCGCCTCGACGAGCCCGTAGATCAACGAGCCGGTACCTGCGGTGACCAGCAGCGCCCCGGGTACGTCGAGCCGGGCGGGCTGCGGTGCGCGGGCCGGGACCAGGAGGGGTACGGCCACCAGGAGCGCCAGGCCGACGGGGACGTTGACGTAGAACACCCACTGCCAGCCGGGACCCGCGGTCAGCGCACCACCGAGCAGCACCCCGATCGCCGAACCGGTGCCGCCGATCATGGCCCACACACCGAGCGCCTTGTTGCGCTCCTCGCCGTGGAACGTCGTGGTGACCAGGGACAGCGCGGCCGGCGAGAGCAGGGCGGCCCCCACCCCCTGCGCGATCCGTCCGCCGATCAGCAGGGCTGCGCTGTCGGCGAGCCCGGTGACCAGCGAGGCGGCGGTGAAGACGGCCAGCCCGGCGAGCAGGACGCGGCGCGCTCCGAGCGCATCGGCGAGCCGCCCGCCCAGCAGCATCAGGCCGCCGAAACAGAGGGTGTACGCGGTGACGACCCAGGTCAGCGTGGTGCGGTCGAGGTGCAGATCGCGCGCCATGTCGGGCAGCGCGACGTTCACCACGGTCACGTCGAGCACCAGCATGAACTGGCCGACGCAGATCAGCGCGAGGACGGCCCAGCGCCGTGGATCGACGACGGAGTCGGTGTGCGGATGGGCATGCGGATGGGCGTGATGGACCTCGGAGTGGACCTCGGAATGACTCATGAACTCAACTGTACGGTTCAGTTCAGTTGAACTCAACCGTACAGTTCAGGTCGCTGTTAGCCTGTCCCCCATGACCGCGAAGCAGCCCCCCGCCGGACCCCGCGCCGAGGCCAAGCGCCTGGCCATCGTCGGAGCCGCCCGCACGGCGTTCCTCCGCGAGGGTTTCGGCGTGGGCATGGACGTCATCGCCGCCGAGGCGGGCGTATCGAAGGTGACGGTCTACAACCACTTCGGCAGCAAGGAAGCCCTGTTCACGGCCGTCATCACGGGCGCCCTGGACGAACCCCTCGGCGGCGCGCCCACGGCAGCGCTGGCCGGACTCGCCGACGCCGACGACCTCCGTACGGCCTTCGTCGACGCGGCCCGCACCTGGGTGGCGGCGGTACGGGGCAACACGGACGTCGCGGCCCTGCGCACCCTGGTCGCCGCCGAGCAGCACCGCTTCCCCGAACTCGGCGCGGCCTGGCAGGGCCACGGCCCCGAAGGCCATCACCCGGCCATCGCGGACGCCCTGCGCACGCTCACGGAACGGGGCCGGCTGGACATCCCCGACCTGGAAACGGCGATCGTGCAGCTCTACGCGCTGCTCGTCTTCCCGCACCTGGTCTTCAGCTCGTACGGAACCGGAATCGACGACGCCGCCACGGATCGTCTGATCACGGGCGGCGTCGACATGTTCTTGAGCTATTACGCACCGAGGGGGTAACCGGCCGGACTCGCGGTGTGGTTCGAGTGCTACGAACGTGCGCCCGCGCGCGCCGCGGCATACGGGCGCGGCAGCGCGTCGATGCTCACCGTTCCCGGTTCGGAGTCCGCGTCCCTGGGCAGCCGGAGCGCCGCCGAGACGGCGTCCGGCAGGGCGTTCTGACCGAGCAGGGCGGTGACCAGGGCGGTCGCCAGCTCGTGCCAGAGCGCGGCGCGGCGCAGCATCGCGTGGTCGCTGCCCTCGACCGTGATCAGGCAGGTCCGGGCACCCGCGCGGCGGGCGCGGTCGGCCAGGGCACGGCTGTTGCGGGGGCTCGTGACGCGGTCGTGGGTGCTGTGGAGCAGGACGACGTCGCGGTCGGCGAGTTGCTCGACCGGGTCCTCCGGCGGGCACCACGGGGCGAGGCCGACCACTCCCCGTACAAGGGGATGCCCGGCGGCGCGGAGGGATGCGCGGGCGCCCATGGAGTGGCCGACGAGGACGACGGGGATGTCACCGGCCTCGCGCCGGAGGGCGTCGAGGGCGCGTACGGCGTCGTGGAAGGGGTCCTCGCGGGCGCCGTTCCAGCCCCGGTACGAGTAGCGGACGCTGCGGACCAGGACGTCGGCCGGGTCGGTCGCCTTCGTGATGGCCCTCCGGAAGGGACGCATGCGGACCGCCGGCAGGTTCAGCGGACCGAACGGCGGTGGTGCGGTCCCTGCCTCACGGCCGCCGTGCAGGAGGAGTACCGCAGCGGAGGGGGATTGGTTTGCCATACGTTCACCGTACGGGGGCACGTACACGTCCACGTACGACAATCAAGGGAGCGATCATGGCATCAGGACCTCAACTCGGGCAGCCGGTAACGGACTTCACCCTGCCCGGTGGAATTCTCACCGACGGCGCTTTCGAGAGGCGTGATTTCACGCTCTCCGAGACGCGCGGCAGGGCCGTCGTCCTCGCTTTCTATCCGGGGGACAACACCGCGGTCTGCACGAAGCAGCTCTGTTCCTACTCTTCCGGGTTCGAGACCTTCGAGGGGCTGGACGCCGAGATCTGGGGAATCAGTCCACAGGGTGTGGACAGTCACGAGGCGTTCGCCCGCACGCACGGACTGCGGATGCCGCTGCTCGCCGACGAGGGGCGCGAGATCGCCAAGGCGTACGGGGTTTCCGCGCCCGGGATCGGGGTGCGGCGGGCGGTGTTCCTGGTCGGGCCCGACGGGGTTCTGCGGTGGAAGCACGTGGCGCTGCTCGGTGCCACGTTCCAGTCGCTGGACACGCTCGCGGACCGTCTGTCCGGCATCAAAGTCGCGTAAAGACTGCCGGGACCCGGCAGTACCACGATCCGCGGCTGTATGGGATCATCCAGCCAGTTCGACGGAAATGTCGGGGGACATCGAAACGCCGGGGGAGTGATCGCGTGACCTTCTTTCTGGGTCTCGGCATTGCGGGAATTGTGCTTCTCGCCCTCTCCCTGATCTTCGACGGAATCCTCGAAGGACTGTTGGGCGGCGTGCTGGACGGCCTGTTCGACGGCCTCCTCTCGCTGCCCGTCATCGCGGGCTTCCTCTCGATGCTCGGCTTCGGCGGCGCGATCATGCTCGGCACGACGGGTGTCGGCACGGTCGCGGCCACCGTCACCGGAGTTGCCGCCGGTCTCGTCGCGGCATGGCTGACCTGGCGGTTCAGCCGGGCGCTCATGGCGGACCAGACGACCGCGACACCGCGCGGGGACGATCTCATCGGCACGTCCGGGTCGGTCGTCACGCCCATTCCGGCCGACGGGTACGGCGAGGTGCTGCTGCGAGTCGCGGGCCAGACCGTGAAGTTCTCCGCGAAGAGCGGCGAGCCGGTCGAGCGGGGCGCCGAGATCTGGGTGGAGGCCGCGCTGTCGACCACCTCGGTCCAGGTACGCCCGGTCGAACGCTGACCACCAACTGACTGTTTGACTGCCTGACTGAAAACGATCTGCCGCCCCCTCGTCGGGAGGCAGGGGGGACCCTTCTCATGAGCCCAGTTCTGATTGCCGTCATCGGCATCGTCGTACTCGTCGTACTCCTCGGCCTCGTAGTGATCACCCGCTACAAGGTGGCCGGGCCCAGCGAGGCGTTCATCATCACCGGCCGCCGCGGCAAGAAGTCGACCGATCCGGTCACCGGCCGCACCAGCATCGACAACAGCGGCCAGAAGGTCGTCGTCGGCGGTGGCGTCTTCGTAGTGCCGTTCGTCCAGCAGAAGTTCACCCTGGACCTCTCCAGCCGGCACATCCCGATCTCCGTGCGCGGCGCGGTCACCCTGCGCGGTGTGAAGTCGAACCTGGAAGGCGTCGCGATCGTCAAGGTCGGCGGCAACGAGGACGCGATCCGGGCCGCGGCCCAGCGCTTCCTCCAGCAGCAGGACGGCATCGTCGGCTTCACCCAGGAAGTGCTGTCGGGTGCGCTGCGCGCCATCGTGGGCCGGATGTCGGTCGAGGACATCATCCGCGACCGTGCCGCGTTCGCGAGCCAGGTCGCCGAGGAGGCCGAGGCCAGCCTGTCCGGGCAGGGCCTGATCCTGGACGCGTTCCAGATCCAGGACATCACGACGGAGGGTTCGTACCTCGAAGACCTCGGCCGGCCCGAGGCCGCGCGCGCCAAGCAGGAGGCCGACATCGCGGAGGCCATCGCGCGCCGTGCGTCGGAGCAGGCCCGGCTGAAGGCGGCCGAGGAGATCGCCATCGCCGAGCGGACGTTCTACCTCAAGCAGGCGGAGATCAAGGCCGAGACGGAGGCCGCCGCCGCCAAGGCCAACGCGGCGGGCCCGCTCGCCGAGGCCGCCCGCCAGCAGGAAGTGCTGATGGAGCAGGAGAAGGTCGCCGAGCGCCAGGCTGCGCTGACCGACCGCGAGCTCGACACGAAGGTGCGTAAGCCCGCCGACGCCGCCCGCTACCAGGCCGAGCAGGAGGCGGAGGCCCGCCGCATCGCCCAGGTCAAGGAGGCCGAGGCGGACGCGGAGCGCTCCCGTCTGACCGGCCAGGGCGAGAAGCTGCACCGTTCGGCGCTGGCCGACGCGGTGCGCATCGAGGGCGAGGCGGAGGCCGCGGCGATCGCGGCCAAGGGTTCGGCCGAGGCCGAAGCCATGCAGAAGAAGGCCGACGCGTTCGCCCAGTACGGGGACGCGGCGGTGCTCCAGATGCTGGTCGAGGTACTGCCGACGGTCGTGGCGAAGGCGTCCGAGCCGCTGAGCGCGATCGACAAGCTGACGGTGATCTCCACGGACGGCGCCAGCCAGCTCGCCCGCACGGTCACGGACAACGTGACGCAGGGCATTGAACTCCTCAACTCCACGACGGGCGTTGACCTGGGCGCCCTCCTCGAAAACCTCAAGAACCGCACGACGCCCGCCCCCGCGGTCCCCGCCCAGTCGGAGCCCGCAACGAGCAACGGCAAGATCGAAGTCACCGACTGACCGTTCGCGCGTTCTCCACCACCCGTGCTCGGCCGAGGAGTTCCTTGGCCGGGCACGGGTGCGTCAGGGGACGAAGTACGTCCCCGGGTTCAGTGGGCCTGGTGTGGCTCAGTCCCCCGTCGGCCGCCAGCGTCGGGCCGTTGTGCAGGCGTTGTGGGTGGCCCACGCTGCGGTCAGGGCGGCCAGGGTGAGGAGTGTTGTTGCGGTCCCCGTGATCAGTTCCGGGGGCAGTACGCCTCTGCGGGGCGGGGTCGTCAGGGGGGCCGTCAGCCAGATCGCGAAGCCGGCCGCCAAGGGGGCGGCCAGGCAGAGCGGGGTCAGTACCGTCCAGGCCGCTACCGAGGCGTAGATGCGGCGGCTGCCCGTCAGGACGCATACCGGGGAGATCGCCCGGGCGAAGCGCAGGATCTCGCCGAGGGTGTTCAGGCCGTGGGCCGCCGCGACGATCAGGACGCCGATGCAGCCGAGGAACGAGGCCCAGCGCACGTGCTGAGTGGTGGTCATGATGCCGCCCAGGGCGTACTCGCCGATCTTGAGTACCTCGGTTCCGGGGCCGAGTGTGGCGTGGGCGGTCTTGTGGAGTTCGGGGGTCGGGAGGGCCGTGGTTGTCGTGGAGACCGCCGCGACCAGGGGTGGGGACGGGCCGTCCTGGGTGCGTGTGGAGCGGGTGAGGTGGGGTGGGGCGGGGAGGGATCTGACGGGGGCCATGGCTGAGGACTCCGCCAGGAGGAGTGCGGCTCGGGGGTGGTGGGAAGGGTGGATCGTCGTTGCGGTGCAGGGGAGGTCCAGGGCCTTGAGAGCCGGGCAACTGCCTCGCAGGGTTGTGGGGGTGCCTGGTTCGAGCGTGACCAGCTCCGTGGTGGGGGGTAGTGCGGCCACGAAGGCCGGGAAGCGGTGTGCGTCCGGGACCTCGATGCGTAACAGGCTCGTGCCTGCATCCGCCTGCGCCTGGCGGGCCGCCGTTCCGAAGGAGGACGGGATGCTCGGGTAGACCTGGATGAACGCGAGCAGTCCTGCGGCGATCACCGAGCCCGCGACCAGGCGTGCCAGCCTGCCGGGGCCCGCCTGGACCCAGCGGCCCGCGAGCAGGGCGCCGGGGGCGCCGTGGCGCAGGCCCAGGTGGGCGGCGGCTCTGCCGAGTGCGCCCAGGGCGAGGGCCAGGACGGCGGGCAGGGTTGCCAGGGAGCCGATCGAGCCGACCGCCAGCGCCAGGGTCGACAGCACCGTGTGGTGGGTGTGCGCGAACAGCGCCGGGAACCAGGCGAGGAGCAGTTGGCAGGGGATGAAGAGGGCCGCCGTTGCCCTGGTGGCTCGGGGGGTGGGGGTTCTGGTGGATGGTCTCCCCGCGGAGTCTCCGGGGGCCGGGTGCAGTAGCGCTGTCGTGGTCAGTACCGTCGCGCCCGCCGCCGCGATCGCGCCGAAAGCCTCCGGTGCGTACGCCCGGAGGTGGGCGGCGTCCACGGTGAAGCCGATCCACGGCAGGGGTACGTCGACCGACATCGCGACCACCGTCGCCGCTGCGGCGGCCGTGCAGCCCAGTGCTGCCGGAACCAGTGCCTCGCCCATCGCCACGACGGCCAGATCGCGGTGGGAGGCGCCCATCGCGCGCAGCACCGCCGTGCGTCTGTCGCGGGCTCTCGCCCCGGTCCTGGCGGCGATCACCAGCAGCAGACCGGCGGGCAGGCCGAGCATCACGGCGATGAGCGAGAGGAGTTCGCCCAGGGGGCGGAAGCCGGAGTCGTCGCCGAATCTCGGGCCCCAGGGGGCGGACGTGCCGAAGCCGGTGGCCTCGGCAGCGTTGTCGTTGGTGAGGAAACCCGCCTCGGGACGTACGTACGCGAGCTTCTCGCCCGCTACCGCCAGGCCCGCGACGGCGATTCGGCCGCTGACGGGGCCGTAACGCGTGGTGATCCCGTCCTGTCGGCCGGCGTCGAGCAGGGCGGGTGAGAGGACCGCCTCTCCGGGGCGCGGCCATTCCCGGACGCCCGGGGGCGGCGGGGCGTCCGGCGTGAGGGGCTCGATGTGGATCAGGGTGAAGGCGGTCCCCGCCACCGCGTCCCTGTCCTGGCGCCAGAGGAGGCGCGGGGGGCCCGCGCCCGGCTCGTACTCGGTCAGCACAGGGGCGCGGGCTTCGCTGCGCAGGGCCCGGCCCTCGTACGTGGCCACCGACAGCACCACTGAGAGGAGTGTCAGCGCGGCCACGGCCGAGGCCAGGACCAGTCCGGCGAACCGGGTCCCGCGCTGGTCCGCGCTGCGGGCGGCGCTCCGGCCGATCCGCAGCATCTGTCGCCATCGGGGCGTCACCGCGACACCGCCCCCGCGTCCCGGGCCACCGGAACCGGGCGCTGCTCACGCAACGCGCCCTCCTCAAGCGCGTACCGGCGGTCGGCGCGAGCGGCCACAGCGGGGTCGTGCGTCACCAGTACCAGGGCGCAGCCCCAGCGGGCGGGCAGCGACAGGATCAGATCGGCCACCAGGTCCCTGTTCACCGGGTCCAGCGAGCCGGTCGGCTCGTCGGCGAGGAGCAGGGAGGGGCGGTTGATCAACGCCCGTGCCACGGCGGTGCGTTGCCGTTCGCCGCCGGACAGGTCGGCCGTCGCCGTGCCCGACTCCGGGACGCCCAGCTCCGTGAGGAGTTCCGAGGCACGGCGCATCGCCCGGCCGCGGCCGGTCCCGGCGAGCAGGGCCGCCAGTGCCACATTTTCGAGAGGGGACAGTTCGGGCAGCAGCTCCCCGAACTGGAAGACCATGCCCGTGGTCTCCCTGCGGTGCCGGGCCACCTTGCGGCTCGTGAGGCGGGTGATGTCCGTCCCGGCCACGCGCACCGCGCCGCGCTCCGGCCGCGTCAGCCCGAGCAGACACATCAGCAGGGTGCTCTTCCCGCTGCCGCTCGGACCGGTGACCGCCACCGAACGGCCCGCCCCCACCTCCAGCTCGGCGCCGTCCAGCAGCACCCTGCCGGTCGGGGTCACGCAGCGCAGACCGGTGACGGAGAGTACCGGGGCGCGGGGCGCATCTCCGTTCATCAGAAGGCGAGTTCGGGGCTGCATTCGTCGGGGTTGACGAACTCGGAGACGCAGACGTTCATCTTGTACAGGGCGGTGCCCTTGGACGACGTGGTGTACGTACCGCCGCCGTCCTTGTTCCAGAGGGTGATCTTCTTGCCCGTGTCGGCCTTGCGGTAGTAGTTCACGTAGACCGGGTCGCCCGCCGACTCCGCCGCGTCGTCCCAGGCCCGGACGTACGCCGAGGTCCTGGACGCGTGGTGGTACGAGTAACCGTACGCCCGGCCCGACACCTTCACCTTTCCGTCGTGCCCGGGCATGTCCGGCTCGGCGGGGGCCGCGCCCCAGGTGACCGCGGAGAACGCGGGGGACGCGGCCAGCAGGGCGACGGATGCCACTGCGGCGAACGTCAGGAGAATCTTCTTCTTTTCCACAGGACCGTCCTTCGAGGAGCGCGGTGTCCGGGATCGCGAGGGATCACAGCGGGATCGCTGACCGGATCACTTTCCTGTGGAGCATTCGGTGGAGAAATGATTCTCCATTCGGCCGAGGAGCGGCTTTCATCACAATGAGTGACGAAAGCCGTTCTGTAGAGTTCCAAGCGGATCCAGAACAGTTCGTGCAACGCAACGTATGGAGACATCAATGGCTCTGTGGGACCGGCTCAAGGAATCCGCCTCGACGATGCAGACGCAGCTGGAGGCGAAGAAGAACGACCTCAAGAGCGGGTCGTTCCGTGACGCGAGCATGGCCATGTGTGCTCTGGTCTCCGCCGCCGACGGTTCCATCGACCCGTCCGAGCGGCAGCGCGTGGCCTCGCTGATCGCCACGAACGACGTGCTCAAGAACTTCCCGGCGGACGACCTCCAGCGCCGCTTCAACGCGTACGTCGACAAGCTCACCGCCGACTTCGCGTTCGGCAAGGTCAGCGTGCTCCAGGAGATCGCCAAGGCGAAGAAGAAGCCCGCCGAGGCGCGTGCCGTCATCCAGATCGGCATCGTCATCGGCGGCGCCGACGGCGACTTCGACAAGTCCGAGCAGGCCGTCGTCCGCGAGGCGTGCTTCGCACTCGACCTGGCGCCGCACGAGTTCGACCTGTAACAGCCCCGGAATGGCCGGCCTGGCGACTCTCAGAGTTCCTTGGCCGGCCACTCCAGCAGACGGGCGCCGATGACCGCGGTCTGCAGCGTGTAGCGGTGCATCGGGTCGGCCGGGTCGGAGCCGGTCAGCTGTCGGATGCGCTCCAGCCGGTACGTCAGGGCGCGCACGCTCAACGACAGCCGGCGGGCCGTCTCCGCCGCGACGCAGCCCGCGTCGAAGTACACCGAGAGCGTCTTCAGCAGCGGTTCCGCGCCGCCCCTGGCCTGCTGGAGCGGGCCGAGCTCACTGCGCACCAGGTCGGCCATCGCCTGCCGGTCCCGGGTCAGCACGGGGTAGACCAGCAGGTCGGCGGCGTACAGCACCGGCTCGTCGAGCCCCATCCGCCGCGCCAGATCGAGGGCTTCGAGCGCTTCGTCGTACGAGTGGACGACGCCGCCGGGACCCTGGTGCGGGCGGCCCACCGCGACCTGGCCGCCGTCCGTCGCCGCGTGGGCCTGCTTGGCGAAGTACCGCAGGACGTCCGGCTGACTGGCGGGAGTGATACAGACCAGCCGCCCGTCCTTCGTCGTCAGCAGGATCTTCCGGCCGCCGAAGCGGGCGAGCAACGCCGCCTCCACGCTCCTCGGTACCGCGTCCGTCTCGGTGTACGCCTCCGGGCCCGCTGCCACCGCCACCGCGTGGGCGCGCGAGAGCCGCAGCCCGAAGCGGGTGGCCCGCTCGGCGAGGCGGCCCAGGTCGCTGCGCCCGTACAACAGGTCGTCGATGAACTCCCGTCGCGCGGCTTCCTCGCGCCGGACGGTGAGGCGCTGGGCGCGCTCGAAGCCCTCGGCGAAGGCGTCGACCGCCTGTTCCACGGCGGCCAGGACGGAATCGGTCGCGGCGGGCTTGGTGGCGGGCGGCCAGGCCGTGCGGGTAGCCGCCAGGTGCAGGCCGACCAGGGCGCGCAGTTGGTGTCCTGCCTCGGCGGCCTCGCGGCCGAGGGTGCGGCGGGTCTCCAGCTCCTCGCGGGTCAACCGGCGCCCGGTGGCGGAGACTTCGCTCAGTACGCGGGCGTAGTCGCCCAGATACTCCACGGGTATCTCCGGCTCCGGCACGTGCACTCCTCCGACTTCGCGTCGCGTTCGCGTTCCGTCCTTGATGCTGCTCTGACGTTCCCTTAACGCCTTCGGGCGGCTTCCAGTGCCCGGCATCAGCAACGTATGAAGACTGCCGGATTCCGGCAGTGCGGCGGCGCGGCCACGGCTGACACCATCCGGTCAGCACCACACGGGGGAACGCACGGGGGGAACGCACGGGGACACGGGGAACACCCCGGCTGCCGCAACGCCGTTCGCGGCGACACGGCAGCCGGGACCCTCCCTCCCGTACGGACGTACCGGCCGGGGCTCCGCCGCCCCGGACCGAACGGAAGAGAGCAAGGCATGCTGGGTTTCGTGCCCCCTCTTCCTCAGCAGCCCCAACGCACCGCCACCGGCGGACACATGGTCGTCTGCGGCGACGACACGCTGGCCAGGCGCCTCGCCGTGGAGCTCCGTTACGTCTACGGCGAACGGGTCACCGTGATCCTCCCGCCGGGCCGCGACCCCGGCCATCCCGAGCAGCAGATGACCCAACGCGGTCGTGCGGCAGCCCTGTTCGGGCGGATGTCGGCGGCGATGAACCGCAACGGCGCCGCCGCCGGCGCCACGGGCGGCGGCGACACCAACGCCGGGGTCGAGGCCGTGCGCATCATCGAGGCGCTGGAGCCGTCCGACGAGGTGTTCGAGGAGGCGGGTGTCGACCGGGCCGCCGCACTCGCGCTCGTCTACGACGACGACGAGCGCAACATCCGTGCCGCTCTGACCGCCCGCCGCCTCAACCCGCGTCTGCGCCTGGTCATCCGGCTCTACAACCGCAAGCTCGGCCAGCACCTGGAGACCCTGCTCGACCAGGCGGCGGCCGTCTCCATGCCGGGCCTCGACCCGGCCGCGCTGGACGCCTCCACGACCGTACTGTCCGACGCCGACACCGCAGCGCCCGCCCTCGCCGCCACCGCGCTCACCGGCAGCAGCAAGATCATCCAGGCCGAGGGTCTGCTGCTGCGGGCCGCCGACCGGCCGCCGCCACGGCCCGGCGAGACCGTCGACCCGGGCCTGTGCACGCTCGCCCTGCTCTCCTCAACCACCCATGACCCCGCAGGCGCCGAAGGTTCCGACAGCAGCGGCGACGAGGGGCCCCAGCTCCTGCCCGACGAGCAGTCGGTGGCGGCTGCGACCGGCAGGGGCACGGTCGTCCTGGAGGCCATCAGCCGGGCGGGACCCGACCGGGCCCCTGCCCGGATGGGCGGCCGGGGCGCGCCGCTCGGCCGGCTGTTCTCGCGGCGGCTGCGCTGGTCGGCGGCGGGTGTGGCGGTGGCCGTGGTCGGCCTGGCCGTCGCCTCGGTCCTGACCAACGACTACCACCCGCTGCACGCCGCCTATCTGACACTGCTCGACCTGTTCGCGATGGGCGACCCGGCGGTCGACGACCCGCCGTCCCGCCAGATCATCCAGCTCCTCTCCGGACTGGCCGGGCTGATGCTGCTGCCGCTCCTGGTGGCCGCCGTCCTGGAGGCGTTCGGCTCGCTGCGCACCGCGTCGTCGCTGCGCCGCCCGCCGCGCGGCCTGTCCGGGCACGTCGTCCTCCTCGGGCTCGGCAAGATCGGTACGAGAGTGCTGGTCCGCCTGCGCGAACTGGACGTCCCCGTGGTCGTCGTCGAGGAGGACCCGGAGGCGCGCGGCATCCCGCTGGCCCGGAGCATGCGCATCCCGACGGTCATCGGCGACGTCACCCAGGAAGGCGTCCTGGAAGCGGCCAAGATCCGCCGTGCCCACGCCCTCCTGGCCCTGACCAGCGGCGACACGACGAACCTGGAAGCAGCGCTGTACGCCCGCTCGGTCAAACCGGACCTCAAGGTGGCCCTGCGCCTGTTCGACGACGAGTTCGCCACCGCCGTCTACCGCACCCTGCGCACCGCCCACCCGCATGCCCTGACCCGTTCCCGCTCCGTCTCCCACCTGGCCGCCCCGTCCTTCGCGGTCGCCATGATGGGCCGCCAGATCCTGGGCGCGGTCCCGGTCGAGCGGAAGGTCATGCTGTTCGCGGCCCTGGAGGTGCGCGGCCACCCCCAGTTGGAGGGCCGCACCGTCGAGCAGGCGTTCCGCGCCGGCGCCTGGCGGGTGCTGGCCCTGGACGCGACCCCGCCCGCCGACCGCAGGCCCGACCTGGCCGCCGACGGGGGTGCGGAGCAACCGTCGGGCCTGGTCTGGGACCTGCATCCCGGGTACGTGCTGCGCGCAGAGGACCGGGTGGTGATCGCCGCTACCCGTCGTGGCCTGGCCGAACTGCTGCGCAGGCAGCGCTCGATGACGCCGCGCTGACGGGGGCGCCAGTTTGTGGGTCAGCGCAGACCGCCCATGGCGTCCCGTACCTCGTCGAGGGTCCGCTCGGCGATCTCGTTGGCCCGGTCGTTGCCCGCGCGCAGCACCGACCGTACGTACGCCATGTCCTGCGCGTACTGCGCGCGCCGGGCCCGGATCGGCGCCATCCTCGCGTTGACCGCCTCGGTCACCGTCCGCTTGAGGACGGCGGCGCCGCCGTTCCCGATCTCCTCGGCGAGTTCGTGCGGATCGCGGTCGAGGCAGAGCGCGGCGAGCAGCACGAGGCCCGACACCCCGGGCCTGCCCTCCGGGTCGTACGTGATGTGGCGCTCGGCGTCCGTCTTCGCGCCCTTGATCAGCCGTGCCGTCTCGTCGGCACCGGCGGAGAGCGCGATGGAGTTGGCGCGGCTCTTGCTCATCTTCGTGCCGTCGGTGCCGAGGAGGAGCGGCGCGGCGGAGAGCAGTGCGTCGGGTTCGGGGAACACCGCCCCGTACCGCTCGTTGAAGCGCCGGGCGATGGTCCGGGTCACTTCGAGGTGCGGCAGCTGGTCCTGGCCGACCGGCACCAGATTGCCCTTGCAGAAGAGGATGTCGGCGGCCTGGTGGACCGGGTAGGTGTACATGAGGCCGCTGACCGAGGACTGCCGGGAGTGCGCGATCTCGTCCTTCACGGTGGGGTTGCGGCCCAGTTCGGCGACGGAGACGAGGCTCAGGAAGGGCAGCAGAAGCTGGTTGAGGGCGGGGACGGCGCTGTGGTTGAAGAGCGTGGTGCGCGCGGGGTCGATCCCGATCGCCAGGTGGTCGAGCAGCAGCCCTTCCACGTACTCGGTGAGCCGCTCGGCGACGTCCCGGTCGGTGAGCACCTGGTAGTCGGCGACGAGTACGAAGACCTCCACGCCGAGGTCCTGGAGCCGGACCCGGTTGTGGAGGGTGCCGAAGTAGTGGCCGAGGTGGAGGGCGCCGGTGGGGCGGTCGCCGGTGAGGACGCGGAAGCGTTCCGGGGTCCGTGCGAGCTGCTGCTCCAGCTCGTCGCTGCGGCGCTGGGCGGGCGTGATCACGGTTTCGGAAGCGTTGACGGTCGTGGTCATGGTCGGTCTCTCCTCGCGAGTGCGCGTGATGCGCCGGATACGTGGAGGACGGCCCGCCGAACCGGGGATCCGTACCGCCCGAGGGCAGCAAAAAGGGCCGTCCTTGTCGAACGGCCCTGGTTCCGTGCAGATGAGGTGGCCGCTCCTAGGAGGAGCGCCACCGGTTCCGGCACGGTACGGAGGTCATGGGGGCAGTCTAACGGCCACCCGGCTGGCAGGCCGGGAATGCCTCTGGGAGGAGCGAGAGAGCTTCGGCTCCTCGGACGTGACAGCCTCGGCCCCGCTCACAGGTCGTCGGGCAGCAGCCGGAACGCTTCGTGACCGGTCAGCGGCCGGACCATGCGGAAATGGCGATCGGTGGTGAACATGACGTCGGTGCGGTACGCGGCGGCCAGGGCGACGTTCATCGCATCTGTCATGCCGATGCCCTTCCCCCCGTCAGCGTCCGCGTAGCCCTCGGCGACAGCGATCGCCGCACTCAGATGGGCGGCAACCGACGGCACCTCGAACCGGCGGGTGACCACGTTGCGTTCGATGAACCGTGCCGCCACCAAGGCCTTGCGGGGCCCGCCTCGCGTCGAGATCAGATAGTCCAATTCGGCCAGGACCATCGGGGAGACGATGAGATGGCTGATCGCCGCCAGCCCTTCCTTGTGCGCCTCGTGGCCGGTGATTCGCGCGTCGAGCAGACGGTAGAGGGCGTTGGTGTCGGCAATGGCAATCAGGCTCACGCCCCCATCCCCTTGAGCGCGTCCTCGATCTCATCGTTGGTGAGGTCCGGAAGGCCGAGGTCGGGGAGTTCGATGAGCCCCATGGGGTCGGTGGGGTACGGAGGGATGTCCTCATCACCTATCGGCACCACACGCGCGACGGCAACGCCGTTCTTGGTGACCGTGACGGTCTCGCCGCGAGCTGCGGCGGCAAGGATCTGCGACGACTTCTGGTTGAACTCACGGGCCGTGGTCTCCATGTAGTACATGTTACTACATGGAGGGGGTGCGGGCACATACCGGAGCAGAACCGGACCTGCTGCGTACGGGTGGACACCGCGCGCCCTTCGTTCCGGATCGGTGTCTGCGGCGGTAGACCGGGGGCACGCCGTTTCGTTAAGGAGCCCCGCATGGTGCCACCCGACCGTACCGATGACGCCTACCGCTTCGACGGTCTGCGCGCGATGTACATCAACTGCACGCTCAAGCGGTCCCCGGAGGCCAGCAACACGGACGGGCTCGTCGAGCGGAGCCGCTCGGTGATGGAGGCGCGCGGTGTCACCACCGAGGTCGTCCGGGCCGTCGATCACGACATCGCGACCGGCGTGTGGCCGGACATGACGGAGCACGGCTGGGAGACGGACGCCTGGCCCGCGTTGTACGAGAGGGTGATGGCCGCCGACATCCTGGTGCTGTGCGGGCCGATCTGGCTGGGTGACAACAGCTCGGCGATGAAGCGGGTCATCGAGCGGCTCTACGCCTGTTCGAGCATCCTCAACGACCAGGACCAGTACGCGTACTACGGCCGGGTCGGAGGCTGTCTGATCACCGGGAACGAGGACGGCGTCAAGCACTGCGCCATGAACGTGCTCTACAGCCTCCAGCACCTCGGCTACACGATCCCGCCGCAGGCCGACGCGGGATGGATCGGGGAGGCGGGGCCAGGGCCCTCGTACATGGAGCCGGGGTCGGGCGGGCCGGAGAACGACTTCACCAACCGGAACACCTCGTTCATGGCCTGGAACCTGATGCATCTCGCCGCGATGCTCAAGCGCTCGGGCGGCGTCCCCGCCCATGGCAACCAGCGTTCCGCGTGGGACGCGGGCTGCCGTCCGGACTTCCCCAACCCGGAGCACCGCTGAATCCGGCGCACCGCTGACGGGCCCCGCCCGGACGGCGCACGAGATGTTGCCGCACCTGTCGCCCGAGGAGAGCCTGAGCGGGACGTCCCCAGGTCTCAGCGAGCGCGGACCGCACCGCGCCGGTCGTGGTGGGCGCAAGGAGCACACACTGCGATGAGAGTCATGCTGAGGGCGCATCTGGACACCCAGGTCTCGAATGCGGCGGTCAAGAACGGCACGCTGCAGAAGGTCGTCCAGCAGATGATGGAAGAGCTGAAACCGGAGGCGGCCTACTTCGGGCCGAGCGAGGGCGGGCGGTGCTGCACGTTCGTCTTCGACATGGCGGACAGCTCACGGCTGCCCACCATCGCGGAGCCGCTCCTCGACCATCTCGGCGCGAGGATCGAGATCCAGCCGGTGATGAACGGCGAGGACCTGAAGAAGGGTCTCGCCGCGGTGAAGCGGGACTGACTTCGGGGCAACCGCCCGGCCGGTCCGGGCGGTTGCCCACCATCGCCCAGTGGGATGAAATGCGCGTTTCGCCCAACTCGGTTCTACTGAGGTGTCATGAGCGCCCTTCCGTTCCATGACACGACCAGTTCCGAGAACGCCGACCGCGGTTGCGGCGCGGCCTTCCCCGGCCTCCCCGTCGTCACGCCGTAGGGGAGGCCTTTCCTTGCGCAGCAAGAAGAAGACGAAACTGGGCCGGCCGACACCCTCCGACGTGTCGGCCGGTCTGGTGACCGGGCTCTTCTCCATCCCGGAGGGCATGGCGTACGCGGCGATCGGCGGCTTCAACCCGGTCACCGGTATCTACGCGGGCGTCGTCCCGACCATCCTGGGCTCCTTCTTCGCCCGTACCGTCCTGATGGTCACGACGCTCACCTCCGCCATCGCGCTGACCTCGCAGAGCGTGCTGTCCGGAGCGCATCTGGACCCCAAGGACGCGGGGAACATCGCGACCGTCGTGGTGCTGGCCGGGATCATCATGGTGGTGCTGGGGCTGCTGAAGCTCGGCGCCGTCATGAGCTTCGTCTCCAACGCCGTGATGACCGGCTTCTCGACCGGGATCGCCCTCCAGATCATCACCGGTTCCCTCGACGACGCCACCGGCTACGAACCCGAAGGCCACAACCGGCTCACCCAGCTCTTCGACTGGCTGATCCATGCCGCCGACTGGAAGCTCGCCGCCACCCTGACCGCCCTCGTCACCGTCGCCGTGTGGGCGCTCGTCCGGCTGGTCAGGAAGCTGGAGCCGGTCTCGATCCTGGTCGCGCTCGTCGTCGTCAGCCTGGGCGTCGGGGTGCTGTCGGTCGATGTGGAGCTGGCCCGGGACATCGCCCGCATCCCGGCGGCGCTGCCCCACTTCACCGCCCCCGATCTCTCGGTGATCGGCGAACTGCTCCCCGGCGCGTTCGCGATCGCCCTGGTCGCGCTGGCCCAGGCCACGTCCATCGGCCCGACCGTTCCCAATCCGGACGGCTCCAAGTCCTCCGTCGACGGCGACTTCGTCGCGCAGGGCATCGGCAACATCGGCGGCGGGCTCTTCGGCGCGCTGCCGGCAGGCGGTTCCATGTCCCGTACCGGAGTCGCGGTCGGTGCGGGCGCCCACACCCGGTGGACCGGGATCTTCGCGGGGCTGTGGCTGGCCCTGCTGGTGCTGACGCTCGGCTCGCTGGCCGAGCGGATTCCGATGCCGGTGATCGGCGGGCTGATCATCGTGATCGGCTGCGAGCTGATCTGGGGGCGCCGCAAGGACATCCTGCTGGTGCTACGTACGTCCCCGCTGTCGGCGGCGGCCATGGTCGTCACGTTCGTCGCCACCACCCAGCTGCCGTTGCAGCAGGCGATCATCATCGGTGCGCTGCTTTCGCTGCTCCTGTACTGCGTGCAGGCCGCCCGCCAGGGCGGGCTGCGGAGGCTGGAGCGCGGTGCGGGGCCGGGCGCGTGGAGGTTCACCGAGCCGCCGGCCCGGGTCGGGCCCGGCGAGGTCGTCGTCCTCTTCTACGACGGTACGAGCCTGTTCGCGGAGGCCCCTCGGATCGACGCCCAGTGGCCCGACATGTCGCGGGCGCGCGGCGCCGCGGTGGTGCTCTCGCTGCGTACCGCCCCGGACGTGCCGTCCTCGGTGGTGCTGAAGCTGCTGGGGCGGTACGCCCGTGACCTGGAGAAACACGGCGGTCGGCTCTATCTGGCGGGGGTCGAGCCGGGTCTCGCGCGGGTGCTGCGCCGGACCGGGACCACGGCGGAGCTGGGTGAGGACCGGGTGCTCCCGGCCCGGGAGGAGATCTTCGGGGCGCAGGAGGAGGCGATCGCGCGGGCCGAGCGGTGGGTCGCGGAACAACAGGGCTCCGACCAGCAGGAATCGTTGCGTCCGGGGAGTGCGGAATAGGTCGGGTGGGTGCCCCGTTGTAGGGTGTGTTCACATAGTTCAATATTCAACCAAAACTTGAAGGGCGGGCGTCATGCAGTTCGGGATCTTCACCGTCGGAGACGTCACCACCGACCCCACGACCGGCCGGACACCGAGCGAGCACGAGCGCATCAAGGCGACCATCGAGATCGCGCTCAAGGCCGAGGAAGTGGGCCTGGACGTCTTCGCGACCGGCGAGCACCACAACCCGCCCTTCGTCCCGTCCTCACCGACCACCACGCTCGGCTACATCGCCGCCCGCACCGAGAAGCTGATCCTGTCCACGTCCACCACGCTGATCACCACCAACGACCCGGTGAAGATCGCCGAGGACTACGCCACGCTCCAGCACCTCGCGGACGGCCGCATGGACCTGATGATGGGCCGCGGCAACACCGGCCCCGTCTACCCCTGGTTCGGCAAGGACATCCGCCAGGGCATCCCGATGGCGATCGAGAACTACGCCCTGCTGCACAAGCTGTGGCGCGAGGACGTCGTCGACTGGGAGGGCAAGTTCCGCACGCCGCTCCAGTCCTTCACCGCCACCCCGCGCCCGCTGGACGGCGTCCCGCCGTTCGTCTGGCACGGCTCCATCCGCTCCCCGGAGATCGCCGAACAGGCCGCCTATTACGGCGACGGCTTCTTCCACAACAACATCTTCTGGCCCATGGAGCACACGGAGAAGATGGTCGACCTCTACCGCAGGCGCTACGCCCACTACGGGCACGGCACCGCCGAGCAGGCCATCGTGGGCCTGGGCGGCCAGGTGTTCATGCGGAAGAACTCGCAGGACGCGGTACGGGAGTTCCGCCCGTACTTCGACAACGCGCCGGTCTACGGACACGGGCCCTCGCTGGAGGACTTCAGCGAGCAGACCCCACTGACCGTCGGCTCCCCGCAGGAGGTCATCGAGCGGACCCTGTCCTTCCGTGACTCCGTCGGCGACTACCAGCGCCAGCTGTTCCTGATGGACCACGCGGGACTGCCGCTGAAGACGGTCCTGGAGCAGCTCGACATCCTCGGCGAGGAGGTCGTGCCCGTACTGCGCAAGGAGTTCGCCCGTCTGCGCCCGGCCGGTGTGCCGGACGCCCCCGTCCACCCGGCGGTCACCGCCGCCCGCTCCCCGCAGAAGGAGGGCTGACCACCGTGTTCGCCACCGCACCCCTGAAGATCGTCGCCGTCTCGGCCGGGCTGAGCAGCCCCTCTTCCACCCGGCTGCTGGCCGACCGGCTGGCCGAGGCCGCCCGTGAGCGGCTGGAGGCCGACCAGGACCGCAGGATCGACGTACGGATCATCGAACTGCGCGACCTGGCCGTCGACATCGCGAACAACCTGGTCACCGGCTTCCCGCCGCGTGCCCTGAAGGACGCGATCGAAGCGGTGACGGAGGCGGACGGTCTGATCGCCGTGACGCCGGTCTTCACCGCCTCGTACAGCGGACTGTTCAAGTCGTTCTTCGACCTGATCGACAACACCGCGCTGACCGGCAAGCCCGTCGTGATCGCGGCGACGGGCGGCACGGCCCGGCACTCGCTGGTCCTCGAACACGCGCTGCGCCCGCTCTTCGCCTATCTGCGGGCCGTCACCCTGCCGACGTCCGTGTACGCGGCGTCGGAGGACTGGGGCTCGTCGGGCGACGAGTACACCGAGGGCCTGCCCTCCCGCATCCGGCGGGCGGGCGGCGAGCTGGCATCGGCGGTGCTGGGGCGGACGGTCTCCGGGGCGTCGAAGGCGCTCGGCCTCGACGACGGCGACGAGGCGGTCGTGCCGTTCGAACAGCAGCTCGCCGACCTCCGGCTGAACTGACGCCGAGTGGAGAAATGTCAGGTTTGATTAGATTTGGACCGAACGTCTTACCAAGCTGAACCGAGCTGAACCCGAGCTGAACCGAGCTGGAGGCAGACATGGGCAGGATCGTCGTGGGCGTGGACGGCTCCGAGACATCGATCAAGGCGCTGCACTGGGCCGTACGCCAGGCCGAGCTGACGGGCGATTCCGTCGAGGCCGTGAACAGCTGGGAGTACCCCGCGACCAGCTGGGCGTCCATGATGCCGGGCATGCCGGAGGACTTCGATCCGCAGGCCCTGGCGACGGTCTCGCTCACCGAGGCACTGGAGGAGGCCCTCGGCGCCGAGGGCGCAGCCGCCGTCAGCAAGATCATCGTGATCGGCAACCCGGCACAGGCCCTGCTGGACCGGGCCAAGGGCGCGAATCTGCTGGTCGTCGGCGCACGCGGATACAGCGGCTTCAAGGCGACGCTGCTCGGCTCGGTGAGTCTGCACGTCACCCAGCACGCACCGTGCCCGGTGACGGTCGTACGGGACTGACGGGGACAACACGGGATGGGCGGCCCACAGGACGGGCCGCCCATCCGAGCGTCAGGGTCCTTCCACGCGCGTCAGGCGGACTGCGCCTTCACGTGGTCGATGACCTCGTTGAACTCCTTCGTGGGCGAGAAGTCCACGTACTCGCAGTCCTCCAGCGCCTCGGGAGCATGACCCGGCGACCAGTAGAACGCCTGCCCCGCCTCGTACACCTCGTCCCCCGCCTTGGTCCGCATCTTCAGCCTGCCCTTGAGCAGATAGCCCCAGTGGGGGCACTGGCACAGGTCATCGGGCTGCCCCTTGAGCGCCGGGGACATGTCCGTGCCCTTCGGGAACCGTACGAAGGCGACGGTCATGTCTCCCCCGACGTCCCGCATGCGCAGTTCGACACCGTCGTGCTCGATGGCGACGGGCGTTTCCGTCCGTGTCATTGCCGTCATGACTCCTCCAGGGCCGGTCGGCTGTGCGCGCCCCGAGCTTCCCGCCCTTCAAGTCTGTTCCCGGCCCGGGTGCTGTGCGACCTGTAGGGAAATCAAGCCCCTGGACGGTCACTTCCGGTTGTACAGCCGCATCGTCACCGAGCCGAACACGACCACGAAGAGTGCCGACCACCCCAGCGACCAGGCGATCTCCGTCGCGGGCCACTCGCCGGCCATCAGTTCCCGTACCGCGGACGCGAGGTGCGTCACCGGACTGTTGTTCACGAACGCCTGGAGCCAGCCCGGCATCGTGACCGGGTCGACGAACACGTTGCTCAGGAACGTCAGCGGGAAGATCACCATCATGCTGACGCCCATCACCGACTTCTCGGTGCGCAGCATCAGCCCGAACATGGTCCAGATCCACGAGAACGCGAACGAGAACACCACCAGCAGGGCCACGCCCGCCAGCACTCCGACGGGTCCGCCGTCCGGGCGGTAGCCGATGATCATGCCGACCGTCAGCATCACCGCCGAGGCCAGTACGTAGCGCAGGACGTCGCCGAGCAGATAGCCGACCATCGCCGCGGGGCGCCAGATCGGCAGCGTACGGAAGCGGTCGAAGACTCCCTTGGTGATGTCGGTGTTGACCGCGACGCCCGTGTACATCGTGATCATCACGACGCTCATCACCAGGATGCCGGGCAACAGGAACTGGATGTACTCCTCGGTGGAACCGGCCAGCGCACCGCCGAAGAGGTACGTGTACATCAGCACCATCATGATCGGGAACGCCGTCACGTCGAAGAGCTGTTCCGGCACATGCTTGATCTTCAGCATGGCCCGCCAGCCGAACGTGAGGGACGCCGACAGCGCGCTCGGCCTCGGCGGTCTCTCCTGGCCGACCAGCAGGGCCGCCAGGCTCTCCGCGTCGGGCGCGGCGAGTGCGGCGTCCTCAGGCAGCCCGGTCCTGTCAGTCGTGGTCGTCATGCCGCCACTCCCTTCTTGTCCGTGAGTGCGAGGAAGACCTCGTCGAGGCTGGGCTGTCCCAGCGAGAAGTTGTCCACGGTGATCCCGCAGCGGGCCAGCTCCGCCAGCGCGCGGGCGGCCTGTTCAGCGGCGCCCTGGTCGGTGGCGTGTCCGTCGACCCGGGCGGTGAGCGCGACCGGGTCGGGGTCCAGCTGCACGGTCGCGTTCAGCGCGAGGGACAGCACCCGCTCGGCCTCGGGGCGCTGGGATGCATCCCGCAGACGCAGATGTACGGAGCCGGCGCCTACCGACGCCTTCAGCTCGCCCTTCGTCCCCTCGGCGATGACCTTGCCGTGGTCGATGACCGCGATCCGGGACGCCAAGTGGTCGGCCTCGTCCAGATACTGGGTGGTCAGCATGACCGTCGTGCCCTGCGCGACGACGGCCCGCACGATGTCCCACACCTGGTTGCGGCTGCGCGGGTCGAGCCCGGTCGTCGGCTCGTCGAGGAAGAGCAGGTTCGGGGTGTTGAGGATGGACGCGGCGATGTCGATGCGGCGGCGCATACCGCCCGAGTAGTTCTTCACCTGCTTGCCCGCGGCCTCGCTCAGACCGAACGCCTCCAGCAGCTCCGCGGCGCGGGTACGTGCCGCCGGCTTCGCGTGCCCGAGGAGCCGGGCGAGCAGCACCAGGTTCTCGGTGCCGGTCAGGTCCTCGTCCACCGAGGCGTACTGCCCGGTGAGACTGACCAGGCTGCGGACCGCGTCGGCGTCCTTCACGACGTCCTTGCCGAACACCCGTGCCTCGCCGCCGTCCGGGCGCAGGAGGGTCGCCAGCATCCGTACGGTGGTGGTCTTCCCTGCGCCGTTCGGTCCGAGGACGCCGTAGACCGTGCCGGGCGGGACGGCGAGGTCGACGCCGTCGACCGCGCGGTTGTCGCCGAAGATTTTCACCAGCCCGTTGGTCTCGATGGCCAGTTCCGTCGTCATGTTCCATTCCTTGTCGGGTCGGTGTCGGTCGATGGGCGGCGGGGCGACGGCGCAGTGCGACCGCCAGAGGCTCCGGCGGTCGCGTCCACGGGCGGTGGAGCTCCCGTGCTCAGTCCTCGCGCGTGTAGTAGACGTAGAAGGCGACGCAGGCCACGCCGGCTCCCACCCACGCTCCCATTACGGCGGACCTCAGCACGCTGGTATCGGTGAGACTCGTCAGAAATCCGATGGCGCAGGCCGTCAGCGCGCCGAACGCCGCCGCCCGCAGTTCACGCGGCAGCACGTGCCGGTAGCGGCCGAGTGCGAAGCAGAGAGCGGCGAAAACGACACCGGAGACCACTCCGAGCACGGCCTGGCCGCCGGTGGCCGCGCCGCCGTCCCGGTCGATGAAGGCTGCGTAGAAACCGAAGATCACGCCCAGTGCCACGGGCACTGCCCAGGCGAGCGGACCGTGGTGCCGGGCCGTCGTACCCGTACGGGATCCGCGGGACCTGCGGGATCCGCGGGACGGCATGGCTGCGTGGGTGGTCATGGCGGAGAGCTCCTTCCCTCGCCCCCGTTTCTCCAGAGCACACCCGACCGCGCCGCCCGGCAACTCGAATGGCGTACGGCCCGGGGCGCCCGGAGCCCGTACGGGATTCCCTGAGCCTGTGCGCACCTACCTCTCCGTGTCCCTGTCAGCGGTCCTGCTCGTGCTGCTCGCCGTTCTGGTGCCCCTGAGCGCACTGTCGGCCTGGGTCGACCTGGAGATCGACGACACGGACCGGTACGTCGCCGCTCTCTCCCCTCTCGCCTCCGACCCCGATGTGCAGAGCACGGTGACCGAACTGGTCACGGACGAGTCGATGAGGCAGTTGGATCTGGGGCCGCTCCAGGAACCCGTCGAGGAGCTGCTGCGCGGCGCCGTGCAGTCCTTCACCACGACGGAGGCGTTCCAGAGGTCCTGGGACCTCGCGAACCGGACCTCGCACAAGGCGATGAGCGAGGTGCTGAACGGTGACGGCGGCCAGGCCGTGACCATCGACCTGGCTCCGGTGATCGAGCAGGTCAAACAGGAGCTGCTCAAGGACGGGGTGCCGTTCGCCGATCAGATTCCCGTCCAGCGCACCGATATCACTCTGATCTCCGCCGACCGCGCGGACGAGGTGCGGGACCGTATCGGATGGCTTCGGTACAGCAGCGTCTGGCCGGCGGTCGGCACCCTCGTGCTGCTTGTGCTGGTGGTGGGCATGGCGGCGGTACGGCGCGGGCTGCGGGGCGCCCTGTTCGCCGCCTCGGTCGCCGGGGTGGGCCTGGTGCTCGGCGCGCTCGTGCTACGGGTGCTGGTCGCGGTCGGCCGCGGCCGGGTGCTGGACGAGGTGCCGGACAGTGACCGGGACGGGGCGGCGGCGGTGTTCGACGCGCTGACAGCCTCGCTGCGGACGACGGTGTGGGTGGTGCTGCTGGCCGGAGCGGTACTGGCGGTCGGCGCCCTGGTGACGCGGGTACTGCTGACGCGCCGGGCGGCCCGCTGAGTCGACGTGCGCTCCCGCGCGGGCCGGGCGAGAGTGGGAATCGTGAGTGTCGGGGGCGACTGAGAGGTCATGCGCATGCGAGCCATCGCCGTGAGCGCGTTCCGCGCGGAGCCCTGTCTCGTCGAGGTCCCCAAGCCGGAGCCCGCGGCGGGCGAGGTGCGAGTGAAGATCGAGTACGCGGCGCTCAACCCGCTCGACTGGCAGACCGCTGACGGCGCCGGGGGCGATCCTGTCCGGCAGGTGTTCCCGCTGGTCATCGGCGTGGACTTCGCGGGCAGGGTCGACATGATCGGCAGCGGCGACAACACCTTCCGGGTGGGCGACGCGGTCCTGGGCCGGGTCACGGCGAAGGTCCTGGGGACCGGAACGTACTGCGAGTACGTGTCGGTTCCGCAGGACTCCCCGATCGTCCTGGCCCCCGACGGCCTGCCGCCCCGGACCGCCGCCGCGCTCCCGTCCGCCGGGATGGCAGCGGCCCAGATCCTGGAGGCCGTGGCGGTGCGCCCCGGCGGGCGACTGCTCGTCATCGGTGCGGCGGGCGGCGTCGGCAGCTGTCTGACCCAGCTCGCCACGGCCCATGACGTGCGGGTCCTCGCGGCGGTGCGCGGCGACGAGCGGACGCGGATGGGCGCGCTGGGGGCCACCCTCACCATCGACACGACGACCGGGAACGGGTCCCTCGAAGCAGCGGTACGTGAGGTGTGCCCGGCCGGCGTCGAGGCGGTCGTCGACCTCACCTCCACCGGCCCGGCCTCCTTCGCTACGCACGCCGCGCTGGTGCGTACGGGCGGAGTCGCCCTCAGCACCCGGGGCGCCACGGGTCCCGGAGCCGCCCGCGCCGGCATCCGGTGCGCCGACTTCCGGCTGGCCCCGACCGCCGTCCTGCTCGCCACCCTCGCGAAGGCGACCGCGAGCGGGGCGCTGAACGTTCCCATCGGCATCGAACTCCCGCTGGAGAAGGCCCCGCAGGCGCTCGCCGAGAACCGGGCGGGCGGAGCGCGCGGCAAGACCGTCTTTGCACTCTGACATCCGAGAGAGGCGTCATGGGCGACCAAGACATCTTCGACCACATCGACAGCCTGATCACCGAGGAACGGGCCCTGCGCGACCGGTCCACCGAGAAGTTGGGCCTCTCCACCGAGGACAAGGCCCGTCTGCGTACGGTGGAGGTCGAACTCGACCAGTGCTGGGACCTCCTGCGCCGGCGCCGAGCCCTCAGCGAATTCGGTGAGGACCCGTCAACGGCGAAGGTCCGGCCCGCCGAAGAGGTCGAGAACTACGAGAGCTGACTGAGCGCGGGGGAACGCACGGAGGGGGCACGCAGTGGCCGGGGCCGACGCCGAACGGAAGCGCGCGGCACCGCCGCCCTGGCTGCTGAGCGGGCTGCTCCCGCAGTCCGCCCCCATCCCCTGGGCCGCCGTCGCCCGCGCATCCGTGGCCCTGGCCGCCCCGCTCGCCGTCGGCTTCGCCGTCGACCGGCCGGAGTACGGCGCGCTCGTCTCGATGGGCGCCCTGTCCGGTGTCATCGGCGACACGGCCGACGCCTACCGGATGCGCGTCCTCAACATCGCCGTCCCGCAACTGTTCGGCGCGCTGGGCATGATGCTCGGCACCCTCGTCTTCGATACCGGCTGGGCGGCCGTCGCCGTACTCACCGTCGTCGCCCTGGTCTCCGGGATGATGTCGACGATCGGCGCCGTGGCCTCGGTCTCGGGGCTGCTGCTCCTGCTCAACTCGGTGGTCGGCGCGGGGCTTCCGATGCCGAACCCCTGGTGGGTGGCGCCACTGCTGCTGACGCTCGGCGGCCTCGTGGTGCTCGTCCTGACACTCCTGGCCTGGCCGCTGCGCGGGAAACTCCCCGAGCGGGTCGCCGTGGCCGACACCTACCGGGCCATCGCCGATGTGCTGGCCGCCGCCGGGACACCCGCGTACGAGGAGCGGCGCCAGGCCGTCACCCAGTCGCTGAACGCCTCCTACGACCTGGTCCTCGCCCGGCGGGCGCGCTATCACGGGCGCAGCACCTCCATGGTGCGGCTGCTGTCCCAGCTCAACGCCGTGATCCCACTCGTCGAGGCCGCCCCCGCGGTCCATATGACGCGGCGCCCGCTGCCCGAAGAGATCCCGGCAGCGGTACGCGTACTGGCGGACGACGTCGAAAGGAGCCGCACCGGTGCGCCGGTGCCCGGACTCCCGGCCCCCGACTCGCCCGCCACGCGCGCGGTCGACAGCGCCCTGCGGCATACGGCGACCGTCGTCCACAAGGCCGAGCCCGACCCGTACAACGTGGATGACCGGCTGGGACGGCCCGCCGCACTGGGCGTACGCGTCCGGCGGGCGACCCGCAGTGTGCTGTTCTCCGAGACGTCCTGGCGGTACGGGCTGCGCCTGGCCCTCTGTATCGGCCTGGCCCAGGCGCTCACCTCGCTGATCGACGTGGAGCGCTCGTACTGGGTCGCTCTGACCGTCACCTTCGTCCTCAAGCCGGACTTCGGTTCGGTCTTCTCCCGGGCCGTCCTGCGCGCGGTGGGCACGGCGGCCGGACTGGTCATCGCGACGCCGGTGCTGGCCGAGGTGCCCATCGGGTGGTGGGACGTGCCCGTCATGATGGTCCTCGCCGCGCTCATCCCTGCGTTCACGGCGAAGGGCTACGCCTTCCAGACGGCGGCGATCACCCCGGTCATCCTGCTGCTGTCCGACCTGCTGAACCACCAGGGCATCGACCTGGTGGCACCACGCCTCCTGGACAGCCTGCTCGGCTGCGCCATCGTGCTCGTGGCGGGCTATCTGCTCTGGCCGGAGAGCTGGCACACCCGGATCGGCTCCCGGCTCGCCGACGCGGTGACGGACATCGCCGACTACGTCGCGTGCGCCTTCGACGGCCTCGAAGCCGACCAGGCGGAACGGGTGCGGTCCCGGCGCAGGCTCTACCGCGACCTGTCGGCCGTACGGTCAGAGTTCCAGCGGGCCCTGACGGAGCCGCCGCCGGTCGGGGCGCGCGCCGCAGCCTGGTGGCCGCTGGTCGTCGCCGTCGAACGGATCGTGGACGCGACGACGGCGGCGCGGGTCCGGGTCAACCACGGGGCTCCGGCGCCGCGGCCCGATGAGGTGGCCGCGATCGAGCAGCAGTTGCGGGAGCTGTCGGAGGGAATGCGGTCGAGCGAGGTACTGGTGGAGGTGCGGGCCGAGCTGACGGGTGACGAGGACAGCGTGCTGGAACCGCTGCGCCAGGAGGTGGCGGCGGCCAGGGCGATCGCCTCGCCCCAGCCGTAGCGTCTCGTCGGCCGAGCTGCGTGTTTCACGTGAAACACGCAGAGTGACCAAACGCAAGGTGACCGCTCACCGGTCCGGCCCGGGTCCCCGCTCCTGAAGGCGCTCCATCTCGCGCCGGTCCCGCTTGGTGGGGCGGCCCGTGCCGCGGTCGCGGACGGGCACCTGGAAGGCGACCTCGCGGGGCGGCGGGGGCGGGCTGTTGTCGACGAAGCACTCGACCGCCACCGGGGGGCCGACCCGCTTCTTCACGATCTTCGACACGACCACGATCCGGTCCCGGCCGTCGTGCCGGAGCCGTACCTCGTCGCCGGTGTGCAGCGCCTGGGCGGGCTTGGCCCGGTCCCCGTTGACCCGCACGTGCCCTGCCTTGCAGGCGGCCGCGGCCTGCGAACGGGTCTTCGTCAGCCGGACCGACCAGATCCAGACGTCGACGCGGACGGTGCCCTCCGCCTGCGGTGCCTCACCGGAAACCATGGGACCGACTCTAATGCGGCGTACGCGCGCGGGCGCCGTACAAGCGGACTTTCGCCCGGCTGTACGACGCCCGCGGGAATCACGGTGGGTCAGGAACCGAAGTCGCTGATGACCTCGGACATGTTGTAGCTGTACATCTCACGCTCGCACGCACCGCACTTGCTCGGGGCGTGCTCGCTCAGCGAATAGAGCTGCGGGGCGAAGCCGTCACCTCGCCCGTGCGCGAGGTAGAGGTCCTCGGGGCCGAAGGAGGACTCCAGGATCTTCGGGTTGCCGACGAGCTGGGTCGTGCCGTCGACCGACTGCGGGGTGGCCTGGAGCAGCCGCCCGTTGTCATAGGCGTTGCTGCGGTGGAAGTACCACTTGCCCTCGTACCGAGTGACGCCCTGCATCTTGTGCCACAGATTCTCGCCGTTGAAGGTGGCGCCGGTCGGCAGGCCGTACGCGAGGTCGGCGCTGGCGCCCGTCCCGGCGGCACCCTCGACCGCGGCCGTCAGGGCGGTCATCGGGTAGGTGCCCACACGGCCGGGGCTGGTGATCGCGGCGTCGTCGGGATCGTTGTTCTTGGTGTTGCAGTACTCGCCGAGCACCATGTGGTCGGTGCCGGTCCGGTCGAGGGAGATGTACGAGGCCTTCGGGCGGCCGGTGGTGTAGCACTGGTTCTTGCTGGTGGGCTTGTCGATCTTCGCCGTGGTGAACTTCAGCGTGGCGACCTGGGGCATGACGTAGCGGTAGCCGTAGCCGTACCAGACGTTGCTCTGACGGCCGACCCGCTTCTTCTCGATGACGTCGCTGACCAGACCGTCCGGGGTGGGGTCGTTGACGTCGGCGTTGTTGTCCGGGTTGAGGTCCATGATCTTGCGCATGTCGAAGACGCGCATGCCGTTGGCGGTGTCCGCGACGTACAGGTAGTCGCCGTACCAGACCATGCCGCCGGCGTGTATGCCTTCCTGCGCCTTGCAGGAGGCCGTCACGCTGGTCGTGCACTTGCCCTCACGCGCGTGCAGCGCGTCGAAGGAGATGTGGTCCTTGGAGTTGACGTAGGGCCAGACCAGCAGCACGTGGCGGTACATCTGGGTGGCCTGGTTGAAGAAGCTGACCCGTATGCCCTTCTCGTTACAGGCATCGGACGCGGCGTCCTGGACGCAGTTGTCGGCGCCCGATATGTAGTTGCTGCGGCCGGGGTTCTCGGCGTCGTACCCCGCCACGGCGATCGGCTCGGCGTTGGACGTACCCCAGTCCTCGTCCTCCTGGGCGTCCGAGACCCCGGTGATGGCCTGAGGAACCCATTCGCTGGAGACGGCGTCGTCGTCCTTCCAGCAGATGCGGTGGTTGGTCGCCAGGTCGGGACCGTAGATACCGGTGGTGCCACAGGCCCCCTCCCAGCCCGCGGGCCGGTTCGCCTGCTCCATGAGCTCGGTGAGACCCTGTTTGGGCAGCGCGGCGTCGAGCTGATTCACGAGACCGGTGAGGCTGGACCCCGCCGCCAGGTGGAAGTCCCCGACCCTGCCGGGGACGGGGGCTGCCTGCACCCCGGCGTCGCTCTGGGCCGACGACGCGGCAGAGGCCAAGTCGTCCTGCTCGCCCTCGGGTTCGTTCTCGAAACCGTCGTCGGGCATACCTTCGCTGCCCGGTACCGGTTCCACCGCCGCCACGGCTTCCGTGCGGGGGGTGGCCGGGACGGCGGTGGCGCCGGTGGCGGGGACGAATGCCGTGAGCATCGCCCCAGCCACCGCGGTACAGACCGCGAGACGTGTTCTGCGGGACGGAATTCCCATGCGGGGGCCCTTCGTGAGAAGCGTGCGGATCACCGGGGGGTGACTGGGTGTCAGCCACGCCGGCCGGTCACGCTAACAAGGCGACTCGGACCCCATGCGCACATGTGTACGACGTACATCAGCCCTGCACCTCATGGGCACAGGGCTGATGCTTTGCCGGATTCGGCAGGGGGAACGCGGCTCGGTCAGACGCCGATGTCCCTGCCGTCCTTGCGCCAGACGGCGACGACGGACGGGCGGACGATCTTCCCCGGACCGTCCGGCCAGCTGCTCGCCGGCTTCTCGACGGTCGCGCCGTCGATCTCGCCCGGGTGCTGCACGGCGACCAGGACACGACGGTCCTGGATCACCGGGCCGCAGGTCTCGGCGCCGGTCGGGACGGTGAGGAACTGCTTCAGCTCACCGCGCCGCTCGCCCTGCGTCGCGACACCGAACAGGCCGTCGTGGGAGCCGAGCTGGTTGCCGTCCGTGGAGATCCACAGGTTGCCGTGGTCGTCGAAGGCCACGTTGTCCGGGCAGGAGATGGCGCTGACCTTCTCCTTGGGGAAGCCCGCGAAGTACGTCGCGGGGTCGTTCGGGTCGCCCGCGACGAGGAAGAGCCGCCAGGCGAAACCGTCGCCCGCCGGGTCGTCCCAGTGCTCCGCCAGCTCCAGGATCTGGCCGTGCTTGTTGAGGTTGCGCGGGTTCGCCTCGTCCGCGCCGGCCTTGCCCGCCTTGCCGCGGTCGGTGTTGTTGGTGAGCGCGATGTACACGCGGCCGGTACGCGGCGAGGGCTCGACGTCCTCGGGGCGGTCCATCTTCGTGGCGCCGACCTTGTCACCGGCCAGGCGCGTGAAGACGTACACCTCTTCGGCCGTCATGCCGGGCACGTGCGAGGTGTTCCCCGTCGCCAGCGGAATCCACACACCGCTGCCGTCGAACTCGCCGTCGGAGGGCAGCTTGCCGGTGCCGTCGAACTCGGCGGCCGGGGAGTCGCCGGTCAGCTTGGCGACGTACAGCGTGCCCTCGTCCAGCAGGGTCAGGTTGTGCTCGCGGGCGGACCGCGAGTTCCCCTTCTTCATCTGCTTGCTGGAGACGAACTTGTAGAAGTAGTCGAAGCGTTCGTCGTCGCCCATGTACACGACCGGGCGTCCGTCGGCGGTCAGCCGGGGCTGCGCCGCCTCGTGCTTGAAGCGGCCCAGAGCGGTCCGCTTACGGGGAGTGGACTCCGGGTCGAACGGGTCGAGTTCGACGACCCAGCCGTGGCGGTGCGGCTCGTTGGGCTCCTGCGCGACGTCGAAGCGCTTGTCGAAACGCTCCCACTTGCGCTCGGTGGTGGTGGAGCCGATGCCGTACCGCTTGTCGGTGGCACTCGAACCGTTGGCGAAGTACTGGTTGAAGTTCTCCTCGCCGTGCAGCGTGGTGCCCCACGGCGTGGTGCCGCCCGCGCAGTTGTTGAGCGTGCCGAGGACCTTGCGGCCGGACGGGTCGGCGGACGTACGGAGCAGAGGGCTGCCCGCGGCCGGACCCGTGACCCGGAACTCGCTGGTCGCGGTGAGGCGGCGGTTCAGCGGGTGACGGCCGACCGCGCCGAGCTTGCCGGTGCGGTGCTCCTCCTGGACCACGACGACGGAGAGTCCGTGCGCCGCCCAGGCGATCTCGACCTGCTCACGGGTCGGATTGGCCGGATCATAACCACGGAACATGAGGTTCTCGTCCGTGTACTCATGATTGGCGACCAGGACCTGACGGCCGTGCTCACCCCGGAGCGGGAGCAGCGAGAGGAAGTCGACGTTGTAACCGAACTGGCCCGCCTGCGCCTTCGCCGTCTGACGGTCCGGGTCGAAGGCGGGGGCGCCGCGCAGAATCGGCTCGCCCCAGCGGAGCACGATGTTCTGCTCGTAACCGTCCGGGACGGTGACCTTGTCGTCCTTGTTGGGTGCCACGGGCGCGAAGCGCAGACCACGAGCGCCCGAAACGCCGGAATTGTTCGGGTACTTCGGTGTCCGGCCCGGTCCGGCGAGGGCGGCGGCCTCGGCCTGCGGGGCGGCCGGACCGGCGAGGGCGGCGGTCCCGGCAGCGGCGGCAACGGTCACCACGGCGGCGGCGCGCATCATCGACCGGCGCGACAGGGCACCGGCGATGACATCGCCGGCGTACTCGTTGTCGCTGGTGTTCGGTATCTCCTGGAAGCAGGCGTCACCGCAGCGGTAGCGGCAGGTCAGCCCAGAGCGCCCGCCCGGATGCGAGCTGATGAGCGGCAGCAGATTGCGCACGTGGATTCCCTCCATCTGTGTGTCCTGCGTGACGGTAGGTGCGCATTCACGCGGTACGAGGGACTCCCGGTGAACGAGGGGTGAAGTCCGGGCCACCGCTGCTCTCCGCCCTTGGCCGGAATTCGGCAATGCCTCGGTTGGGGCTCGGTTGAGGCTCAGTTGTCCCCGGGGCGGGCCGTGCAGCCGAACGGCCGGATCCGGCCGCTAACCTTACGTATCCGCCCTGGCCAGGGATCAATTTCCGCAGGTCGGACATTTACGCACCCAACTCATGCGAAAGGCTTGGCCCATGGGCATTCGGAGCTTGCTGCGCAAGGTGTTCGGCCGCACGGAGCAGGACGAGTCGGCAACGGCCACCGTCCCGCCCCAGGCCGAGCGCAACCAGCCCACGGAGCCGGAGCCGGAGACGACTTCGGCGGCCGAGCCCGCACCGGCCGCGAAGGCGTCGGTGCCCGCCCCGGCCTCCTCCTCTCCCTCCACCTCCCCCTCCTCCTCGACTTCTTCCTCCGCCTCTTCCGCCTCCTCCGCCTCGGCGACCACGCCTGCAGCGCGGTCCGGCGAGCACGAGAGCGGACTGGCCTCGGACCTGGTGGCGGCTGCCTTCGACAAGGCCGCCGCGGCTTCGTCGTCCGCCCCGGCCGCCACGCCGACGGTCCCGGCCCAGGGCACCGACCCCGACACGAAGCCGGCCCCGAAGACGGAGGCCACCCCCGAGCCGGTCGCCGAGCCGGTCGCCGAAGCGGTCATCGAGCCGGTCGCCGAAGCGGAAGCCGCGCCCGAGGCAGCGGCCGAGCCGGTCGCCGCCGCGAGCGAGCCGGAGGCCCAGGCGGAGCCGGAGCCGGAGCCGATCAGCATCGAGCTGGACCCGGAGCCGGAAGCCGCCGTGATTCCGGCGGCCGAGGCGGAGACGACCGAGCCCGCCCCCGAGTCGACCCCGGAGGCAGCCCCCGAGCCCGCCACCGAGGCCGACATCAAGGTCGAGGCGGAGCCGGCCGCCGAGGCAGAGGCCCTCCCGGAGCCGGCCGCCGAGGTCGCGGCCGAACCGGAGCCCGACTACACCTGCGCCATCATTCCGCCCGCTGCCCCGGAGCCCGTCGCCACGGAGCCCGTGGCCGCCGAGCCCACCCCTGTGGAGCCCGTGGCCGCCGAGCCCACCCCCGTGGAGCCCGAGGCCACCGACAGCACCACCGACAGCCCCGCCGATACCCCCGCCGCCAAGCCGGCCGTGGCCCTCGCCCGGGTCAAGACCCGCGCACCCGGGCTCGTCGCCCCGTACAAGGCCGCGCAGGCCGGGCTCAAGGAGCACGGGCTGACCGGGTTCCGCGCCACCGTGTACCTGGTGCTCGACCGGTCCGGCTCCATGCGCCCGTTCTACAAGGACGGCAGCGCCCAGCACCTGGGCGACCGCACCCTGGCCCTCGCCGCGCACCTGGACGAGACCGCCACCGTGCCCGTCGTCTTCTTCTCGACCGACATCGACGGCACCGGGGCGATCGACCTCACCGCCCACGAGGGCCGGATCGACGAGCTGCACGCCGGGCTCGGCCGCCTGGGACGTACGAACTACCACCGGGCCGTCGAGGAGATCGTCGCCCACTACGAGAAGTCGGAAGCCACCGGTCCGGCCCTCGTGATCTTCCAGACGGACGGTCCCCCGGACGCCAAGCAGGCCGCCAGGCAGGCACTGGCCGACGCGGCACGGCTTCCGCTGTTCTTCCAGTTCGTCGCCTTCGGTGACGAGGATGCCAAGGGCTTCGACTTCCTGCGCAGGCTCGACGTCGAGAACGCCGCGTTCTTCCACGCGGGCCCGGCCCCGCGCGAGGTCCCGGACGCCACGTTCTACCGGGAGATCCTGTCCGCGCTCCCCGCCTGGGCCGCCACCCGCGAGGCCTGATCCACAGCTGATCCACACCTGATCCACCTGCGCGAATGACAGTCACGGCGGTGCCCGCCCCAGCGGCCGGGTACCGCCGTCGCCGTTATCCGTGCGAGGGGATCAGCCGGGGGCCGTTAGGATTTCGACCATGGCGGCCACTGGAACCGAGAAGCAGGAGTCGAGCGAAGGCGTGAAGGCCTTTTACGTATCGACCCCCATTTACTACGTCAACGACGCTCCTCACCTGGGCCACGCCTACACGACCGTCGCAGGCGACGTGCTCACGCGCTGGCACCGTCAGCGCGGCGAGAAGGTGTGGTTCCTCACCGGCACGGACGAGCACGGTCAGAAGATCATGCGCACGGCCGAGGCGAACAACGTCACCCCTCAGGCCTGGTGCGACAAGCTCGTCGAGGAGGCATGGAAGCCCCTCTGGGAGCACCTGAACGTCTCGAACGACGACTTCATCCGTACGACGGAGAAGCGGCACACCGACCGTGTGCAGGAGTTCGTGCAGGACCTGTACGACAAGGACGAGATCTACAAGGGCGGGTACGAAGGCCCGTACTGCGTGGGCTGCGAGGAGTACAAGCTCCCCGGCGATCTGATCGAGGATGCGGACGGCACCAAGCTGTGTCCGGTCCACAAGAAGCCGGTGGAGATCCTCAAGGAGGAGAACTACTTCTTCAAGCTGAGCGAGTACGGCCCGAAGCTGCTGGAGTTCTACGCGGCCAACCCCGGCTTCATCCAGCCCGAGTCCGCCCGCAACGAGGTGCTGAACTTCGTCAAGCAGGGCCTCCAGGACCTGTCGATCTCGCGCTCGACCTTCGACTGGGGCGTCCCGGTGCCGTGGGACGAGAAGCACGTGATCTACGTGTGGGTCGACGCGCTGCTCAACTACGCGACGGCGGTCGGCTACGGCTCCAACCAGGAGAAGTTCGAGGGCACCTTCCCCGCCAACGTCCACCTGGTCGGCAAGGACATCCTCCGCTTCCACGCGGTGATCTGGCCCGCGATGCTGATGGCGCAGGGTCTGCCGCTGCCGGGCCGGGTCGCGGCCAACGGCTGGCTGATGGTCGGCGGCGAGAAGATGTCCAAGTCGAACCTGACCGGCATCAAGCCGCAGGACCTGACCTCGCACTTCGGCGTGGACGCGTACCGCTGGTACTTCCTGCGTGCGATCGCGTTCGGCAGCGACGGCTCGTTCTCGTGGGAGGACTTCTCCGCCCGCTACACCTCCGAGCTCGCCAACGACTACGGCAACCTGGCCTCGCGCCTCGCCGCCATGGTCGGGAAGTACTTCGGCGGGGCGCTCCCGGAGGCCACGGCCGCCGGTGACGCCGAGCAGGCGGTACGGGAGGGCCTGGCGAAGGCCATCACCACGGCCGACGCGAAGATCGGCGAGGAGCTCGACTTCCAGGCCGGCATCCTGGCGATCTTCGACTTCGTGAAGCAGGTCAACGGCTACATCACGGAGCAGGAGCCGTGGAAGGTCGCCAAGGACGACTCGCCGGAGGGACAGGCCCGCCTCGCGACGATCCTTTACACCGCAGCCGAGGCGCTGCGCGGTGTGGCCGTCCTGCTGAACTCGGTGATGCCGGAGACCTCGCAGAAGCTGTGGGAGTCCCTGGGCGCCGAGGAGTCCCTGGGCGCCCTGGCCGACCAGCGGGTGCAGGACGCGGGCACCTGGGGTCTGCTGCCCGCGGGCGCGACGGTGACGAAGGGTGCGGTGCTGTTCCCGCGCCTGGAGGAGAAGCCCGCGTAACCCAGACCGGCCGATGCCGGAGGGGGGGGGGCCCCCCCCCCGGGGGATCCCCGGGGGCCCCGGCCCCCCGGGGGGGGGGGGGGGGCGGGCCCGGGGGGGGGGGGGGGGGGGGTGGGGGGGGGGGGGGGGGGGGGCCCGGGGGGCTCCGGGGCGGGCACCGTTCCGGGC